>PALY01000033.1 GCA_002707085.1 Deltaproteobacteria bacterium
AGCAATCCGCGTGGCTATTTTGATGAGCGGCGCAGCATTGATGGCAAGACCGTGTACGGCATTCCCATGAATACGGCTGTGGGTCTCGGTGGGCGTACAGGTGAACTGAAACCGAATCGACCACCAGAGTGGATTCTTGGTTTGGGTGATTCACATGGCCAAGGCCAAGGTGTGCGTTTTGATGACACGTTCTACGAGAAGGCAGGCCAAGCGCTGCAAGAGGGGGGCTATTCGGTCAGTGTACGGAACGTGTCTGTGAGTGGATACCAACTGGAGGACATTACGGCCCGATATTTGTACGAGACTGACGGTTGGCGGCGGTATCCGGTCGTTGTGTACACCCTGGTATTGGACGATTTCAACTTGGAACCCACCGACAATGCGGGTGAAAACTTCAAGCGCAGACTTGCTGAGCATGATCAAGACCCATGGCGAACACGAAGCGCATTGTGGAACGCCTACCGGGTTTATGAAGAGAAAAAGGAGATATCGGATGCTACTGATGGGGCCTATCTGTCTGATTTCAAAGCTAATTTCAGATCAGATCGCTTTATAGAGAAGGCGGATTTATTGGAGCGATTGGCGCGAAGGGTGGAAGCCGATGGAGGGCAGTTTCTTCTGGCCGTCATGCCATTGTTTTACCAACTTGATGACTACCCATTCTTAGAGGTACATCAGATTTTGGCGGAGATGGCGACTGCACGAAAAATCGAAATGTTGGATCTTTACCCCGTGCTAAAGCATCGGAAAGCACCTGAATTATGGGTCCACGAGACGGATCACCATCCCAACGAATTGGGCCATGCGTTGGTCGGCCAGGCCATCGGAGAGCGCTTGATCGCCAATGGAATGGCGCAGGCCGCACTGCGCGGGCCGCCCTTAAAAAACGACGTAGATAAAGGGGACGATGAACTCGACGGCCTGCATACCGGCGAGGATGAGCCCCAAGACCGATAGCACAGAGAAGAGTGGGACCAACCACCAACGACCCGTTCTGCCCAGGCTCTTAAACAGCTGAGCAATGGTATCTAATCGAATCCGAAGATTACTGGGCTTCGACGGTTCCGACACGTTCCAGACCCCTCATGTCAGCCTTATCGATTCGGTATGAACCCAAATACAGGACATCCAGCCCACACCGCATAAATGTGGCGAGGGCGGACACAGGCGAGTGAACAATGGGTTCTCCTTTAAGGTTGAAGCTGGTATTCAACACAATCGGGTGGCCTGTTTTCTCTCCCAGTTGAACCAGAAGTTTGTGGTATTCCGGGTTCGCTTCTTCGGTGACTACGTGAATGCGTGCGGTTCCATCTACATGCGTGATTGCTGGCATGGCTGCTCGTTGGTCTTCCTTGACGGGAACAACCATCAACATCCAACGAATGGGTTGGTCGGCACCTTCTGGAATCTCAAAGTAGCGATCTTCAGCACCTTCCAGAACACTGGGCGCAAATGGCCGGAATCGTTCTCTAAATTTTACTTTCTCGTTGACCCTGTCTTGCATATCAGGGTCTCGGGGATTGGCCAGAATGGAGCGGTGGCCAAGCGCCCTTGGTCCCCATTCAAATCCACCTTGGAACCAACCGATCACTTTTCCATTGGCAATCTCTTCAGCCGCACTTTCTGCGAGTCCATCCCCTAAGTCAACATGAGTGATTTTTAGGTCGGTCAGCAGTTCGCCGATATCTTCGTGAGACCAAGATTTACCCAGACCCGCTGTTTTCAATTCAGGGCTGCGTTCATTGTTCAACACTTCGTTCCATGCCCAATAGGCAGCACCCAATGACCCGCCAGCATCTCCTGCTGCGGGGTGGACCTGCAACGTCTTGAAGGGGGAACGGTTGAGTATTTCCGTGTTGGCTACCGAATTTAATGCCACACCACCGGCCATACATAGGTGATCTAAGCCTGTCTCTTGGTGTAAACGGTTGGCGAGACCAACCAGGCAGTCTTCGGTCACCTTTTGGATGCTTGCTGCAATATCCGCGTACCGTTTACCTTCTGGGGTCGTCGGATCAAAGGTCGTGCCTGGGAACCGAGGCTCGCCGAATAATTGCTCAAATGCAGGGGTATATGAGTCTGTGGCGCTGTAGTGATAGCTCACAAATTTGCGATTTACAGAGAAGCTTCCGTCGTCACTGGGGATCAAGACCTGTCGGACCTGCTCTTCGTAGATGGGGTCACCGTAGGCGGCCATTCCCATGACTTTGTATTCACCATTGTTGACCCGAAAGCCCAAGAATGCTGTGAAGGCCGAGTAGATCAGGCCAATTGAGTCCGGGAAATTAATCTGAGAAATCGGATGAATTCCTGATGAGTCTGCTTTCCACAAGGCTGTTGTCGCCCATTCACCCACACCATCTACCGTTAAAATGGCCGCTTCCTCCAGTCCCGATGAGTAGAAGACGCTTGCAGCATGGGAAAGATGGTGTTCGCACCAAAGCAGTTTGTCTGGATGAACATCGAGTTGTTTCACCAGTGCATTTCGGATCCACAACTTTTCGGTAAGCCANACCATGGAGCTTCTTTGAAAGGCTTTCAGGCTTTTGGGGAAGTGGAGCAGCTGCATGATCATCAGACGCTCAAACTTTCGGAGAGGCTTTTCATAAAACACGACATGGTCGAGTTCGTCCACCGTTATTCCAGCNTCTTCCAAGCACCANCTNGCTGCTCGGATGGGCAGCGAAGCATCATGTTTTAGTCGACTAAANCGCTCTTCATTTGCCGCAGCAATTACCACGCCGTCCCGAATCAGGGCNGCGGCTGAGTCATGGTATTGAGNGGATATGCCAAGTATTGTGATGGCCATNAATGACCCNTAATCAACCTTGCAGACGTGCGCGTACCATTCGGTCGGTTTGTGGTTCATCGGGAGTGATAAAGCCTGATGTTTTTTTCTCTGAAAGGTGNGCCATGATTGCGGATGGGCCGATCACTGTGAAGTAGAGAATTCCAAGCCANATCTTGGACATGAAGTCACCCAGNACCACAGAGAACCGGAGCCATGCTTCAAGCCACCTCTGTCTGCGGATCTTGGCCACGGCTTTTTGGACTTCTTNACTGTGNCCTGCAGCAATGTATCTATCGAGTTCNGCCCGACTGTAGGCAATATGGAAACGNTCATCATCNGCAATTTCGGAAAACATGTCTTGTGTGATCTGGTCTTCTTTCATGAGATCGGCGTACACGTCGAACTGCTGGGCGCCTCGTCGTTCAGCAATCCACACGAGCGCTAGAAATTCCACCTCGCTGAACTGAGAGAACAGGGAGTCCGCTTCATTGATTCCNTGTTCGCGGATGAAGCTACTGTCGTCGAGCATTGCCTGCGCTCGGCTTCGAGGTTTGTCNGCCAAAGCCAATGCACGGGTTCGGAACATTCCTGAGTGTTTTAGTTCGTCCAGTGCATGACGGAAGTATCGTGCCCGCATCTCCCGGCGGGGGGTCTCTTCGACCGCAGCCAGCATGTCCAGGCCGGAGCCCGCTTCCGTATGGGAAAATCCAGCCATTTTGAGCGCAGCGCGACCAGGGATTCGCCAAACGACATTGCTGATCGCCCACAATAGCCAGTCTCTGCGTTGCAATATCATCAGACCGATGCTCCTATGAACAGCTTAGGGTGTGGTTGAACACTCGTCAACGAACTGGAACAGCCTTTACCTTGGCTTTCCCTTTTTCCACGCTGACGGAAAATTCGACTTCCTTACATTTGTACTGCGTCTGTATCTTTTCTGCTTGGCCGCGAAGGACTTCCCGAACCGCTCGGAAGCTGACTCCAGTGTCTTGACCACATTTCTTTCTCGCGGAGATAAATTCGTTGAAGGTCTTCCGTAGGGTGGCCTCTTCTTCTGCCGCCCGCGCCCGAGCTTGGCGCTGGGCTTCCAGACGCTCTTCTGCCCCAGAACTCGCACCATTTCCGCGTGAACGCGCCCTGGCTTCGGCTCGGAACTTCATTTTGGGGTGAGTCCCGCGTTCGATCATCAGAAGGTTGCGTTGCCAGTACGACTCCAAAGCGGACATGCGCGCCTTGAGTGTTTGCCACTTGTACCGTTCGCGTGTTGTCGTCATGGAGATGCGGCTGATCTCACGCATTTCTCGTTTTAGAGATTCGCGATCTTTGATGGGTTCTAGTGGTTCTGTACCTGCGAAGTACTTCTCGTACGACTGCTTGATCACGAACATGCGTTTCTCAATTGCAGAAATTCTCTGCAACAGTACGCGGTCTGCGCGTTCTCTGCGGGCCACTAAACCTCCACTTGGCTAATGAACAGTGTAGCACTGGTTTCATCGTGCGAGAGAAGAATGACAGAACTTAGCAATACAGAGATTCAATTTGTCCAGGCTGCTGTTCGGAGAGAGCGGCTGTTTTTCATTCTGTCCATGGTGGGCGTGGGCGTGGGCTTTGCAATGCTGGGGCTGGCTGGCTGGCGTGTAATTGACGGAGGTCCGGCTGCGGGGTCTTTTGTGATTGCAATTCTGATACTGCTGAATGCTCGGCAGAATCTGCGTCAGCATAAGTATGCAAAAGTGCTCAGGAAAGCGGGCGTTGTTTCAGTCGATCCGGAAGGTGGACACGACGGGCAGGTGGTCTGAGGGCGGATCGCTCATGTCGGGTACTTTGGCGGACGCAAGAACCAGTTTTTCACTATGGAAGATGTAGTCGAGTCGACGATTCGGTGCGTGTGCTGGAAAAGTGAACCAAGCCGATTCAGAGGCTGCATACACAGACGGTGGGACAATCTCCTGCATGCCGGGGATTCCGCGCAACCGGTCGATTGTGTCGTCCAGTGACATGTCAGTTTCGGGTTCATCCGGAAATGCTTTTCGAACTTTGGCTTCTGTAGGGGCGCAGTTCATGTCGCCAAGAAGGATTGTTCGCGGACCGGCGGGTGAAATGGCGGCGATGGTCCGCTCTGCATGCTCGATACGGTTTTGTGAGTCGAACGCCTCCAGGTGGGCATTCATGATGCGAAGTTCCAGGTCTGGTCCCAGTTGTGCCGTCACCTCGGTGAGGTGTCTATGCAGGTAGAAGAGGTTGTATAAAGCTCCAGACTCTTCGGGCTGTGGTAGCCGCGTGTGTTCGGCTTTCGTTAGCGGAAATCGTGACAGAATCGCTTGGCCGGAAAGAACGCGCCCGATTTGTTTTTTCGGGTTCAACCCAGGGTGTGGGATCCAATTTGCGTCCCATGTGGGAGTCCAAATTGCATATGGCATTCCGGTGGCCTCTTGTAGCCAAGCCAGTTGGTCCATGTCGTAGGAGCGGATTGCGCTTCGATCAACTTCTTGAAGTGCGACGATGTCGGCATCCCAGCTTCGGATATTGGCGGCGATACTGTCAAGATATTGAACCACCGCCGCACGCGATTGACCGCGGCCGACCTCCAGTGTTGGACCGCCACCGTAATGGATATTCCATGTGACGACGGTGATTTCGTCACCAGGTTCTAGGGCAGGGGACGCAACTTCTGCACCCGAAGCGGTAACAAGTTCGCCACCCGATGGGGTTCGCCCTGTTGCGTAGCTAAGAAAGCCCGCAAAACCGCTCAAAAATGCTCCAGCCACGACGAGCCACCCCTTACGTTTCATGATCCCTCATTGTCACGATTGCAACACAACCGTGACAAATTCATAGCCTCTCATTGGTTTGATTGCCTTTTCGGGGTATCCAGACACCCATGAATTTGTCCACCATACTTGAGCAAGAACTGCTTCCCCTTGTGGAGAAGCCCAGTCGGTACATTGGTACCGAGATTAATTCTGTGCGGAAACCGGATGCACGTGTCCGTCTGGTTCTTGCATTTCCAGACCTGTATGATCTTGGATTGGGCAACTTGGGTTTGCACATTCTGTATGCGGTAATCAATCAGTTGGATGGGATTGCTGCTGAACGAGTGTATGCCCCCGGTGTCGATATGGAGGCCGTGCTTCGAGAGCGTGACCTGCCGTTGTTTGCCTTGGAAAGCAAGGACAGCATCGATGAGTTTGATGGGATTGGCTTCACACTCCAGTCGGAGCTGACTTTCACCAATATTCTCAACATGATTGAGCTTTCGGGCATGTCATTGCGGACCAAAGACCGAAAAGAAGAAGACCCTCTGACATTTGCTGGGGGTCCGGCGGTGTTCAACCCCGAGCCATTGGTTCCTTTTATCGACTTTTTCGTCATTGGTGACGGAGAAGACGTGGTGATCGAGATTGCACAAACCTTCGATAGAGTGAAAGGTCGAGAAGCGCGGCTCTCAGCGCTCGCAGAGATCGAGGGTGTGTATGTGCCCGCTCGTTTTGAGATGGAGACCCTTCCCGATGGCCGAGTCTTGCCGTTTGTGGATGGTCCCAAAATTCGCAAACGGATCACTCGGGACTTGAATGGTTCGACCTTTCCAGTTGATTACATTGTTCCTTTTACGCAGCAGGTACACGACCGAATCTCTTTGGAGGTTCTACGGGGCTGTACCCAAGGTTGTCGGTTCTGCCAGGCTGGGATGACCACCCGCCCAGTCCGCGAGCGGACACTAGAGAACATCAATGATTTGATGGACCGAACATTAGAGACCACCGGATATGAAGAGGTGTCTCTCGTATCTCTATCGACTTGTGACTACAGCAATGTTCGGCAAATGGTGGATAGTGTCGTAAGAAAGGCGGCTCCCCAGCGTGTAGGCGTTTCTTTGCCTTCATTGCGCTTGGATAGTTTTTCTGTGGAATTGGCCGATATGGTGGCCGGTATTCGAAGAACGGGCCTGACGTTTGCGCCAGAGGCCGCCTCTCCGCGATTGCGGGCTGTGATCAACAAATGGATTCCAGATGAAGATTTGTTGAACATGAGTAGCGAGGCGTTCAAGCGTGGATGGGACCACGTGAAGTTGTACTTTATGATCGGCTTGCCCACGGAACGTGATGATGACATCGAGGCCATTGCGGACCTTACATTGCGGACCGTTGCAGTCGGCAAAGAGTGGAATCCCAAGGCAAAAGTAAACACGGGTGTTTCTACATTTGTCCCGAAGCCGTTCACGCCATTTCAATGGGCGGAACAACTTTCTTTGGATGAAACTTATCGCCGTCAAAGAATACTCTTGGAACGCTTCCGGAAGACCAACAACGTTAAATTTGGGCGCCATGATCCTTGTGAAACGTGGCTTGAAGGCTTGGTGAGTCGATCGGACCGACGGGCAGGGGACTTGCTTGAAACTGCGTTCAAGTTGGGTTGTCGGTTTGATGCCTGGGATGAGCATCGGAATTTGGCATTGTGGCAACAGGCGATTGAAGATTCCGGCTTTGACGTTGATGATGCGTTGCGGGCTCGCGATATGGATGAACGTCTTCCTTGGGACCACATTGATATTTTGGTCTCCAAGCAGTGGTTTAAAGAAGATTGGGAGCGTGCCGTCCAGCTTCAACATGCAGAGGATTGCCGACATTCAAAATGTCACCGTTGCGGTGTGATTGATGAAGAGCGGCCCCTGTGCGCACACATGCTTCGCAACAGCATTGAAGGTCGGAAAGCGGAGAAAAACTGGGAGCGTCCACCGCCACCAGTCGAGATGGGTAGCAAACCCGCCCGGCCCGGATTGCCACCAGTGAGGGCGCCCGAGCCTCCACCAGTGCAGCGCCTGGTTTTCCGGGTTGGTGTTGTTGGTGAAGCCCGTTTCTTAAGCCATCTAGAGACCATGAATGCTTGGATTCGCTCCCTTCGGCGAGCGAAGGTCCCATTGGTGTATTCCCAGGGATTTCACCCTCATCCCAAGGTGGCATTTTCCTCTGCTCGTCCCGTCGCGGAAGCGTCCTTGGGCGAGTACATGGACATCACAATTAACCAGCGAATGGATCCGCAGGAACTTCTCAAAACACTCGCTGGGGTCATTCCAGATGGTTTCCGAGTCTTCGGAGTGTCTGAAGTTGGATTTAAAGCGCCATCTTTGATGAGTGCTGTTGCGGGCATGGATTACGTAGCGATTCTGCCTGGGTTGCCTGAACAATGGGAGCCAGCGGTTGCTGGTTTGCTCGTAAGAGACACCATTGAAGTGGAGCGACGCAATAAGAAAAAGAAACGGCGCCGCTTTCCAGGAATGCGAATCGTGGACATTCGCCCCAACATTAGGGGTATGACGGTCGAGGCTGGAGGCCAGGATCAAACAGTGCTTCGAATCACGCTCGATACCGTGGATGGTCGTGGTGCGAAGGTGCGCGAAGTCATGCAAGAATTGAACGTTGACACCGCCGGGGCGCGCCTTGTTCGGGTCAACACTCGGTTTGTGGAAGCGTTGGACTTGGGAGCAATGGCGCAGGGCACTGGTGAGAGAATGAAAGAAGCCATCGATGCCCGGGTTCCTACAGACAATTCGGAAACACCCGATACACTGGACGCATGGTCTGGTGGTTCCCGTTTCTGATTGCCTGCTCGAATTCAAAAGGTTCGTTTCCACAGCAGTCTCCGATTCAAGCGCAGTTAATTGTTCATGCGGATCCGATGGTGCGTGGAGAAACGGTGGAATGTGTGTCGCCGGGTCTGGTGAGATGTGGGGATTTACAAGGGGAACCGTGGGTCCGACGGACCAACAATCTGGTTTGGCTTGAAGAACGTTGGGTGGACCGTGGCAGAACGGTAGACCTTCAAATGGGACCCGATGTGGCGTTGGCGTGGGCGGAAGACCCAACGGTTACGGATCACCTTGATTTGGACATTGGCGCAGACGCTGTTTCTGAAACTGCTGCGCGCGGTAGGGAGGCGATGGACAGTCTTCTCGGCGCAGGCTTGGCAAGCATTGGTTTACATGGGCACACGCAGGTTCAAGACGCCTCGGGTCGCTGGGGGGACGTAGAGTTGGCTGCGTCGAGCGAACCGTGTGCAGATGTAAATGAAGTGGATGGTGCAGAGCGGATTCTCTTTGAACATAGCCATGGAGTGGCCGTGTTGGCAGAAGAGCTTGGAGCTGACATTTTGAGCGTTTCATCCCACATCCCGCGCTCTATGGCAGGTAAGGTTGCCGCTGTGGAGGCTCCTGATGATCTTGATGTGACCATTTCAAGAGACTTTCCAGGCCAGTACACACCCATTTCTCTTAGTGGGGGTCTATCTGAATGCTTTCGGCACAGGGCTGATCATTCAGCGTTTGAAGTGTATGGTGCTAGCAGTGAAGCACCATTGATGGCCGGTGGGGGACCTCTCGTGGTTCCAGGCCATCGTGTGGTCGGAAGTATGGCTTCTCATTTGGGAGTGAAACAGGATGGAAGTTTAGCTGCAGCAGAACGACGTTTGTTTCAGCTCATGCTCAATTGGAGGTATGCCGCATTGCAGAATGGCCCAGAACGTCCATGGGTGTTCACCTTCCACACGCACCTGTTTGACATACACGACGGTGACCCTGATCCCGCTACACCGGCCGATCGAGAACGGAACCCTGTTCAGGGACAGTCTTTTCGCAAAGAGCTGGATACATTGGCCACTGTTGTTGATCAGCTGACCCAAGTTTCGACCTGGGAAGGGGTTCAGTCCACAGGCGATGGCGTGATGGAGTGGGTGCATGTCGACCAAATACACGGAAAGGGTTCGGCCTTCTCTTACGGTGATGAAGCGGATCCACAGCCGGATTTGACGGAAGACAACAACCCTTACTTACATCTGGTCACCTCTCATCTTAGAAATTCTCACAAAGTGTGTAATGTTGCTGTTGGTGGCGCCACCGTTGTCGGNTTTGAGCGTTGTGAGGCCGGATGGTCNTGGGGNTCTCCTTCAGTCGGCTTTGGGTGTAGTGATGGCGCCTCTCCAAGCTGGGTTGGTGTTGCACTTTCAAATGGTACTTCTTGTGTACCGATCGACCCTGTTGGTCTTCGAGTGGCACCTGTTGACGGAGATTCATTTGAGGAGCCGATCGGCTGCGGTGATGGTCTTTGGGTTCCAGGTGTGGGACTGCTGATCGAGTCTGATGTGACCGCGTTGCTGCCGAGTGTGTGTACCTCGGGTTAGCAGGGAAGCCTTGGAGGTTGTCATGTTTGAGCTTTCTGAAGACCAGCAATCCTTGAAAGATGCTGCTGCTGAAGCGGCAAGCGTCATATTGGGAGACACGCTTAAAGCCGATGATGAATCGGAAACATTTCGGCCTGAATTGCTCAACTCCCTGGGAGAAGCTGGCCTGTGTGGTGTTCAGACAACCGAGGAATACGGTGGGCTGGGCCTTGGGTACACCGAATACGCGATCGTATTGGAAGAAATTGCCAAGGTGTCTGCTAGTTATGGCGTCAGTGTTGCAGTGACTGGGCTGCCGCAAGTGATTTTGTCTCAGTTCGGTACGGAGGCGCAAAAAGAGCAATACCTGCCGCAGTTGGCCATGGGTGAAACCATTGGGGCTTTTGCACTTTCTGAGCCTGATTCAGGATCAGATGCTGCAAGTTTACAATCTACTGCAGTGCTGGATGGGGATGAATATGTTCTCAATGGCACAAAGTTTTGGATTACCCACGGCGGCTATGCAGATCTGTACGTTGTGATGGCGCGAACGGGAGGGCCGGGTCCGAAGGGTGTCAGTGCATTCTTGGTCCCTGGGGATGCCGACGGCCTTTCTTTTGGAAAGAAAGAAGAGAAAATGGGGCTTCGGGCATCGCCTACTGTGGAGGTGGTCATGCGTGATGTACGCATCCCATCGAGCAACCTTCTCGGAAGTGAAGGGGATGGATTTAAGGTTGCGATGAGCGCCCTGGATTCAGGAAGAATCACCATAGCCGCTATTTCTGTGGGACTGGCTCAGGCTGCCCTGGATGTGGCCGCATCGTATGCTTGTCAAAGGAAACAGTTCAAGACGGCAATTATCGATTTTCAAGGCGTTGGATTCATGCTGGCAGACATGGCCTGTAAGATTGAATATTCTCGCCTTTTGGTACACAAGGCCGCGGGTCTTCGAGATGCTGGAAAGCCATACAGTCACATCGCAGCCATGGCGAAATGTGTGGCCACCGATTCGGCAATTCAGGTTGCAACCGATGCCGTTCAAGTTCTTGGTGGATACGGCTACACGCGCGAGTATCCCGTTGAACGCTTCATGCGCGATGCAAAGGTGATGCAAATCGTAGAAGGAACGAACCAGGTGCAAAGATTGGTAATATCGCGTTATTTAAGGCACTTACATGGTGACCGATAGGTCTGACTCTATGGTATATTTTGAACTGACCCACGCGCGCGCCCGAGTGTTTGGGTATACTCCGACTCCTGTGGGGCGGGATTCAATCCGTCCATGGGGCGAGGATTAATGAAACGTTGCCCGGCCTGCCAAACGGTCTATGAAGATCGTGTAGACTTTTGTTTTGAGGATGGTACCCCTTTGGAGAAGAATGATGATAGCGGAGACCCTACGGCATTGCCGAGTGGTCTTGATGCGCCTGAGCGTCCTGCTGATACCAAGCCAGTAGTGGCAGCCAAGAAACCCCGTGGCCGAGGAATGTTTGCACGTCCTTCTGTGGCGGACATGTTGTCGTTGCCTGAACCGGGTGTTGTGCCGCCTGCGGGAGGCAACCGCGTTGCACCTTCAGTTGCACCTGTTGATGAAGTCCCGGCTGCGGAGCCAACAAGTCCACCTGAACCGACCTCGAGTGATGCTTCGGCTGTTCCGGTGGGAGGTTCTGCCTCCGATTACATCGACCCAGAGGCCGACACGCTGATTTATAATCGGGATACTCTTAGTACGGGAATTGATGAACCGTATGACACGGCTGAAACGATCCTTCATGAACCAGATGACGTGGCAGATGTGCCCGACGTCAGTACTTCAGATTTCGAAGAAACCTTCAATGAGGGTGGTTTTGAAGCCACCGATGTACCGTTGGCGAGCCCGCCCCCGTCGATTGATGTGCCATCCGCTGTAATCGATGTGCCTGTATCTGCGGAAGCAGTGGAAGTTCCCGACACCACAGATTCATTTGAAGATAGTTTTGATGCGCCTCCCGGCTTGGAAGAGCCGACAGCGGTCTCTTTAGATGATTCCTGGTTTGGTGCCGAGGATGAAGTTCCTGGTTCGGAAGACAGTGAGGACCCGATCGGCTCGATTGAAGATCCTGGTTTCGCTGATGTGACTCAATCAGGGGAGGTCGGCTTTGATGATACATCTTGGGCGGCCGAGGGAACTTCACATGGAGCGTCTGCGGAGGGGGGACCCAACAAAGTGGCTCTCATTGCAGGCGGGGTATTCTTGTTGGTTGCGGCAGCTTTTGCTGGCGTCATGATTATGTCTGGCGATGATGCTGCACCTGTTGCGGATGCGCCGACTGAGAAGTCCGCTCCAGTGGCGAAGGTATTGCCGCCACCATCCGAAGAACCGACAGAAGCTGAGGAGGCTGTTGCAGACGCCGAGGCTCCGGTCGAGGCGGCGGACGCAGACGAAGGTGCCAAAGACGTCAAGCCAGAAGCTCCGGAAGCGGATGCTGCGCGCGATGTTCCTGTGGTAGCGCCAGTTGCGGTTGAACGCGAAGAACGAAAGAAGCCGGATGCGAAAGTAGCGAAAGTAGCGAAAGCCGCGAAAGCCGCGAAAGCCGCGAAAGCTGCGAAAGCTGCGAAAGCGGCCACGCCCAAAGCGGCGAAGGCTTCAAAAGCAGCAAGTTTGGCTCAACAAACGCCGTGGACTGGAGCGTCAACGACCACTGCGGCACCCGTCAAGCCCGCTTCAAGCGCAAACCCGTGGGGCGCTCCAGTGGAGACAGCTTCTCGTGGAAGAATGACCATCACGACGGAACC
Organism: Deltaproteobacteria bacterium; assembly: GCA_002707085.1. Taxonomy (GTDB): domain Bacteria; phylum Myxococcota_A; class UBA796; order UBA796; family UBA796; genus UBA796. The sequence continues at coordinate 12,719 of PALY01000033.1, forward strand.
TTTGGGTGCGATGGTCTATGTTGATGGACGACGCATTGGCAAGAGTCCAACCCGTACAGAAGTGACCTACGGGACACATAAGGTCCGTGTTGAACTCAATGACTATAAGGCCAGTTCTCGGGTAGTGAATGTCCAAGTGGCTGAGGTTGCTGTTCCGTTTAGGCTTGAGACGGCCACAATGATGGGACGATGCAACTTATTGGGTCCCATGGGTTCATCCGTGTCCATGGATGGCAAGAATGTAGGTAAAGTTCCAACCACCGTTTCGTGTAGTCCTGGTCCACACCGTTTTACGGTGACTCCGAAGGACGGGGCTCCATTTACCGTGTCGAAGACAGTGGTGATTGCCGGGCCAAATGAGTCTGTGGCGGTTCAGCTTTTCCCTGGATGATTCATTTCGTCTTGTTCATAAAGACGTGGTTTGCCAANACGGTAAGGCCGTAGCTGCTCAACACGGTCATCGCAGTCATTTGCGGAGCCGTGTATGTTGCATGTCCAGCCACATAGACCGATGCCGCTGTACCCACNCCGACAACCCCGAGCGCTGTAGCAAATGACTTGGTGTCGCCTTGCTTGATCGCGGTGATGCCCGGGATTGGCGCCCACACGAGCTTGGCGATGTCGGCATCTTTGCTTGCGGGCTTTTGCTTTGTAATCGCCGGTGGGGCGGTCACGACAGGTTCGGGCAATGTGATTTCAGCCGGTTCCAAGAACAGGACTTGGTACTGGGCCTTCGCAATGTCCATACGCTTTGAGACCAATGACCCCTCGTAGTGAATTGGAACACGCTTTCTGGCTGCTGGAGCATCAATGAACACAGCCCCGAGGGATAGCGTGTTTTGTTCGTCGTTTAGGGTCACTTGGCCCATCACAACCACATCCGCTCCCACAATCTGTCCATGACGTACTGCGCATTGTAGATCTGTCCTGCACAGGGCAAGAGAACGTTTGGCTGACTCGCCCACGGAGTCTGGAAGGTCATCGATAGTTTTGGGATCAACGTTGGGAATGCTGCTCAAAATCCGGAGTGCCAACATTGATGCCATGTCCGCATCGTCATTGGCGGCGTCATCATTGACTGCGAAGGGAAGTAGTACGACCTTCCAGGGCTTTAAGGCGGCGTACTCCTCTTCGGTGAGTCCATCCATGCTCTGCAAGTCAGCACTGGGTACTCTCACGGTGCCTTGGGGGGTATCGAGTACGATTTCNGTTGCAGTCATGCCTTTGACTTCGGCAGGAATACTGCGCCCATTCGATATGGTGATGGAGCGGTATTCTGCAGCAGCAGCGTCGGTGCCGGTCATAAGCAGCAATGCCAATAAACCTTGAATCATAGTGCTTCCGGACAAAGTTGATCGCCAGCGCCCATGGCCGAAGGCACCAGCGCCACTTCCATGGTCCAATTAATTTCAAGCCCTTCATCGTCTGGCCAGAACCCTGCGAATCCGATTCCTAAATCGGTTTGGTCGTCCACGGGTATGGCCCAATGAGAACGTGCTGAGGGAAGATCCAGTCCGATTGGAGCTGATGTGTCTTGGTGTACAAATACTTGAGTCGGTTCGCCGCAGTCGTCCAGTCGGTAAAGTGCTGTATCAAGTCGAGCTCCACCGTACGATGTACTGAGGCTCATGCACAGAATGCCATCTTCTGTTGGGCTAATCGTGACCCAATCAACATCAGCGGTGTAATTTCCGGGCGCGGCTGGAGGGAACGCGAGTGTGTCCCCGCAACTGGATTTTTGCTGGGATGTAGCGTCTGCATCCCAGCCAGTTCCACTAAGAACACCCTCGATGGACCAACCTTCACCTTTATTGATGGGTGATGCTTCTGCCGGTAAATCGTTGGGTTCAACCTCTTCAATACCCTCGCTCCAGGTGACACTGACCCCATTGGTAGGGAGTGCCCCAGCATCGATTGCAGTCGTATTAATAGAGGGAACATTCTTATGCCGAGGCCAATCCTCGCAGCCCGCAAACATGCTTGGGGCAAGAAATAATGAGCATAGAAATTGTGTTCGCATGTCCATTCATACCCCGTGCGGTGCTGAGCCGAAACCCCTTGATTCACGAGTCGACGCATTCTGGGGCTGGTAGGATGCCGTCAACGGGATAGGTGCATCCGTCTTAGACTCAGGAGGTCCCCAGTGGCCAACCGTAAAGAACGCCGAGAGGCGGCGCGCAAAAAGGGTAAAGGCGGGGCAAACCCCGACTTGGATGACCAAGAAGCCATCGAGCCAGACGCTGTGTTTGATGGTGCTGATATGGGAGGCTTCGATGGAACGATGCCGTTCCCTGACCATGAAGAAGATGTTGTCTTCAAGGTTCAGATGCAGGTGCAAAACCTGATTCTGGGTCATTGGAAGAAGCTTCTGGCCGTTACATCTGCCGTATTGTTCGTTGTATTGGTGGTTGGCGAGTACAAACAGTTTGAAACCAGTGGTCAGCAGGACATCCAAAGTCAAATCGCTGATATTGACCTTAAGATGCCACCCATGAGCCAAGAGGCTCGGTTTGGTATCGCCCAAGAAGATGCAGCCATCATTGAAAACGTGAAACTGGGCGCTGCAGAGTACGAAACTGTTGCAGAACAGGGTGCTGGAGCCGGCGCGCTTATGGCATGGATGCGGGCAGGCGTGACCTGGGAGCGGGCTGGTGATGCGGAAAAAGCTCAAGCGGCCTACGGTGCGGCTCATGCGCTTGGTATGGGTGATGTATTGGGCTGGTCAGCAGCCAGCGCCTACGCAACGCTGCAGGCCAATGCAGGAGATGTAGACGGTGCCATCGCGACATTGAGAAGTCTTGAAGGTAAGGTCACAGGGATGGCTGCCGAGCAGGCATTGCTTTCCATCGCATTGATTCTTGAAGATGCTGGACGCTCAGGCGAGAGTAAATCCGTCTACGAAGAGTTCAATACCAAATACAGCGGTTCGACTTGGAGCAAACAGGTCAGTGACGGCTTGGCGCGACTGGAGTCTGCAGGATGAGTGGTGCGGTAGCATTTGCTGCTGTGCTGGGGTTGACCAACGCTCCTGATACTGAGTCGCCTTCACTTGCTGGTGATTTTTCAAGTCCGCCTGTGGTGGTGTGGGAACGCACCCTTCCCGGTTCTCCGGTGTCTGCTGCGCGTCATACTGAATTGGGGGCGCCATTAATCCATGGAGACCAGATTTGGGTCGGATCGGCGGGAAGCAATGCGTTGTATGTCCTAAACCGGTACAGTGGTCTTCTCGAGTTTCAATACGCCTCCAAGGGGCCTGTACAGTCTGCACCCGTAGTGGTGGGGGACCGGGTACTTTTTGCGGACGCGGCTGGTTACACGTGGTGCTATTTGATTGGTGCTGAAAAAGAAGACTGGAAGCACTATGGCGGTGCGCCTGTGTTGTCTTCTCCAGCCGTTGCTGATGATGTTGTTTTTGTTTCCAACGTTGGCAATACAGTGTACGCATTGGGCCAAGAAGATGGTGTTTTGCAATGGCGCCATCAGCAAGAGGCAGATCAGAACCGGAAGAGCCGTATGGAACTATATGGCGCGCCCCCACCTGTAATACACGGCGACGAAGTGTTGGCGGGTTTCCATGACGGTGCTGTCGTCGGATTGTCCCGTACCAGTGGTGAGCGATTGTGGCAGCGACGCGTAGGTGAAGGCCGTTATCCGGATCTGATTGGCGCCCCGGTTGTCCGTGAGGGTGACATCATCGTGGCTGGATTCTCAGAACCCTTGGCTTCGCTGAATGTCGAGACACAGAACATGCGTTGGCGACTTGAGGCAGGTGGTATCCACGCTGCGGTTGTGACGGATGAAGCGGTTTTTCATGGTGGCACAGATGGAACACTTCGTGCCATTGATGGAGAGACGGGTTCACCTCGTTGGAAATGGGAATCACCGGGTGGAGGTTCGCTTACGCAACCTGTGGTGACGGATGCCGGCCTCCTTGTTGCTTCTGCAATCGATGGTCTCTACTTGATTGATGATGCATCAGGGGAGCAATTGTGGCACCTCGATCCCGGCTATACTTTGGCGGGCATATCGGCGCCTGTGGCCACCAGTGGTCGGCAAGCGGTGATTGTGACCAATGCCGGTAGAATCATGAGTTTGGTGGTTCCTCAGGAAGGGGCCGACTGGGCCCGCAATCAAGCAAACTTTCCGGAGGGACTGCATGAGTGAGAAAGAATCCGGCCGGGGCCGAGAACCTCGGCTTCGAGATATTGCTCGCCGCCTTATCGGTGATGATGAAGACAAAGGAATTTCACCCAGAGAGGTTTTGGGTGCGGTGATCGACTCGGGAGACAAGGCCAAGACGGAAGTCGTTCGCATGGTGGCCCGAGAGGTACGAACCTACCTTGAGGGACTCGGTCTTCATGAAGACCTGCGGCACGTGATGACCAACTACTCTTTGGATGTCCACGCTAGCTTCAGCTTGAAGCCCTTGGAGAAGGCGCTCTCAGAAGAATAGAGAGTGCAGCTACTCCACGCTTTCTACTTCGTTTGCCTTTAGGCGAATCAAGATTCCCTCTTCGCGCAGTAGGCGCCTAAGTTCGACTTTGTCGATTTCAGAGAAGTTGCCCAGCACCTTTTCCAAGTCTTCGGTTGAACTTTCCAGTCGGTCCATCAGTGTTTTGCTGTCGGCGATTAGATCGCGGGTGTCCTGAACCATCAGCTTTACGTCTTCCGTGATTTGTGGAAGGTCGTCGGTTGCGGTATCGACCTTGCTCATGATTCGGTCTGTTTTGGCAATCATGGGGCGTGTGTCGCTCGCTATTTTGCGTACGCTGGACAACGTTGAACGGGTCTCTGACACCAGCCCAGGGAGTTCTCCACTTGTGGAAGCGCCATTGTTCAAAATGGTGTCGAGATCTCTCAACATCCTGGCAATCCGATCGGGGTCATCTTCAAGTGCTTCAGACAAACGACCCATGGCCAGGTTTACAGCCTCTGCATCCATGGCGGTTACCAGGGGACCAAGACTGTTCACCAACTCATCGATTTCAGTCTGCTCGGTTCCGACTTTTAATGTTGCGCCGTCTTTTATGAGTGGTGCTTCTTTGGACCGAGGCGTCACTTCTAGGTATTTCTCGCCCAGGATAGAGCGTGCGCGGACTTGTACTTGCGCATCTTCTCGGATGGCTGCTGACTTGGCAACACTAATCGAGAGGCTTGCTTTGTCATGTTCGACGCCCATCGAGAGTATTTGTCCTACCTGCACACCTGCAATTCGAACGGCGGCCCCGTCACTCAGTCCTGCGGCGTCACCCAACACAACCTGTAGTTCAATTTCATCTCCGACATTGCGGAGTGACCCTACTTTAATGGACATAAAGGCCAGCAGTCCTGCGGCCACAATGACCAAAATACCTACACCAATTTCATGTTTTCTAGAGGAGTTCATGTGGGTCTCTACTCGACGCTGGGAAGACGAGCCACTTCATTTGGCCCAGTGGGGAGAATGAGGTTTCGTTTAAGAAACTTTTTCACAATAGGGTGGTCCAACCTTACGAATTTATCGGTTGGCTCAAATGCGATTAAATCGCCGCCATACAACATGGCAATGTGATCGGCGACATTGATGGTGCCGACGATGTCATGACTAATGATGATGAATGTGATGCCAAGTTCGACTTTCATTTTTCCGATGAGTTCATCGATTTCATCGGATGTGATGGGATCGAGTCCGGAGTTGGGTTCATCAAAAAGAACGACCTCGGGTTCCATCACAATCGCACGTGCCAAACCAACTCGTTTTCTTTGTCCACCGGAAAGGCTGCTTGTGGTGGCATCGTATTTGTCTTCAAGACCCACAGCTTTCAATTTTTCAAGCACACGTTCCCGGCGCTGTTTGGCTGTCATTTCGGGTGCGTGATGAATCAGTGGGAAAGCGATGTTGTCGCCCACACTCATAGAATCAAAAAGGGCCCCATCCTGAAAGAGCATGCCAAACCGTCGACGAACTGCGTACAGTTCGTGTTCGGGAGCCGTGGCCATGTCGGTTCCAAAACACAGTACCTGGCCCGAGTCAGGCCGCAGTAGACCGACAATGTGTTTGAGTGTGACACTTTTCCCGGTTCCGGAAGGCCCCACAATGGCCGTTGTTTTCCCTTTGGGGGTCGACAAGCTGAGATCGCGCAGGATCTCTTTTCCTCCGAAGGACTTGCTTACGTTCCGCAATTCGATCACAGTGCGCCTCCATACAGCAGTTCACTGACGAAATAGTTCAATACAATACAAATGACACTGGATGTGACCACAGCCCGGTTGGTTGCTTGGCCAACACCTTCGGGGCCTTTCCCGCAGTTGAAACCAAAATAGCAACTAATGGTGCATATGATGGCTCCGAAAATAACGGCCTTTACTGCACCATAGAAGAAGTCGATGGGTTGGATGGCCTCTTCTGCGAATTGTAGAAATTCATGTCCTGATAGGCCGAGTTGATGAACACTGACCATGTATGCGGTCGTCAGCATTGTGAATATGGCCAGAGTGGTGAGAGCGGGAAGCATGAGTAGGATCCCAACCAACCTTGGGGCTATCAAGTAGGCAAGAGGGTTGACTGCCATGACCTCAAGCGCATCAATTTGTTCGCGAATCTTCATGACGCCAATTTGGCTGGCCATTTCAGTTCCCGCTTTGGCGGCGATCATGGCTGCAGCGATAATGGGGGCCAGTTCACGAACTCCAGCAAGTGCCACGAACATTCCAACCAGCCGTTGACCGCCCAATGGCTTGAACGCGTTGTAGCCCTGCAGGGCCAAGTTTGTGCCCACGAACCCACTGATGATCAGCAAAATAGGCAGGCTTTTGATGCCAATCTTGAATGCCTCCGCCATCATTTGACCTTTGGGCATGCCATGACGTGCGGTGGCACCGATAAATTCCCGAAGCCATAAACCGTAATGACCGATTCCAGCGAGTACAGAGGTCATGGACTCACCGACCCGAACAGGGCTGAAGTTAGGAAGTAGTTCAGTGTAATGAACGCCACAACGCTATGTACAACAGTGTCGTTCACAGCTTTACCCACTCCAGCCGCCCCACCCGAAGCGCGGTACCCGTGGTAGCAACTGATAAGACCGATGGCGAGACCAAAGACTGTGGTTTTGATTAAACCGCCCCAAATGTCCATAGGCCCCATGAATGACCACAACTCTGCCATGAAAATTCCGCCGGATTCACCCTTGACGAAAACGGCTGTGAAATAGCCACCTGCAACACCGGAGACGGACCCTGCAATGTTGAGCAGGGGGCAGGCGATGGTGAGCGCGAGGACCCGTGGCACGACATGGTATTTGATCGCATCCACAGCCATGACTTCTGTCGCGTCCAGTTCCTCTTTGATGCGCATTGCACCCAAAGATGCTGCACAGCTTGCGCCCCCTTGGGCTGCCACAAGTACACTGGCCAATACAGGTGAGATTTCTCGCAATGTGGCAATGCTAATGAGCGATGCCAACATCCGTTCGGCGCCAAATAGTCTGAATATCTCTAAGCCTTGTAGGGCCATGACCATGCCAAATGGGAATGTCACAGCGATCACAGGCAGCAAGCATCGAATGGTTGTGGTCCACATCTGGGCAACGACTTCGTTGAGGAACAACGGTCGGCGCATGATGCGAGCGGCGATTCGGCCTGAAAAATTTCCAAATCGTCCAATGGTGGCAATAGAATCCAGCATAGACGCCCAGTGTAGCCTGTTCAGTCTATTTAGGTTGCCTTTGAGGGGTCGGATCTAAGGCTTCGGGAATCCGGTAAACAGTGAAGCCGTGTATGGGGCTGGACTCTGCATTGATCTTCCAGGCGACAATCAGTTCAAGGCCAGGAACATTGTCCGCTTGAACGATCCGAATTTCACATATGCTTGCGGGCCGGCCCAGTGTGTTTTCTGCGATCAATCTTCCTTCTCGGGTGATTTGAATTTGTGGGTTCATGGGATCACCAGCAATCGATCCTGCGATGGGTTGACCTCCGAATTCACCTTCAGCCCGCACGTCATCTTGGCATTCAACACCCAGCTTTTCGTAGTTGCTGATGTCGATAGGTAAGACCATGGGAGTGACGTTTACCAAAGGCCGCATTGCTGGTTGTCCTGGGCTGCCATCGACACCGACGATGAAGTCACCGGGTCGCCACCATGCCTGGAGGTTCGGTTGGGCAACATCAGTAGCGGGAACCAACGGTGGAACGGCTTCCACCGCTGGACTTATACAGAACGAAAGAAAAACCCCAGACAGCCAATAAATCCCGCGGCGAGAGACAATTCCACCAATAGTTCGTACATAGAGGACCCCCCTAAGACACACATTGGGGGTGATTTTCATGATGCGCAAGCAATATTGGGTTTTCTGTACATGGCTGTCGGCTGGGTGTGCGTTGAGTTTCTTGGTTTGCGTTGAGTTTCTTGGTTTGCGTTGAGTTTGCTTTGTGACGATCTTCAGTAATTGCCTAACTAGTGAAAAGGGTCACTGCCTGTTTGTCTTCGTCGTGATATCGGGCCGGCGTGACGACCCTATTTTCACGCGACGTTCAGGTAGCGGTCCTATCATCGGGATCGAAGGGCAACTGTACGTATATCGGGGATGGTCGATGCGGTGTTCTTATCGATTGCGGCTTGTCGACCAAACAGATCCTATTGAGAATGAAGGACATCGGATTAGACGGTGCGCCAATCGACGCAGTCTTGGTCACACACGAACATTCTGATCATGCGGGCTCG
>PALY01000034.1 GCA_002707085.1 Deltaproteobacteria bacterium
CGCTAGTGGCCAGGTTGTTGTGACGCGCGGTGGCTATCGTGCCACCGGAGAACAAGCGGTTTTGGAAGAGGGAAGGCTCACCCTTACCGGTAATGCGAAGCTGAGTGATGGCAGGTCATTGATGACGGGGACGCGCATCGTCTTTGTTGTGGGTGATGAAGCCGTGGAATGTGATGGCTGTACAATTACAGTTCCACCAGGGCCTGGCGGGAGCCGATGAGTGCAATGTTGACGGCCAAGGGACTGTCACGTTCCTATGGTGGGCGGGTTGTGCTTCATTCTCTGGACTTGAACGTCTGTGCGGGTGAGATCGTCGGGTTGTTGGGGCCGAATGGTGCGGGGAAGAGTACGGCAATGGGCATCATTGCTGGCCATGTTGTTCCCGATGCTGGAACGGTTTGTATCGATGAAATGTGTTTCGATGGTTGGCCATTGTGGCGCCGGGTTCGTTCTGGCCTGGGCTTTCTGGCTCAGGAACCTGCCGTTCTACGCGACTTGTCGGTTTTGGAAAACATTGCGGTTGCTGCGGAAGCGCATGGTGTTGGACAGGGTGTTGTGGCCGAACAACTGGACATGATGGGTTTGGCGGCATTGGCGGATGCACGTGCCGGGACCTTGTCGGGTGGCGAACGCAGACGGTTGGAAATTGCACGGTGCTTGGTCGGTGGGCCACGATTTATTCTGATGGATGAGCCATTCGCGGGGGTTGACCCTCTGGGGATTGAAACGCTTCAGCAAACGGTTCGCGAGTTGGCCAATCAAGGTATCGGTGTACTGATCACGGATCATGCGGTCCAAGCAACACTTGGAGTATGTGATCGTGGACTGATTTTGGATGGTGGCAAAGTGATGATGGCGGGATGCCCTGACGAGATTGTGCAACATCGAGAGGTGCGCGAACGATATCTGGGTTCACGATTCATTCTGAAAAACGATGGCGTTGACGGATGAAATAGGGTTGCTGGGCCATTTAGAAAAGCACCTTTCTTCTCTTTCTTTCTATTTAGCGCCCGAAGTCCAGCCCCGTATCGTATGATGGGATTGGGTGGGCGTGTTGCCCGGATTTGTCAGAGGACCAATGGCCCTCAATCTGTTCCAATCACAGAAACTGTCGCAGAAGCTGGTACTCACAACGCAGCTTCAGCAGGCTATTGAACTGTTGGTTTTGAATCACCAAGAGCTTGTAGAGGCTGTGAACAAAGAGATGCTGGAAAATCCAGCGCTTGAAGAGATCCCGGGAAGCCGAGATGAGCAGTTCAATGAAGCTGAAAAGAACCTACATACGGCCGCTGAACAATCCAACAAAGATACGATTGACCAAAACAATGGGAACCAAGAAGAGCAGGGCATAGACTGGAACAAGGTTTTAGAGGAACATGCCAAGCACGATGGAAGCAGCAATCGAGCAAAGAGTCGCCAGGATGACTTGCCGTCGATTGAAGCAACATTGAGTCAGTCTGCAGATCTTGCTGAGCATTTAATCTGGCAACTTACTCTTCAGAGTTGTACGGATGACGAATACGTCGCTGCTGAAGCCATCATTCATAATCTCGACCACCGAGGTTGGCTGGACTGTTCACTTGAAGAGATTCAAGCCGATACAGGAGTAGATGAGTACGCGGTTGAGGGGGCGATGATGATCATTCGCCAGTTCGATCCCATTGGGGTTGCCGCAACGGATTTGGTTGATTGCCTGGTGATTCAGTCCCGTTTCCATTGGCCGGAAGATCCCTACATTATTCCTTTGCTTCAGGAACATTTGGGTAATCTTGAAAAGCGCGATTACCAAGCGATAGCGCGTGCATTGGAGATCCATAAAGAGGATGTGGTTGAGTACCACAGAATGATTCAGACCTTAGAGCCATGGCCGGGTCGTCCATTTACTGAATCACCAAATCCGTACATCATTCCCGACATCACAGTGGAGAAAATCGGTGGTGAGTGGTGTGTGAAGCAGAACGATGACGGAATGCCTCGCCTGAGGGTCAGTCCCTATTATCGGAAGGTTTTATCCGATGTTCATGCTTCAAAGGATGAAAAGTCGTACATCAAGGAACGGCTGGAGTCTGCTGACTTTTTGATCAAGAGTATCTTCAAGCGTCAACGAACCATCCACAAGGTGATGAACTGTATATTGGATAGGCAGCGGGCCTTTTTTGAAGACGGTCCAGAACAGTTGAAGCCGATGGTTCTTCGTGAAGTGGCCGATGAAATTGGAGTACATGAGTCAACTGTCTCTCGAGTAACGACCAACAAATATGTGCAGTGCGCACACGGAATCATTGAGTTGAAGTACTTCTTCAATGCGGGCATCTCACGTTTGTACGGTGAAGATGTAGCAGCCGAAGCGGTCCGGCAGAAAATCAGGAAACTGATTTCAGAAGAAGATTCCCGCAAGCCGCTTTCCGACCAAGGAATCGTCAAGCTGTTGGTTCAAGACAACATCAAGATCGCACGGCGGACTGTTGCCAAGTATCGCGAAGCGATGGGTATTCTCCCATCATCCCAACGTAAGAATGTATTGTAGATAATTTCCGCCGGAAGGCATCAAAACCAGCAAAGGANAGTCAATATGAACATGGACGTCACGTATAGAAATATTCGTCCTTCACCCGCACTAAAAGGAAGAGCGGAAAAGAAATTTGTGAAGGTAGCCAAACATTTGCGGGAACCCATTGATGGTCACCTTGTTCTGCGGGAAGAAAAACACCTCAAGATCGCGGAGTTTACCGTGACTGGAAGCGGAGAGGTCTTCAAGGCCGAGGAGCAAACTGGAGACATGTTTGCATCGATTGATGGCCTGATGACGAAACTCGAAAGGGTTGTGCGTCGACGAAAAGAGCGCAATTACGATCGTCTGCAGTCAGGCTCTAGTGATGCGGAAGATGGCTTTGTACGGCCTTCCCGAGATGATGAGGATGAAATCGAAGCCTAATGAGTGATGCAACTGGTATCTCGGTCCACCGTTTGGTCGAGGTGAAGGACTCATTGGGGTTGAGTCTGCGTTGCGGGTCGGAGGGGCTACATAGGCGAATTTGCGATGTTGCAGTTCAAAAGCCTGGATTGGTTCTTGCCGGCCTGCAGCGGCCGCATGGTGATGCAGTACACGTAATGGGGCGTGCAGAGAACGAATATTTGTCTGTCCGGCCAGAGGTCGAGCAGCGTGAAATCTTGATGGACTATGTGCGGTCAGGTGTGCCGTGTGTGGTTGTTTGCTGGGGCCTGGTGCCGTGCAAGGTTCTCATGGAACTTGCCGATACACACGGGGTGCCTCTGTTCACATCATTAAAGCCGACGGGCGAGTTTATCCGTCAATTGCAGCAGTTTCTATCTTCCGAGTTGGCGCCGAAAGAAGAGGTTCATGGCGTATTGGTCCAGGTTCATGATCTCGGCATTTTGATTACGGGGGACAGTGGCATCGGAAAGAGTGAGACTGCGTTGGAGTTGGTGTTGCGTGGCCATCGCATGGTTGCCGATGATCGTGTCAGTCTGATGCGAACGGGTGATGATGTGATTGGGTCGGGTGTGGTGCCACTTGGCCATTTCATGGAAATCCGCGGTTTAGGGATCATTCACGCAGGGGATCTTTTTGGACAATCTGCGGTTGTAGAGAATGCTCGTGTCGATTTGGTGGTTGAGTTGAGGGATTGGAGTTCCGTGGAGCCGGACCGTACGGGAATAGATCAGCGTACGGTCAGCATCTTGTCTCTTGATATTCCGCACATACTCTTGCCGGTGAAGCCAGGTAGGAACATAGCAACCATTGTGGAGGTTGCTGCGCGCAATCAGATTCTGCGGAAGAGGGGGATCCGATCAGCCGCCCGATACGAGCAACTCATCATGGATCAAATGAAGGGAGCTGGGCCCAAGGACAAGTAGGTATGCCATTGTTCCGGCGTATTTAGATTCAACACAGCATCGGGCCAGTTTACGGCAACCTTGGATGCTGAAGAAAGTATCTGATCGAGACGTTCGTGGTGTAGCTGCTGCGAAGTTTGTTCAGCATCAATGAACACAGGGTGTCCAGTACGTTGCCCATATGTTGGAACGGATGGTGTTCCAGATCCGATCAGCGCGTCTAGCACCTGTGCTGGAGCTGGAGGAAGATCGATGGGTGTAACGAAGGCGGGACCTTTCACGTTTTCAAGCCCGATACGCAGGGAGTCTCGCAGTTCGGTTTCTTTCCATTGGGTATTCAACACCACATGCACTCTCTCAGGGAGCACGGAAGAAATCGTGTTTGCATTGGCCCCCAGTACTACGATGACCTGCTGGCATCGTTGTTCTAAGGCTTGAATATGGTGCAGAACTAGCGGTTGCTCTTTCCACTCAAGCAGGGCTTTGGGGTGACCCATTCTGGATGAACCGCCAGCGGCAAGAATTACGCCGGTGATGTTGTGTTGCTCACTTTTCATTGCAGCATGTTACCGCCCTTCGCATGGGAGGTGTGAACCGTGTTTTGGGTTGTGCTGATGTGGATAGCATGTGCGCCACGAATGAACACCGCAGAGCCTGAGTCTCTGGTTGAACAGTTCCAGGTTCGGGTTGTGGGCGAGTTTGGACCCTTGCAGTTGCAGGGTGACGCGCCCACCACCCTTGCATTAGCTTCGCATGTGACGCTCAACTTGCGACTCCGTTGGGAGCCAACTCGGCAATTTCGAGATGGCTCAGTCGGCCGGTTGGTTGAATTTGACGAGGCCGAGATGGTGTCGCATCAGGAGGATAAAACTACGGTCGTTCCATTGGAGCTGGCGGGCCGAGCGGTAGAATTACGAACCTTCCCCAACGGAGAGGTGTTGGACATCTCTTGGATTAGTCGTGTTTCTGGTATCGGTCGTTCTATGGATGTTTTCGATGTCGTTTTCTCTGTATTATCGCCTTCGCCCCCAACACTAAACGAGGGCGAAAGTGTGAAGCGACGGATCATGTTGCCTTACCGTGACGAGAATCGAATACGATGGGACCACAGCGTAAATGCCGTTTGGACACATGGTGGGGACGGGAAGCATGGTGACGCAGATGTGACCCGTATTGAGTATCTGGGTCCCTGGAAGACCGCGGGCATGACACGAGGAGAGCCACCGCGGACGAAGTACGACGCCACAGGAAACGCAGAGGGTGTCATTTTGTACGACAAGCAGTCGCGGGAAATGGCTCAGCATGAGTTTGCCTGGACTCGACAGGTTCAGGTGATTGGCTCCCAAGGTGTGTTGACTCAGGAACAGTCCTTTACTGGAACGGTGGAGAGGCTCCCATGATGATTCTTCTTCTACTTGGTGCCCTCCCGATGGATTTGATTGGGGCCCCGCTCCCAATTTATCTGGAGGACGCCGATGTTGCGGCAACTCTACAGAAGTTGACCCCTGAATTGAGTGCCTGTGCGGCGACGCTGGAGCAAACCCAGAGTGTTCATTTGAAGGTTGGACCGGAAGGCAAAGTTCAAGAACAACAATGGGGATCAGAACCAACCCCAGATATCGACTGTTGGACCAAAGCAATCGAAGCACATGTCTTTCCCGCGCATCGGGACGAAACCATTGAGTTGAAGACGATTGTGTATGTTCGGGACGGGCGTACGTTCCTGTCTCCGCAGCCCGAATTCTTTGCTCGTGAACCCGGTCCGCTCATGTTGTTTGTGCTTCCTGGAGATGTTCCTGCAGCTCGTTTTAAAGAAGCCCTCCATGGTGAGGCCAAACAGTAGTACACTGCACGCGATGGACGGATTGCATGGGGAACGAAATGGGTGATGATGGGAGACTTGGGCCGATAGCTGCTCGCTGTCGGTGGGCGAATAGCGGATCGACAGTTGGCTCTAAAGTTCCAGAGCTTGTTTCTGTAGCACCCATGTTTGAACAGTGGTCCGTTGGAGATGGCCGGCCTCAATGGGTCAATCCCGTCACAGGCTTGGGTCATTTGGCCAGCTCTATCATTGAAGTGGTGGAAAGGGCCCGTTTGGGGGAGGTGGACCCGATGGTTCGCGCCCGCGAGGACCAAGCCAGAGCTGACAATTTGGTGTCTGGGATGATTCAAGTGCTGACCAATCTTCCAACTGAAGGGGTTGTTGCTACGGTCGCTGGGGTGTGTCGGTTGATGCACTTGATTCTGGCTGGGGAGGCAACCACGCTCCAACAGTTGGACCCGGCCGTTGCTCGAAGAGGAAAAGCGCTTGGGGGAGAACTCGATAAACTGAGTGACGCTGCAAGAGGCGCAGTTTTATGCCGAGTTTCAGATTCAGTGTCTGCGCGTGTCAGTGCCGCGATAGCGTTGAGTGGATGTGCGGGTGATGGTTTGGTCCGTCGAATGGTTGCCAACCGGCTACTTTGGGCTGTGGACCACGAACGTTTCGATCCGACAACAGATGTACCGTTGGCCGCATCTGTTCTGGGTTCACCGTTGGATGAAAATGTCGTTCGCACGCTTCAAAGTGTGGTTGGGTGCGCGGTCGATGTGTCACGTGAAAGACTGAATGGTCGGAAGGTTCGACCCGCTGATTTGATGGTTGAACATCTTCTAAAGGACACGGTAGGCGACCCACTATTGAATGTGGGTGTTGGTGAAGTGCTGGTTCGGCTCTTGCCAGAGTTGATTGAACCCCGAGCGCTGAAAGGCAAGGTTGCGGATCATCGTCAGGCGAGCAGGTATTTGGAACACACTGCTGTTCGGCCGCTTACCGGTGCTTGGGATGAACTGATAAAAGCGTTGTCCAGCTGGGATGTAATGGGCAGTTTTGTGTCGGGTTTTGTTCCGGTCTGGCGCACAGAGAAAGGCTGGGCTTTGGAGCGAGAAAAGCTGACTGATTCGGAGCAGTGGTCATTGCGGATACCTCGGGCTGAACCAGACCGAGAACATACGGTGGTGGCCGTTTGGCTGGGTGGACTCATCG
The DNA here is from genome assembly GCA_002707085.1 of Deltaproteobacteria bacterium. Classification (GTDB taxonomy): domain Bacteria; phylum Myxococcota_A; class UBA796; order UBA796; family UBA796; genus UBA796. Next base: position 6,884 of record PALY01000034.1, read on the forward strand.
GTGCAGCCGGCGGTCACGCAGAGGCGCGAACGGCTGTTCAGCAGCGTTGGGCCGGATTGATTCCGGAGGCTGCGGTACATACTTGGATGGCTGATCATGGCTTGGTTGTGTTTCAAAATTCGGCCGACGCGATTGGTTTTTCTCTTCGGGTAAATCGCACCTTTTTGGGGGCAGACGGACTGTTGGTGGCCAATGACATTCAGATCGCACTCCAGCCAGGCGCTCGAGTGAGTGTCGGTGTAGCCAAAGGGTCGATTTTGGGTGGATTTTACGATGGTGTTGTACGGATTGATGGTCCGGCTGTAGCAAGGGCTCTTGAGCTTGCGGCGGGTCAGATGCCCTCTCGGGTCAGGAATGATCCGCTGCAAATCAGGAGAATCAATGTTGGTGACTTGGGATTGGAAAGCAGCGGGGTCGCATGTGCTAGGGATGTGGTGACGGATGCATGGAACCGGTGGCCTGGTTCACTTCATCGGTATGGGGATGGGCGTGATGTGGCCGGCGTTGCTGAAGACTTTGAGAGCTATCCAGTAGAAGGATGGGGGACGGTTTCGGAGGGCGTGGCATTGTTTGTTAGCCTCGGCACGTCTCGGGGCTGCGATGTGCTGGAAGTGGGCTGGTTTGACCCGCATGCGTTTCGTGATTTGATCGCTCGAGATCGCCAATTGAGGAGTGGTTTTGAAACAGACCATGGAGAAGGGCCAGATTTGGAAATCGAAGACGATGAGTCAGCGTTCGATACGGATATTCGGGACACTGAATTGGATACGCTAACAGAAGATCCTTTCGCTTCAGACCAGGTATTTGGCGGTGTTTCCAAAGAAGCTTCTATAATTGAAGGGTGGACCGACATTGGTTTCGGTGACGACGACAAGACTGGACGTTAGCGTGAATAGGTGAGGTGACGGATGCGTTTGTTGATGATGATTATGCTTGTTGCTTGTGGTGGGGACAAGGGAGACAGCGGTGGAGCCGAGGTCTCGGAACCTCCTGATGTGACGGGTAGATACAACGTGCAGATGTCGGCTGCGACCGGTTGTGAATTGGAGTCGTATTGGCTTGAAGAGTGGATTCCTGGTCCACTCAAGATCGAAGGAAGCCCAGAAGCACTGACGTTCAACTTTGGTGAAGCTGGGATGGAATTTGGCGGAGCTGTCGACAACAATAAGAACTATTCATTTTCCGGTGAGGCAGAAATCACGCTGACGTTGAATGAAGACACCGGAAGCAGCGAAGTGATGGCTCGGCTTGAGGTGAGTCACGATGGCTCCTTTGACAAGCGTGGAGACTGCTGGGAGATGGATGGAAACTTTGAAGTCCGTGTCGATGAAAATAATGATGGTTTGGAGTCGAACGATTGCACCATCACCAGTCCGATTAAGGCAACCCAGATAGAAGGTGGAAGTTGCAACGGCATTCTTTAATGAATCGACTGATTCCTTTGGTGGCCTGTTGCTGGGCTGTGGACGTTCACGCGACTGCCATTGATTTGGGAGCCGGCGTTGATTTGGCGGGTGACCTTGCCGACGCCAAGGTGAAACAGGGTGCGAGTAAGATGAACGTTGGGCCGACCCTTCGAGTCCCTGTTCGTGTCAGTTTGCATCCCGTCGTGTCGATCCGTACCGATGGGTTCTTGTCGGTCCAAGGGGGGCAAGATCGAATTGAATGGGCACAGTACAACGGCGTCGTGGAGTATCAGTCGGATGACCATTGGACCATGTTGTCCCAACTTGGCCTAAATGTTGGGCCAGAGATTTCCCCTTGGTCGGAAAAGCCCATATCTCCGTATGCTGGGACAAATATTGGCATCGCCTGGGCGCGTCATTGGCATAGCTTTAAGGGGCCAAGTGCAGTGTTGTTGGACCCTGATTTGAACGATGTGGATTCAGGCTCCAACATCGACCCATACACCGACCAAACTGTGCCTTCTGTGGGACTCCATACAGGAGTGCGCTTCAAAGATGTTTTGCCGTTCGCCTTTGAGCTGGAATTGGGCTACAAGGTCGCGTTCATGCGTGAGGCGGAGCTTAAGAAGGCTCGCCCGACGTTGCAGGCGAAGCGGACAGCCTATGGCTACAACCCGGTTCGTGTTGGCATCAACGCTGTGTTCCCGCTGTAAGGACTGGAATCATGAAGCTGTATAAAGTAAAAATCCCAGTAATCGCAAACGTGGTTATCGAGACCCTATGCAATTCAGGCGCCATCGAAGTGGAGCCCGAAAATCGTCCAGAAGCAGAGATTGATCTGGTGCGGATTATGGAAACATATTCCCGCAGAGATTTTGATTTGCGAGATGCTGTGAAAGAGTACATGGCGAGCCATTCAGTGCCGTATGACCGTTATGGGCGTACGAGAAGTCGAATGGCGCAAGAGTGGGGCCACCCCACAGGCGATGACGTCCAACGCTACCTTGCAAGGCAGTTCGTTGAGTGTTTTATGATCTCCAACTTCGTGGAAGAGGTCTACCATGACGACAAAGACATCTACAAAGCTGTCATTGATATCGTCTGTGAACATGATGTGGATGAACGCGCCCTTCGTGATGAGGCTCGTTCAAAGATTGCCAATGTGGCTGAAGGCACCGTCGACTACGAAATCGCGATGTCGAAGGCCATGAAAGAAGTCAAAAAGCGGCACGGGCTTATTTCCTGAATGTCTCTCCTGATTCTCTTGGCCGCTGTTGGTGGCTGCGGATCGGATCGAACGGAAGAAGTCTCCTCTAAACCTGAAGTGCAGGTGGCGATGCCTGAGGCGCAGGAAGCCGCACAGGCTTCAAAGACGGTAGAGCCGTCGTCGGTTGGTTCAACAGCGCCGGTTGTTCGTCCTGCGACGGGAAAGTCCGAACGGGTAGTGTTGGTTTGGGATGGCATAAGCAATCTCCACAGAAGTTTCTTTCTTGATGCTTCGGCGGTAGAGCAACTTGGCAGAGACATGGCAGGCTTGGTGAAGCCGCCGGCGAATGTACACATCAGTTTCGACATGGATCGTCACATCGGTCGCATACAAGTAAAGCTCTTACCCGAGACTGCCATCGGCCTGTCAGTCGGTGAGGGTGAGGTGGTCAAACTGGCCTCGATATCTCCGCTGCTACAAGGCCTGGCCCGATATCGGTCATCTGTTGCGGCTCGGTATGACACCCGTGTGGAAGCATTTCGCATCGGCATCGACTCATACAGGGGTCTTACGCATTGTCGTTTTACTGCAGCAGGTCCTCTACCTCCGGATGGAACGGTGGTTTCTGGATGTGTAGAATTGAATGGAGTTTCTACCTGTGGACAGCCGGTCGATGGTGGTCTGTTGTATTCATTAGAGAATGCAGCGAAAATACGAGATTGCCTTCGTTAGGAAAGGTCGTCCAATCGGTCTTGCAACATTTCGTGAATACGCTTTTTCATCCGACTGTGCAGTTGGCTTACGCGAGACTCGGTCACGTTTAGTGCTTCAGCGATTTCTTTGAAAGTGCGATCTCTGAAGTAGTACATCTCTGCGATCAACTGCTCCCTTTCGGGCAATTCACTGATCACAGTACGAACAATTGCCGCCAAGTGTTGGCGAGCTGCGAGTTCATCGGGGCTTTCATCGTCACTTGCTAGACGTTCACCCACTGTGCCTTCGTCTTCACCGCCTTCTTCCGTGCTGACCAACACACGTATATTTGCGTGTTGTATCAACTCCAGAAGACGTTCCTTGTCTACTCCCAAAGCTTTGGCCACTTCTGATGCTGTTGGGTCTCTGCCAAGTTTATCGGTGAGGGTTCTCTTTGCTTGATTGATCATGCGCGCCCGGTCTCTCACCGATCGGGGCACCCAATCGTTTTTTCGCATTTCATCCACGATGGCGCCTTGAACGCGCATTCGTGCATATGCCGCAAAAGAGGGCGCCCGATCTGCTTGGTAACGATCGACGGCATCAATAAGCCCAATCATACCGATATTGACCAAATCGTCTGCATCGACACATTGAGGGAGTCTTCTGGCCATTCTGTACGCTACGCGACGAACCATTGGATAGAATTCCAATATGAGCGCGTCGCGATCTACTTGTTCTGCCGAAGACATAGGGGCCTCTCAGTCCGAGACATCATACCTCTGAGGAGCGCAGAGGTCAGTTAGCTTTGGTTGAATCTAAGTCAGGTGTTTGAGTTATCGTCTCAAGTTCAAGTGGATTTTGGCCAGCATCCAACATCCGAATGCGTTCGGCCATGGCAGTGAGTCCGACGTTCCGGTTGAGTTGTTTGCCTTCGATACCCCACATGAAGAATGCCATCCAATTGCCGGGCGCTGGGTACCATTCAACTTCGTCTCCCCAGAATGCCGTGATGCGGTGCCGCTGTTGATTGCTGAGGTCAAACAGTTGAATTTCGGGTGGTTTCACTGTGGTATCCACCCAGTTTGGAAGTTTTTCTTCCCACTTTTTCTGGCGAGCCAATTCGCGCTCACGTGCTTTCGGTGACACCTCATCCCAACTTCTTTGGTCGAAATGTGAGATCTCCGCGCCAAGTGTTTCAAGTGCGACCCACCGTCCATCATCGTGAGGAACTGCACGAGTGACGCCTTTGAAAAGGTGCAAACTTTCGCCTGTTTCTAATTTCGCGATTTCTGTGTCTGTACTCGTACTCCAGGCAACAATGCCGGCCTTTTCCGAAATGCTCAGTCGCTCGATGGGTTGCTCCAACCACGTAAGCGCTCGCGAAAGGTCCCCCGTATTGGAGTTGAGGCTGTAGGGGCGCCGAACACCTTCGGCGTCTAAGGCGGTAAACAGGACGGCCGAACCGTTGTGGAATCGCATCAGGTCGCGCGGCTGGGTCACATCGATTTCCCGGTAGTCGATGGTCAAGGCTGAACGATTGTAAAAGGCGATTCGCTCCTTTGTTTTTTCTTCCTCAGGGGGAAGGGGGATGGCGAGTACAGTGGCACTGAGCCAGGCTGCACGCGCAGTTGGGCTCTCAGTAGGAACCATGGTGATGGTTTTGTCTTCCCCATTAAGAATGTGGGAGCCATGGGTGAGCTGGAAATAAAGATGAAGCCCATCGGGCGCCCAGCTGAAATGTGAGAACCGGTTTGAGCCACATCGTCCGAATGCGGTTTGGATATTGTGTGCCATCGCCAAACGTTTGATTGTGGCATCAGAACAATCCGCAAAAGCGTCGTACACATTTTGTCGAAAGTCTGCCTCTTCATACAATGACTCACGGCTGCAGCCTGTAAGGATGGAGAGGAAATACAGAAGGGCTAAAGTGTGTCGCACCGCTTTCTCCGGAACCCAAGAAGGGCGGCTATTGTAACCAGCACATACTTGTATGGGTAAACTGGGCTAACGGAGCATCCGCCGGCATTCAATTTTGCATCGGAATGACTAAAATCTTCGTCTGATTCGGTGGGTTCGGTGGGTGGGTCCGATATTCCCGAATCACCATCGGGATCTTCTGTGTCTGGTGGAACATCGGGTGCCGAATCTTCCATGTTTAGGATGTCCACAACAGGGACTTGTTCACCTTGTGTCCACACAAGCAGGTCAATTACTTCGTCTTAGACAGGTAGGGATTCGGCATTCAGCAGTATGGTGGTATCGGTTTGCTCAATCACAGGTACAGGAACACGGTTTCGGCGGTCTCCCCAGAACGCCCATACGCGTACGCCTCTCCCAAATCCAGAACCTGATAGTTCGACCGAGCGGGTATCCACCCGAGAGGCGTTGATTTCCACAAAACCTTCTGCTTCCGGTACAAATAAGGCATGAGGGGCTGGTTGACCGTCGATCGTGAGGTTCCATACACCAGCCTGGGTGTCTGCTGGAACCGACCAGCCATTCGATAGAGGCTCCGCGAAGAAGGGGGCTTCTCCGGGTCGAGACAACGATACTTCTATGGCTTCGATATCGAGTGTAAATTGGTGGCTCGAATCGGTCAGCCGGTGTGTGATGGCGCCTTCAATAATTTCGGAAGGCCGAAGCGCTACGGTGACGGATGAACCAGAGGAATCGATCTCGATGGGTTGTGCCTCGTATCCATAGGCGTGAACCTCGACCGAAATTGGGCCTCCATTGATGGGTCGGGAGAAGAGTCCTGTAGGCCCCGATTGGATCGGTGGTGTGTATTCGTCAATATGGATCGAGGCTGGAATGCCCAGGCCCGTTTCTACATCGACGACTTGTCCCGATACCCACAGTGGCCAATCTATCCATGAGATGACAGCATCTCCGTGTTGAACAAGTACGTCTTCCATTTCGTCGCTGTTGGGACTCTTGGTGTTGCTGACTTCAAGTGTGTAGTCCAGTGTCCCGTGTCGCCCGTATGACCAGTCCGTGGTGTCGCCATTCGTAATGTACCAATCAGCACCATTGGTGAGCCAAAAACCGGGAGTACTACACGATTCACCATATGCATCGGCCATTACGGAGAGCAAATCTTCATCGGGTGAGCGGTCGGTTGTATAGTTCCAGACCCAGCCTAAGTTGGTGGCACCCGCATGTACGGACAGTCCGGCCCCAAATGAAACCGACGATGCAAGCGCGCGAATTGCACGACTTTCGGGCTCCGAAAATGCATGTTCGCCCGGACGAAATTCCGTCGGATCCCATTCAAACCCGTAGTTTCGATTCAGGTCTACGTTCCGGTCATTGTATCGAGACCTCTGCGCGACCCCATCTGGATTTACATGAGGGACTACCCACACCTCGGTATTATTCAAGATCGTATCAATGATGTCTGAATCATCGGCGAGTAGGGTTCGGGCGGCTTCTAGTGCGACTTGTGCGCTTGAAGTTTCATCACCATGATGCGCGCCAAGGATACGGACCCGCCGTTGAGGACGATCTGTGCCATAGATTCGAAGCCCGACGATGGGGCGTCCTGAATAAGACCAGCCGAGGTCCAACAGTTCAGAATTGGCAGGGTACGTTGCAGCCAACTCTTCTATTGCTGCGACCATTTCATTGGGTTCAAGGAAGCCGTCTCCTGGCATCAGGGAAGGCCGGTATTCAAACTGCAGCAAGGAGTCCTCTAAGGCATTCAAACCTTTGGAGGTTCCATGCATCCGTACCCAATCTCCGTCTTGGCCCTCTGCGAAGCCCAAGGGCAATTCACGCAGAATTTCTCTATCTACAGGCGAGGGTGTGTAGACCCATACTTCAGTTGGCGTCTCAGCAACTGCCAACTGTTGTAGAAGAAGAAACGCAATCATCCAGTAAGTGTAGCTTCTGAACTACTGTTCCGACATGGCAACTTCAGGAGTGACCCCTTCAAGAAAGTCAAACCATGTGTCTCGATTGGCCGTAAATGTGACCATTTCGTTGGAAGGCAGTGTTTCGTTGCGCGGGAGTTTGATTTTCATTGGATCGACAAATTTCCCATTTTTCCAGAATTGGTAGTGAAGGTGCGGGCCTGTGGAAAGCCCGGTTGTTCCAACAGTACCGATGACTTGTCCTTGTTTGACCTTTTGTCCACGCTTCACCTTGATGCGATGGAGGTGTGAATAGCTGGATGCGTATGGACCAGCGTGGTCGATTTTAACGAAGTTACCGTGACCACCGTTTCTCCCTGCTTTGGTGACCGTCCCAGAACCACTCGCCCTTACAGGGGTCCCGGTCGGTGCCGCAAAATCAGTACCATAGTGAGGTCGTCTCTTTTTTAAGACAGGGTGGAAACGTTTGGGGTTGAATCCACTACTGATACGAGAAAACGTGAGTGGAGACCGAAGAAAGGCCTTCTTGCGGGAGGCACCTTTGAAGTCGTAGTAACCTGTGTCGCCATTGTCACTTTCATGATGGATTGCGACATATTCTTCGCCTTTGTTTTGGAATTTTACAGCCAGTGGCCGCCCGAGTTTGACCATGCTGCCTTCGTTGTACAGTTCTTCTACAACCATCCGAACTTGAGCCCCTGCCCGAAGTTCAGTATTGAAGTCAACGTCGAATTCGAAGACTGTTGCCAGCCTTGCGATATCTGCGGCCCGAAGTCCCGCCGCTGTGGCTGCGCCCCAAAAAGTAGACTCGACAGTGAATTCTCGGATGGATTCGACAGAGGTGTACTCAATGGTTTCCATGTGAGCCGTCCACTGTTCTCCTTCCCGAACCAGCGTGACAGTATTGTCCTCATTGAGTGGATAGGTCACCATGTGTGGAATCGATTCGCCTTCCAGAACTTTGAAGGTGAGTGTGCGCCCAGAATGTAGTTTCGCGAGGTCGTACACAGGAAGGGCTATCTCTCGAAGCTTATTTGCATTCAATCCAACATTTTGAAGGATTGTGCCCAGGGTTTCACCTTTGGCGATGGTGTGTAGGACTGTGTGTACCTTGGGTGGTGGTGGTGCCACGGGAGCTACGACCACAGGCTCTGGTGGGAGAGAGGGTTCGTCGTGCGTGTCAGTCGTCCAGTAGACGGCCATACCGACACTCACCGCAAAAACTACGGGTAGGATCCAACGTTGCATGTTTGCCAGGGGATGAGGGGAAGGGGAGGATGTAAGGGGGGAGATTAGCGGGGAACTATATGAACAGCACGATGGCCAGGACGGACACCGCGAGAATCCCAACTGAGCTGCCGATGATGATTCCCGTCAGTATGGCACGGGGCATCGAAGTAGGTGGAAGTTGCTCAATCAGTGTAACTGATGATGTATCCGGTGTCTCCGCCGTCGGTTGAATGCGCGCCCGGGGCGGTGGCAATGGGGGAGCGACTTCGCCAGTTGGTACGTTTAACCTATCGGATACACGAACAGGATCATCGATGGTCGTAACGTCAGCATCAGGAGATGAGGCGGGTGGCCGGCTTTTGGGTGGCGCATCATCCGGAGGTGCGGGCGTGTTTGGCGCTTCTTCCCCCACCATTTGAGTGGCGCCAAGCGGGATGGTTCGTCCAAGCAATTGTTCTTGGTCAACAGCTTTGGGTCGAGAACGCAGCAGTTGAGGCACGACCGATGCGGCATATCTCCGCAAGCTGGTACCCCTCGCTTCGTCGGATAGAGCCAGAAGCGCATGTTCGCATTCCACTGCCGTAGGCCTCTGTTCCGGATCCCAATGCAGTAAATCAGCGAGCAAAGCAGTGATTTTGGGGTGGTCCTTTCGCATGGGTTCCAAACGTTCAGCGAGCCGGACATTGTGTTGATCTTCTCGGAGTTTGGGTTGGCCGAAAACGGTTCCTTGCATGAGTTCGAAGAGGGTCAGTCCGACACCATAGACATCGAGGGCTGGGGTCACCTCACCAGTGATGATGTAGTCGGGGGCCATGTAGTTGAGAGTCCCCAAGACCATTTGCCCCGTCTGACTCTCACGTGCGTCAAACCGGGCTTGAGCTATCCCAAAGTCCAAAAGCTTCAGCCCACCGGTGCTGGTGATCATTACATTTGCTGGCTTTACGTCTCGATGCACAACACCCAGGTGCTGGCCACTGATGGGATGCTTGGCTTGGTGCGCTCTGCCCAGGGTCCCTGCGACGATGGCACAAATCTCCAATATCGCACGCAATGGCGGACGTTGTTTTTGCGCAATGGCAAAGGCAAGGTCAATACCTTCTATGTACTCCATGACGATTGCATCACGACCACTCAAGTTTAGAAGATCGATGACTTTAAGTACGTGATCATCTTGGAGCAGACCGAGCAGCCTCGCTTCGTCGCGCATCCGACTCAGGAACATTTCCTTCTCGGCGTGGTCCTTGAGGATGATCTTTACAGCTACCTGTCTCTGGAAGTCCCGACCTGTCTCCATTTCCGCAAGGTATACGGTGCCGAATGCACCGGATCCGATGGTTGAATTGAAGGTGAGGGCGCGCAAGGTACTACTCGTTGATTGGTGTCATCCAGATACTTTGTGGTGTGAGTCCCAACAAAGCGAGCGCTTTCTCATATCGTTCTTCAATTGGTGTTTCGAACACGATCTGAGGATCTACATCGACCGCCAACCACGAGCCGAGTTCGATTTCGCTGGCCAGTTGCCCTGGACCCCAGCCTGCATATCCAAGGCAAAGGTTGAATCCTTTTCCGCCCCGGACCAACTGTGCCAAGCGCTCCACAGAAGGGGAAACTGCAACGCCTCCGATATTCCAACCTTCTCCGTCGCGAACTTCACCCGGGAAAATAACGAAACCAGCGCCATCTCCAACCGGTCCGCCCCACCATGTTTTGCGGATCCCATCGGGGATGTGCCCCATGTCACCATGTTCGGAAGAGAGGCGTTCCATGACTTCCTGAATCGGTATGTCACCTTCTCGGTTGATGACCAGGCCGATGGCTCCATCTTCATCATGCTGACAAAGGAGTACCAATGAACGCTCAAACCACTCATCCCGCATTTGCGGAGATGAAACTAGAAAGCCCGATTTCAGCCTGGTACCCCATAGTCCCGAACAGGTTCGGTAATGGGTTCGTGCCCGTTGTTGATGACATCCTCGGTGATCACGACTTCACGGATGTTGTCCTGACTTGGAATGTCGAACATGATGTCGAGCATGACTTTTTCGAGAATCGTTCTCAGTCCACGCGCTCCAGCCTTTCGGGTGGCTGCCTTTTCTGCAACAGCGACCAGTGCATCCTCGGTAAACGTGAGTTTCACCTTTTCAAACTTGAATAGCTTTTCGTACTGTTTGACCAACGAATTCTTGGGTTCTTTAAGAACCTGTACGAGGTTCTCTACGTTTAGATCATCCATGATTGCAGTGACGGGGAGTCGTCCAATAAACTCTGGAATGAGTCCAAACTTATCGAGGTCACCAGGCGTCACCCGTTGGAGGACCTTTCGTTCGTCCTCAACTTCGGCCTTTTTGGTTTCGGCCATGAAGCCCACAGCACGGGATCCCATTCGGTCTTCGATAATTGTTTGCAGCCCTTCAAAAGAACCACCGCAGATGAACAAAATATCCTTTGTATCAATCTGAACGTACTCTTGATTCGGCAGTCGCTTTGAACCGCGCACCTGGATGTTTGCTTTGGTTCCTTCGATGATTTTCAACAGTGCTTGTTGAACACCTTCGCCGGAGACATCACGACTTACGGAGCTGGTGAAGTTCTTTTTGGCGAGTTTGTCGATTTCATCGATGTACACAATGCCTTTGATGGTGCGATCAATGTTGTTTCCGGATGTTTGATACAGGTTGAGAACGATGTTCTCAACGTCCTCTCCAACGTACCCAGCCTCTGTGAGGGTGGTGGCATCCGCAATTACAAATGGAACATCGAGGAAACGCGCCAGTGTTTGAGCAATCAGTGTTTTTCCAGTTCCGGTGGGGCCAATGAGCAAAACATTTGATTTTTGAACTTCAACTTCGTTCTCTTCAGTCTGCCCTTCAGCCTTTTGGTTCGCCTCTAAACGCTTGTAGTGGTTGTACACCGCTACTGAAAGTTTTCGTTTAGCCAGGTCCTGGCCGACCACGTATTGATCGAGAAACGCCTTGATTTTGGAAGGGGGTGGTACCTTCTGGTGTCCCCATGCAATGGGCTTTGCTTGTGCGTTTTCGCGAATGATGTCTAAGCAAAGCTTGATGCATTCGGAACAGATGTACACATTGGGACCTGCGATAATCTTGTCCACTTCCCGTTGGGGTTTGTGGCAGAACGAGCAGGCGAGGCCGGATGGGTTCGAGTACTTGGGCATATCTTTCAGTGGTTAGAGCCGAGAATAGAGTAGCGAGAGAGGTATGGACCCGTCAAGAGTTACATGGGATGAAACTGCTGTAGGTATAAAGTAACGGGTGTAGGGGGTTTACAGAAATGGTTTTGGTGTTGATTCTCCATAAGTATCTAATCGGACGAGTTCGTTCTCTTATGTAGAGGTATCATTCCTCTCACTCTTCACCAACCCGTACAGACAGGGTTTCATCCATGGCGACTACTGGCGAGTATTATCGAATCCTTGATGTTGGAATTGACGCTTCGTCAGACGACATCAAGAAAGCATTCCGAAAATTGGCCCGGACATGTCATCCCGACGTTGCGGGTGACGATCCTGAAGCGGCCACCAAGTTCGCTGAAATTCGGGAAGCATACGAGACGTTGGTCGATCCGGAGCGGCGGTCTCGCTACGATATGCGAAATCAAAGGGCCACAACCAAGTCTCATATTCGCCGAGAGTGGCGACCTCCGGGAGGCTGGCAAGGCTTTTCAGAACACAGCAAAGTGCGCGCCGCACGACGCACATCACAGCAAAAAACGGACATCAATTTAGATGACATTTTTACGCAACCCGGTGGCTCTACCTCTGATTTTGGGTTTGGAGCTCGCTCCCGAAAGCCACAAAATGGGCACGATGAGTCGAAATCGGCGAGTGCAGACATCCCAGTAGATGTGCAAGTGCCAGGTCGAACAGCCAGACTTGGTGGAACTGTAACGGTTCGATATCCCCGTATGCGCCGAAGTTCCGATGGCGTCAATGTATACAACTACAATGAAATTTATGATCTTCGCGTCACCCCACGTACCTGTACTGGGGACATGTTGCGCGCAGAGCGAATGGGAAATTTCAGTACGCAAACGAACCGGTACGGAGATTTGGTTTGTCGTATAGAGGTCCTTCCTGAGACGGGTACGCATCACCCAAGGCGAGATTCTCATGTCCAAACCGGTGAATCCCAGGCATCGAAAACACCCAGCCAAGATGTTCAAGGCGCTGCAGATACTGTGCGTATCTCTTTGGTTGAAGCGCTATTGGGTGGTCGGGTGCGTGTGCCTACTCCCAAAGGCGCGGTAAACATCACCATTCCACCCAGTACATCGTCGGGCAAGGTTTTACGGTTGAAGGGCAGAGCGGCAGACGGCGGGGATTTAATGGTCCGGGTAGAGATTGTGGTTCCCAAAACCCTTGATGACGAAAGTCGCCAATTGATCGAGAAGTTTGGGGAGTTGAACCCAATGGATCCGCGTGATGACTAGCTGTCGGTAGAACACGAAACATAGATAGGACCAACCTTATCGACGTTCACTCGATGAAGTCGGGTACCAAATCCACCGCTGTGTACCGTTTTTGGAGTATCATTGTCGCTGAGGCGGTTGTTTTCTCTACTAGGGCGTGGTGAAGGATTGGAACTCCCAAAGCGATTCGGGAAGTATGAGCTCGTTCGCCATTTGGCGAAGGGGGGCATGGCAGAGATCTTTCTGGCACGGAGTTTTGGTGTCGAGGGTTTTGAAAAGCACCTGGTGATCAAACGGATATTGCCGGACCTCGCACAATCGCCTCAGTTCGTGTCTTTGTTCATTAAAGAGGCCAAGATAAGTGCGGGATTGAGTCATCCAAATATCGTTCAAATCTATGAACTTGGGCGTGTGGCGACGGACCACTACATCGCGATGGAGTACATTCATGGTCGTGATCTCACGCGAATAAACAGAACCTTAAGGGCGGATTCTGAACGCCTGCCCATTCCGCTGGCTGTGTTCGTTGTGGCGAGTATTCTGCGTGGCTTGAATCATGCGCATACACGCACCGATGCGAATGGTCGTACGCTCAATCTGATTCATCGAGATGTTTCACCGCACAATGTCATGGTGAGCTTTTTGGGTGAAGTGAAGCTGTTCGACTTCGGTATTGCACGTTTGGTGGGAGAGTCCGAAACTGATCAAGCGGCACCGGGTGGTGGAAAGTACGCCTACATGTCGCCGGAACAGGCATCAGGAAGGCCGATGGACCATCGGTCAGATTTGTTTAGTGCAGGTGTGGTGTTGTACGAACTGTTGGTCGGTCATCGATTGTTCCAAGATCCGAACCCAGCTGAAAAATTGCGGAAGGTTCGTGAGGCTGAAATCAGCGACCCGCGGATAGAGAATCCCGAGATTCCAGATGAACTTTGGGCCATCGTTCAATCGATGCTCGCGCTCAACCCGGACGATCGCCCAGCGCACGCGGGTGTGGCAGAAGAAGAACTTTGGGCCTTCTTGTTTCGCAGCGGACTGAGAGCCGATGCACATGAACTGGCCGCATTCATGGCGGCACGTTTTCCCGAAGAAGCCCAAGGAGACCCTGGTGTTGCCGACTTGGATGGGCTTGTTTCGGACCTCAAGCGCTTGGAAGGCGGCGCTACAGGCATCACGGATTTATCTAATTTAGAGCAACAGACGCTCACGCCGTCGATGGATCGAGTGAAATTGCCACCCCTGATGAGAGGGAACGCCGGAGAGCGCAAATCCGTCGTGGTGCTGATGGCTGAAGTCACGGGTTTCACTGACCTTTCCGCGGTACGGGATGCATCAGAAGTTGTGCGCAGACACTATCAATTGTTGCGGAAGCTTCGACGGATTGTGGATAGGCATGGTGGCTTTCTAGACCATTATCAAGACGATCGATTTATGGTTCTATTTGGTGTGCCCAAGGCCGGAGAGCATGATTTAGAGCGTGCCGTTGCCTGTGCGGATGCCATCCAAATGATGACCCGGCAGGGGCCGTCTCGTTCCGTGCGTGTAAGCATATCGATAGGGATTCATCGCGGAGAAATCACTGTCGGAAGCAAGACTGGACGAAATACCAAGTATTTGTCTCGCGGAGATACGATCAAGTTGGCCCATAGGCTTTGTAGCGAAGCGGACCTTGGAGAGGTTTTGGTCAGTGACAAAGTGGCTGCAATGGCGGGGCAGCAGTTTCGTTTCACTCGTGGACCGGTATTTCGTAGGAAAGGGAGCCGTACGGAACACAAGAGCTTTGCTTTGCAAGGTGCCAGGGATCGCCTCGACCCCGTGACCGGCCGCTGGATTCCACGCGGTGACGAAATGGATCAGTTGAGTGGTGCCATCGCACGCCTGGCGCAAGGATACGGTGGCGTTGTGTCCGTTGTGGGCGAAGCCGGCACGGGGAAGAGTAGATTCCTGCGCGAAGTGCAGCGGTTGGCGCGTTCAAGAGAGGTTCCTTTTATTTTGGCTCGGGCTCGTCCGTATCGAGGGTACAGGCCTTTCGATGTCATGCGGGATGTTGTCGCCCATGTCACAGGACTCAACCGGGAAGATGATGCAGAAGTCGTACAGGCACAGCTGGTTCGACTGCAGGGACTCGGTATTTCGGATGACGATATCCAAGTTATTTCCGCAATGTATGGATTGTCGACTCGTCGTGAAGGCCGATTGGATGTCGAGAGGATGACGGGAGCGGCGTGTCGTTTGGTGGATGGGAT
>PALY01000035.1 GCA_002707085.1 Deltaproteobacteria bacterium
GGGCGTGGTCATGGCCGTGGTCGTGGTGGGCGTGGTGGGCATGGTCATGGCCGTCATCGTGGCCGTGGTGGGCGTGGTCATGGCCGTGGTCGTGGTCGTGGTGGGCGTGGTGTTCATTACGCTTCGCAAACCGCGATCTCACCAACTGTGCGCCCAAGCCCAACACCAGCAACCCACTCGCCACCTCAAGCCATGGCAATAGCGTTTCAGCGGGGACAACCTCAGAGAGGGCCAACGCAACGCCTCCCAAAGCAAAAACAGTGATTGTATGGGTGACCGTAACCACAACACCGAGAATGACAGCATGCCGAATCGACTTCCGCTCCCCCAGTAAATAGGCCGCAACCAGCGCCTTGCCATGTCCGGGAGCGAACGCGTGCGCCGCACCCAACACAAAGGCCAAAAAGATGGCAATCACCACGGTCTTCGGGGTCAACTCCCCCGTCACCAATGTAGGAAGGATGCGGTCAGAAGATGCAGACAACGCACTTTCTGCATCTTCATACGGTTCAGCATCACCCTGCACGACCCGTCGGAAACCCGAGTGCATGGCAGCCCCAATTTCTGAGCGGGCGCGGAAAGACAACCGAAGTTCTCGCTGATCTTCTTCGGTACGCCATTGGCCTGATCGATTCTCCTGCAATTCACCATGATGGTCCAGGTCAATCAGGCTGCTACCATCCAAAATGACTGTCGGTGAAACGTATACATCCGTTGCATACATGGCCGGCTCGTCAGGACGGTTTCCATTGATCAAGTTTAAGGTTGTGGTCCCTTCAGGCAATTGAGCCTGGACACGCAAGTTGTAAGCGATGAAACGGCTATTGCCCTTCCCGCTGGGCTTTGCCGACTCCAAGCGTGTCCACTCTACAAAATCGCCATCTGCCAACAACCGCAGGCCGCTTTGTAGTTCGGACAACACTTGCTCTGTATGAAGATCTTGATCGGATGCGCTGGGACTTTCAACCACAGCCAAATATTTTCGCAACTCGCGCAACAGAGCCGGAGTTGGAATTTCAGCCAAATATTCAACAACTACGGTGTCATTATCCAGCCAGACCTCGGTCTTATGCCCATACAGATTGCTTCCAAAAGGATGAGCAAGCACAGTGGATATCAGCACATATAGGGCAAGGAACATACACCCTACTATCATGTGTTAGGTCATTGGCCGGAGGTGATATGCGACAAGGCATGCGAATGAGTGGTGGTGGTGGGTTGAGCTTCACACCGCTGACCAAGACTCTGCTGACCACTTTGGTGGCACTGTACATCGGTCAACTGCTCGTTGGGACCCCTTTGGTGATGGGCCTACTTGCCTGGAATCCGTTCGGTGCGGGCTTCCAACCATGGCAACCCTTCACAGCGTTTTTCCTGAACGGCACGCCCCTGAGGGCCTTTTTCGACTGGCTGTTCTTGTTCTTTATTTTGCCGCCCGTAGAACAACTTTTTGGTCGTCAGAAACTGTTTCGTTTTGCTGTATCCACCTACTTGGGTTCCATCGTCATTGGAATGTGCTTCCTTCTGACAGGCATGGTTCATATCAGCAATGGGGTTTGGTTCGGAATTGAACCATTCTTGGCGGGGTTGTTGGTGATCTTTGGATTGAGCCGACCCAACGCACAAATCTTGTTGTTCTTCATACTCCCAATTCGCGCCGCTTGGGTCGCATGGGGTTCAGGCCTTCTGTGCTTGCTGTACCTGCTTTCCGACCGAAATCTTGGCTCCGCCATGTGGGCTGCCGGCTGGATTTCTGGATTCATATGGCTCCGTGGTGGGATTCAAAAAACCATTAAGCATCAGATTCTCCGCTGGAAGCAGCGCCAACTGAAGCAGAAACTGTCCAGGTTCGATGTCATCGAAGGTGGCCAAGGCTGGGGCAGCGTCAGCGACGATGACAACGTCCACTAAATCCCGCCTATTTCGAGGATTTACTTGGCCGGTGGACTACCCCCGGGTCGCAGCCTGCATTCTTGTGCTTGTCGGACTGGCGATTGGGTTCATCCTGCCTCAAGGTGTCATCGACTTCTCTTTGGAGCAACTGTACCCACAAGACAGTCCATTGGCGCACACCTACAAGGAGCATCAGAGTACCTACGGCAGAGATGACACCAAATTCTTTGCTGTACGGCTGGGCGATGCCTTCGATCCGTCCATCCAAAATGTCGAACAACAAATTCAGGTACTGCCTGGGGTTGAGAAAACGAGTTCGCCGTTCAGCGTTGAACGAATCGACGATATTGATGGCGTCTTGGAAATGAGAAAGCTGAAACCCAGCGATACCGACTCCCTCACTCGAGGATCCGTCTTGTCTCTGGATGACACAGCGGGTGGCATCATTGTCGAAATCGCAAACGACAGCAATCATCACGAAGGCCGCGACGCACTCCTTTCGAGTGTTGAATCCATCATCGAAAAAGATGGAGGTACTTGGCATCTTGCTGGAATGCCTGTCATCCGAACAGCCTACGTACGCCTAATCCTACAAGACCTCTTCGTGGTCATTCCGCTTTCCATTCTCATCGCCGCATTCTTCTTTGTTGGGAGCTTTCGAGACTGGAGACAAGTGTTGCTCGGGCTGTGTTCCATCTCTATTGGAATGCTTGCATCCGCTGCTGCATACGTGGCCGCAGGCGGGCTGATAAATACGTTCTCGCCCGCTTTCTTTTCCGTGGTCATCGTGGTTGGAACATCTGACCTAATTCACCTGGTCCATCGTTTTTCAGACCATATCGACGCCTGTGGGCCAGACCCCACCCGGGCCCAAATAAAAGAGGCCGCCCGCAAGGCAGCACGAGAAATTGGATTCGCGTGTTTGTTGACGACATCCACAACCACCATTGGTTTTATCGCACTGACTTGGACGGACCTCCCAACCGTTCAACTCTTTGGTATGGGCGCTGGGTTCGGAGTGGTCATCACTTATTTGATCACCTTCCTTTTGGTACCACCCGTGCTTGCACACATTCGCCCGCCCAACACAAAGGCGCGACGCCACGCCACTGAAGGCGCAAAAAGAATGGCTCAACTCGGCGCTTGGGCAATCTCTCGGCGAAAGAAACTCATCACCCTATTTGTGTTCATTTCAATGGCGGGTGTTTGGTTGAGCGCCCAAACCAAATTGGGATATCGACTCCTTGCTGACCTGGGTACAACAGAAGCGGCCGAAGCGCAGAAATTCATGGAAGACCACATGGGTGCCGTTTTACCCATGGCTGTAGACATTCGGTTTGATGGTGATGCCAGAGAGCCAGAAGCACTTGTCGCAATCGACGAATTGACCCGTTGGCTCAGAGCGCAGCCGGTGGTTGGCCACGCGGCCAGCGTCTCTGACTTGGCAAGAGAAAGCTACTCCGTTTTATCGGGCGAACCGAACACCCTGCCTCCGACCCATGCCGCTGCCTCACAAGCACTGTTCATGTTGAGTATGGGAGCCGATGATCCCGTGACCACCTTTCTGGCCGAAGACGGAGCGCGGACACGGATCCTCCTTCGTGTTCGAGACGAAGGAGGAGATGCAACGGTTTCTCTTGTGGATCAGCTTCAAGAAAAAACCAAAGAACTGATTGAACCCATAGGCGGCAAAGTAAAAGTCACCGGCGTGGCCTACGTCATCCAATGGATCAATCGAACACTGACCGAACAGTTTGTGGGTTCTTTCGGGATTGCACTGTTGCTTATTGGGGGAGCCTGGATGGTGACAACCCGATCAATTCGACGGGTCGCCGTGGCCCTGATTCCCAACGTACTTCCACTATTGGCGGTGTTGGCTGCGCTGGGTGCACTGGGAATCCCGCTCAAACCAACCACGGCAATGGTCTTTTCCATCGGCCTGGGTATCGCCGTGGACGACACCATTCATTTCTTGACTGCCTATGAACGATGGCGCCGCGCTCACCCCGAACAGGGAGCCAATGCTGCGGCCCTCCATGCATACTCCACAGCCGGGCGCTCGATGCTCGACACATCTATTGTACTGACAGCCGGAATGATGGCCATGGCAGCCAGCGAGTTCACCGGCTTTTTGTACCTCGGTATGTTGACCGCATGGTGTGTCGTCGTCGCTCTACTCACGGACCTATTGCTTCTGGGTCCCCTGCTGGTTGCACTCGACAAACCAGACTCGAAAGAAACCGCCGCTTAAGCCTGTCGGCGCCGGGCAATCAACACCAAACCGAGCAGCCACGCCAAGCTCCATTCTCGCCCGGAAACGACACTACATCCGCCTTTTTCGGATGTGTCGGCATCCGAACCGCCAACAACATCCGTCTCGACACACTCTTCGTCGATGAGACCATCACAGTCATTGTCAATCTCATCGCACATTTCTGTCATGCCCGGATTTGACCACCCTTCCAGGTCATCACAGTCGCCTTCCTCCACGGTGTAACCGTCGCCGTCTATATCACCGGAAGACTCATCGATTTCGCCATCACAGTCATCGTCGGTACCATTGGAGTCATCCTCTTCTGCGCCTGGATGTATGGAGTCATCGTCATCATCACAGTCGCCTCCGACCTCGGTAAAACCATCGCCGTCGTCATCGTAAACACCACTGCCTTCATCGATTTCGCCGTCACAATCGTTATCGATTCCATCCACTCGCTCACCCGCCGCAGGACTGACGCCTGGGTCGGTGTCATCGCAATCTCCGGACAACACGCTGAAACCATCGCCATCATTGTCGACGGCGTCCGTACCTTCATCGACTTCGCCATCGCAGTCATTGTCGGCACCATCCGCCAACTCTGGCGCTCCAGGGTAAGTGGATGAGTCCGAATCATCGCAATCACCCGCTTCCGCTGTATATCCATCGCCATCTNGGTCGTAGGTGCCTGCATCTACACTGCCATCGCAATCGTCATCGACACCGTTCCCTTCGATTTCCTCGGCCCCTGGATGTACGGCAGCGTCACCATCATGGCAGTCGCCTTCCAGTTCGGTGTACCCATCTCCATCATCATCGTAGGCAGAGGTGCCTTCATCCACCAACCCATCACAATCGTTGTCTGTGAGGTCTAGGATTTCAGTCGCACCCGGGTGAGAACCTGCATCCGCGTCATCACAGTCCCCACCTTCTTCGGAATAGCCGTCACCATCATCATCATAGAAGTCCGTGTGTTCATCGACCACGCCATCACAATCGTCATCCTCACCATCCGGTGATTCAGGAGAGCCTGGATACGTGTCTTCGTCGGTGTCGTGGCAATCGGTTCCACCGACCCCTTCCCAGTCGTATCCATCCCCATCGACATCGGTGAGATCTTCACCATCACAATCATCGTCGATGCCATCGTACGGCACCTCGATCACGTCTGGGTGAATTGTCGAATCATCATCATCGCAATCAGTGCCACCTTCGACACCATCCCAACTGTGGCCATCGCCGTCCACATCCGTCAAATCAGATCCATCACAATCTTGATCAATACCATCGTAGGCGATGTCGACCATGTCTGGATTTACCAGTGGATCATCATCATCACAGTCGGTACCGCCCTCAACACCATCCCAGTCAAAACCATCACCATCTACATCGGTCAGGTCAGATCCATCACAGTCTTGGTCAATGCCATCGTATGGAATTTCGCTGGCTCCAGGGTAGGCCCCGGGATCACGATCATCGCAGTCATCTCCATCACAATCAAGAGACTCGTAGCCATCTCCATCCCGATCACATGCATTACAAACTATGGTCAGAGCATCTTCATAGTTCTCTTCTGCTTGGCCTCGCGTGAAACCCATCGTCACGGCAAATCCGAACTCTACTGTTTCTCCACCTGCAATGGTCGACTCCCGATGACGCCAATGAATGGTGTCATCTCCAGACCGACCACCGTCATCCCTTAAGGACGCATCCGCATCGGTATCCCAACCTGTATGTCCCAAGTCCTGACGGGTTGCATCGCAAACGCCATACCCAATGGTCCAATCGGAATAGATGCCAGCGGAAAAGGCGAACTCACCATCGGCGCGAACATCGTTGTACGTAGAAAAGCTACTTCCACCGCTATGGTGACCCGATGCAATGTCTTGATCGGGGTCGACTGCATGCATCACCCGTAGATCGCTGACGGGATCACTTGAAGTATTTCGGACCGAAAACCAAACCTGAATCGCTTTGTCTTCATCTTGCCACATCTCTGTCTTCGTGATCCGAAGCGCACCCATATCGTAGACATGCTCTACGCCTTTGTCCGAACCCGACGATAAATCGGTAGAAGAAAGCGTGGCCCATGACCATGAACTCGAGGAAAAGTTGCCTGTGTAGTAGTAGCTAGAACCACCTCGGTTGTACTCGATGGTCAACACTTGCCAGGGTGAACCCGGGTAGCTTGCGTCTGTACAATAGCCACTCCCATCACACAACATGATGCCAGTGCCACCTTCATTCCAAGTTCCACCACTATTGTACTGAATCGTCCAATAATCCGACGACACACGGATACCTGCATGTGACGGGGTACTGCTCAACAACAAACCAAGAACAGATGCCAACATCATTTCGATTCCCCCCGTCGGCGTCTCATCGCCAATCCAAGCACACACAGCCACCAACCGGTCATCACTCGACTTGAAACCGCCATACAACCGCCCTCGGTTTTGGGTACAGTTTCCGCCTCGTGTTCNACCACTTCACAGCCTTCATCGACCACACCATCACAGTTGTTGTCGATGCCATCACACATCTCACCCATGCCTGGGTTGACCCAACCTTCATCGTCGTTGCAATCACCTTCATCCGCCCTGTACCCATCGCCATCGATGTCTCCAGGATCTTCGTCGATCACATCGTCGCAGTCATCATCCACTCCGTTCTCGGTGTCCTCTTCTGCGCCTGGATGAATCGTTTCGTCGGAATCATCACAGTCACCGGCTTCTTCCGAAAACCCATCTCCATCGTCATCGAAACGGTCCGTTCCTTCATCGACCATTTCATCGCAATCGTTATCGACTCCGTCCAATACTTCTTCCGCTTCAGGGTGAATGTCTGCAGCGTCATCGTTGCAATCACCTTCATCTTCACTGAAGCCATCTTCATCATCGTCGAAGCCAGAAGTGCCTTCATCGATCAATTCATCGCAGTCGTTATCGACACCATCGAATGTTTCTGTTGCCCCTGGGTGGACTGTCGGATCAAAGTCGTTGCAGTCACCCGATGACGCTGTGTAGCCATCACGGTCCGCATCATGGGCGCCATCATCGACCACCCCGTCACAATCATTGTCGATGCCATCACCAAGGATCTCTACCGCATCCGGGTGTACATCGATGTCGCCATCCGCACAGTCACCATCCATTTCGGCGTAGCCATCACCATCGTCGTCACCACCGCGGGTACCTTCATCAACAAGACCATCACAGTCATCGTCTTCACCATCCCACGTTTCGATGGCACCTGGGTGTACATCTGCTCGACTGTCATCGCAGTCACCGCCCATTTCGGTATAGCCATCGCCGTCGTCGTCGTACACCACCGTGCCGTCATCGACTTCGCCATCACAGTCTTCGTCAATGCCGTCGATTTCTTCAGGCCCCGACCCTGGATAGATGCTGGCGTCGGTGTCCACACAGTCATCACCACCCGCGCCTACCCAGTCATACCCGTCACCATCGGCATCGGAATCGTCGTAGCCATCGCAGTCGTTGTCGATGCCATCATATGGAATCTCTGTAGCGTCCGGATGAACACTGGCGTCGGTGTCTAAGCAGTCATCTCCGCCAACCCCATCCCAGTCATACCCGTCTCCGTCCACATCGGTCAGATCTGAGCCATCGCAATCATTGTCGATGCCGTCATACGGAATCTCTGCAACGCCAGGATTGATGTCAGGGTTTTCATCGTCACAATCAAGCCCTGCACAAGAGTAGGATTCATATCCGTCCTCATCCGAGTCACACCCACCAAGCAACATGTTGATTTCGTTTTGATACAACAAAACCGCTTGAGAGGAGTCGGAGATGGTATCGGTCAGAAAACCATTCACAATTGTTCGGCCTTCATTGCCGAGTCCGATTGCGGCATTGCCGTAGGCTGACGTTGCCAACGAGTCTCCAGAAGTCATGGAGAACGACATGCTGTACGTACCCCAACCCGAAGAACCCACATTCACACGCGTGGAGGACAATCCTGCAGCAAGACGGGAGTCATCGACATCAAAGTAGGAGAAGTTCGTGCTGGAGTAGCTGATCCCAAATGTGCTGGCCCGACTTCCATCTCGGGTCCAATCTTGCATGATCGCCAATCCACCACTGGCAACGAAACTGTTCACTGCAGGGCTGGAATGAGACCAGTTTTGAACCGCCAAAATGACCAGATCAAAGCCGCCTGAACTCACGCGCGATTCACAGTCTGAAAGCGAAGTCGTGGTCGTAATGCTGTGGGTTCCTGAAAAAGAATCAACGGCCGTCCGCATATGATCTGTCCCGACCACATAGTCCACGCAGTACAAAATACTGTCCGCATGGGCCGTAGGTGCGGTCAACAGACCGATGCTCGCACAGAGAGCTGGGAGGCTCCACTTCACAGAGCGATTCCATCGCAGTTGTTGTCGATGCCATCTCCAGAAATCTCAGGATGACCCGGGTTCACGGTGGGGTCTGCATCATCGCAATCACCACCCAACTCAGAGAAGCCATCCCCGTCATCATCGGCATACGCAGTGCCTTCGTCGACTTCACCATCACAGTCATTGTCGAGCCAATCAGGAACCTCAATGGCGGATGGAGAGATGCGTTCATCCGTGTCATCGCAGTCTCCTTCCATCTCGGTCACACCATCGCCATCGTCATCGTAGACGCGGGTGCCTTCGTCGATCACGCCATCACAGTCGTTGTCCACGCCATCAGGCAATTCTGTGGCCCCCGGATAGGTGGTGGGATCATATTCATCACAGTCTCCGCCTACGTCACCGTAGCCATCTCCGTCCATGTCAGATGCACCTGAATCCACAATGCCATCGCAATCGTCGTCGATCCCATTGGTGGGGTCCTCAAAGGCACCCATATACACGCCGGCATCACCGTCATTGCAATCACCATCATCTTCCGTCTGACCATCACCATCATCGTCATAGCAGCCGGTTCCTTCATCGATAATGCCATCACAATCGTCGTCGACCGAGTTGCATACCTCTGGGGCACCTGGATGGACCGACCCTTCAGAGTCGTCGCAGTCAGAACCACACACACTGTAGCCGTCTGAATCTTGGTCATACAGATCCGCAGAACCGGTGGAGCAGGCATTTCCTCTAAGGCTGACACCGGCAAGCGTACCGCCTGTACTCAAGGCCATTTCCAAACTGCCTGTTTCTTCCGCGAAGGTCTCGGGAACAAATCGTAAATCCAGTTGCTGAGTCTCACCTGGAGCAATCCGAACCGGCATGTCTGTGTTGCCCTGGAACACCACATTGTCCAGAACCAAGTCATCCACAGAAATCGCAACAGTTCCTTCATTCACAACATGAACAGAATCGTCCTTCTTCTCTCCTGGAAGAACGGGACCAAAATCCAAGACGGAAGGCCAAACTTTAACAACGGGTGTCGCAGCATGACCCCGAACCTCAATCATCCGTTCGTTGTCATCCTCGATGTCCGTTTTCACAATAATCTGGGCCCAGTGGTAGCCCTCAGCTGCTGGAGTGTAGGCAAACGGGAGATGCGTTGTCGACTCCGATTCGATGCGGGTCGCATGCTCCTCTTCGGCCAACTCGACGTACTCTCCTTCAACATTGATGATCTCAATTGCGAGAATACTGATGTCTCCACCGCCGATGGATGTGGCATCCACCTCAAAAAGCACCGGTTCACCCACAGCCACATCGCCCAAATCTACCAGTTCGGGATTCAAAACGAAGTCACGTGGTTCCTCTGTAATTTTGTAATCCTGACCACATCCAAAGCCCAGAAATACTACAGTCGCCGCGCAGAATAAATTCACTTTTCTCATGCATTCCCCTCGGGACTTCGCCTGCGCCACCCCAGGAGCGACAAAAGCGGACCCATCCACAGCCATGATGGCGGGCGTGGCGCCAGGTTGCAACCGCATCCCTCACGTTTTTCACTGGATCCCGGGGTTGTCACGGACCCAGGAGGGGGTGCCTCCCAATCTGCATTCGGGTCTTCCGGGGTATCGCCCGTCTCTCCGGTATCGTCCGACCCTGCGTCTTCCGCACCACCAGTATCCGCCTCAATTCCAGACATGTCACCCGAATCCGACCCATCGTCGCCGCTTGTTCCTGTGTCAGTCCCACCATCAAAATCTTCGTCCCCTCCAACATCCGCATCTCCATCAGAATCCGCGTCTGAATCCGCATCTGCATCAATGTCAAAATCTGCATCTCCATCCGATGCAGAGCCACTTCCAGTGTCATGACTCGGGCGACAATCCTCATCGATGTCACCATCACAGTCTTCATCTCCCCCACCGCAATCGTCTGCGGACACCGATGGATGCACGGACGCATCGCCGTCATCGCAGTCTGCAAGAGATGAGTCGTCGGCCCATGCACCCGCTCGGTGACCATCACCATCCCGGTCATAGTCATCCTCTCCGCCACAATCTGAGTCGATACCATCGTACCAAGAGTCATCCGCCCCCGGATACACACCGGGATGGTCATCATCACAGTCATCACCACCCGCAGAAACGGAGACGTATCCATCACAGTCTAGGTCTGGCCCTTCAGGGGTGACCCCATCACCCGGGTAATGGGTGCCGTCGCTGTCATCGCAATCATCTCCACCGTAGGCAACATCATCGTGGCCATCCCGATCGCAATCGAAGTCACTGTGACCATCACAGTCTGAATCTACGCCGTCGTAGCAAGCATCTTCAATGGATTCTGGGCTAGCGTCGCCATCGGCGTCATCACAGTCGTCTCCACCATAGGCCACCGGGATGTGACCGTCGCCATCGGCATCGTAATCATCATCTCCCCCACAGTCCGAATCGATCCCGTCATACCAAGTCTCTTCTGCCTCCGGATGCGTCGAGTCGCTCTCGTCGTCACAATCCCCAACACCGTACACGCCGATGGCACCTGGAAAGCCACCCGAAGCCCACCCGTCACCATCGGCATCATGGTCCGTGGTTGGGTCACAGTCATCGTCTACATCGTCGTAAAACACTTCTTCGGCATCGGGGTGAACCGCGCTCTCCTCATCGTCACAATCATCGCCACCAAACAATGCGGAACGATGGCCGTCACCATCGGAATCAAAATCATCGTCCCCGGCACAATCAGAATCCACCCCGTCGTACCAATCGTCTTCGCCACCTGGATAGGTCGTGTCATCCAAGTCATCGCAATCAAAGTCAGCACCCGATGTCGTGGAATAGCCATCACCATCGGCATCGTAATCATCGCCGCCATCACAATCGCCGTCGATGCCGTCGTACCACACCTCTTCACCACCCGGATACGCAGCAGGTTCGGAGTCGTCGCAGTCACCCTCAGCCTCTGTAAAGCCGTCTTCATCCGCATCGTCCAAACCCAAGGCTGAGAACGTGACATCATCCAAACCCCAGACGTCTCCCGACTCATCGTGAACCAGCCGAACTGTATCTGCCGGCACAGGGAAACTAAAGCCCACAAAGCCCGCAGTTCCAGGCGCAAGATCTACGTCATACAACACAATGTCGTCACGAGAAGCAGTGACTGAAACCTGTCCGTCAGCGTCCAGCAACCACAAAGCCAATGCTGGCTGATGCTCATCAAAATTCAGAATCAGCTCACTGCTGGCAGTGCGCCCAGCTTGCGTATCGATGGCTGCACTTGCATCCACTGCAGAATCAACAATGAGGTCGCCTGCAAATGAAACGCCCAAGTGATCATATTGATCGACAACTGCGGCACCGAGTTCAAGGTCCTCAAAATCCACACGGGCGCCAATGATACTTACGTCTGCAACAAAGGCGCCTTCACTTAAATACAGCCCGGCAGCACCGGCATCGACAACCCCATCGCAGTCATTGTCTACGCCATCACCGTACAAC
This sequence comes from Deltaproteobacteria bacterium, assembly GCA_002707085.1. GTDB lineage: Bacteria > Myxococcota_A > UBA796 > UBA796 > UBA796 > UBA796. The sequence goes on from PALY01000035.1 coordinate 11,999, forward strand.
TCCTCTGCACCAGGGCCTACGGATGCATCAAAATCATCACAATCTCCATCTTCCGCACTCAGCCCATCTCCATCCCGATCAGAACCTGCAGAGAACACGACGCTAATGTCATCAACCCCCCAGCCATTGGGACTTTCTGCAGCGATTCGAAACTGATCTACCGGCTCTGCAAAAGTGAACCCTTGGAACACACCGCCGGGTGTATCCGGACCATGTGCTTCAAAAAGGTATGCATCCACCACCAAAGAACCGTCGCTTACAGCNTCCATACGAAAACCGACTTCGCCATCCAGGATGCGCATGCTCACCGCATCTACGGGGGCGCCAAAATCAAAAATCAGGTCGTTTGCGCCCGTTCCAGCAGTAATCTGCGCGCCAAGCATCCCGACGGGTGCCGCACCCCAAACACTGCGACTCGCCCGCACTACGCCTTCCGAAAATAGTTCCATCCCCTCTGCCGCATACAGGGACGTGACCGATTCACCGGATACGCCATCTTCAAAATCAAAAGAAACGCCTCCATCCGTTCTCAGCACATCGTCAAGGTCGTAGGTCCATCCTGATTCGGTGATTCTTGGAATGAACAGACCATCCACCCACCCATCACAGTCGTCATCCAGCAAGTTGCCATCGATTTCTTCCTGGTTGGGATGAACTGCACTGTCGGTGTCGTCACAGTCCAACCCACCCGAAGAGTGGGCAACGAAACCGTCGGCATCATCGTCCACATAGTCAGGGATAAACGGCCACACCCACACCGCACCCGCACCCACCAAGGCACCCGGTGTTTCGAGTGGTGATGCCACAATCAAGTCTGGGTATCCGTCCCCCTGCAAGTCGGTCGCGATTTCTATATCGGTCCCCAACTNCGCCCCAGAACCCAAGCCATACAAACGGTGGTCAGCTTCATTCAAACTTCCGGGTTCCGATGGCAATCCACGAAAAATGCCAACCATACCCGCGCTGCCAAGACTTGGATCTCCGCCTGTGGCTCCCACAACAAGCTCTTTTTCTGGGTCACCGTCCAACTCACCAATCACAATACTGGACCCCGTACTGGACGCTGCGGCAGGGCCGGAAATCACATGATCTGCGTCATCTGCATCCACCACAAGCCCATGTTCCAGGGCATCAAGAAATACATACGCGGCTCCCGTTCTTGGCCCCAAAGCCCCTTCTCCAACGGCACCAACCACCAAGTCCATCCGGCCCAATCCGTCGAGGTCACCCGCACCCATGGCAGTACCGAAGAGGTCTCCTCCCGATGCGCCCCTGACGGTAAATCTGGAACGTTCGCTCAACCTACCAGCCGGTGAAACGGCATCCAGCACATGCACCCTACCGGCATCTTCTTCACTGCCATCGCCATACGGAACACCCACGATGATTTCATCCAATTCATCGCCGTCCAAGTCGCCTACGGCCAATGCCAACCCAGCCTGGTCTCCAGCATCTGAGCCAATCCAAGCATCGTCGATGGCGACCACTCGATCAGACTCCCAAAGTCCATCTCCGAAAAGGTTCCAAACCGCACCCACATTGACACCATCTACACGCGCATCGGGAGCGCCCACAATGAGGTCAACAAAGTCATCATCATCTGTTCGCCCTGAGGACAAAGCGGCGCCAAAACTTCCACCACCCCCATCAAGCGGCGCTTCAATTATCGCATCCGCTTCGCTGGTCTCCACCAAACCCGACAATCCACCCGCAGCCAAAAAAACATGAACTCGACCTCCACCGATCGCACGTGGCTCTCCGATGACCACATCATCCAAACCATCATTATCGAGGTCAGCCAGCAACAAATCTGCACCCAAGCGACCACCACCATCACCGGTGATCGTCATGGCAGCGAGCGATGAACCGCCCCCTTCTCCGGTCCGTTTACCGAAGAACAAAAAGGCCGTGTCACCTTCTGGCTCTCCCACCAACACGTCATTCAAACCATCGCCATTGACGTCACCGGTTGCGATGCGTTCACCGAAGAATTCTGCGGGTCGACTCCCACGCCACGACTGCGAAAGGTCATCGGTACTTCTGAGTGAAGCCAGCGAACGTTGCGTTTCTTCCGAAACCCATGCGGTCCGGCCAGAAATCAAAGAAGCTTCGCCGCACGCCCATGTCAAGCCAGTACCCACCCCTCCCTGAGCGCCCACAGCCGATGACTCAGGGATCGCATCGACCCGCATGACAGCCTCGTTTCTGCGCTCCATCAGCGTGAGTTGGGCATCCCCCCAATCAATGAGAAACCCCCTGTTGGGGTAGCGCCCGAGGGTCCGAGTCCACACAATTTCACCCGGTGCACCCGTAAGAAAGCCAGACCAATCACCCTCACCAGGACAACTTGAAGCCTCTCCTTCGAACATCGCGGCTCCACTTGCACCAATGGTCACAAAGGACTGTGGTTCCCCATACCAGGAAAAAACAAAAGGCAACGGGAGCAACCCCGGCTCCACAGCCTCCCCCAACGTCGAATCAGACCACACGTGTGGCGGCCCATCCTCTTCAGAAGAATCAATCAAAATCCATCCGGCTGAATCGGGTCCCGCGGTCGAAGCCATCAAAACCACAGNAATGCACAACACCAACGTGGATAAAACAAAAGGTAATGGAGGTCGCCGCGCCATACCTGCAAGCTACCATGCAGTTCGTGCATTGGCGGGTGGAAGTGCAGAAGGTAGATTCCTCAACATGAAGCCTCCTCCAAAACCACCTGCCGTGGGCCGTGGCGCCCTCGCAGCGGGCTTCGCGCAAACACTTGGGCGAGTTTCTGGCCTGTTGCGGGACATCATTTTCACAGCCGTGTTNGGAGCAAGTGCNACGGCAGACGCTTTTTTCGTAGCCTTTCGGGTNCCCAATATGTTTCGAGAACTATTGGCCGAAGGAACATTATCGAACGTGTTCGTGCCCTTGTTCGCTGAATCCCAAGAAAAGAGAGGCTTAGAAGATGCATGGAGGTTGGCCAACGCATTGCTGGGCATACTTCTGCTGATTCTGGGCCTTCTCACCTTGGGCATCTATGTATTTTCCGACCCTTTGGTTCTTGTTGTCGCAAAAGGGTTTGAGGCAAACCCACAAAAGTTCGCCCTCACAAGTTGGCTCACCCGACTGCTGGCACCATTTCTCGCCGGAATCAGTGTGGCTGCATTGTTTGGGGGCATGCTCAACGTACGCGGAAAGTTCTTTCTCCCGTCCATCGCACCCGCAGCACTAAACATATGCATCATTGTCGCCTGCTTGATGCAAGAAACCTGGGTGGAGTGGACAGGCACACCTGCAATTGGAGCCGTGGCCGTCGCTGCCACCCTCTCAGGACTATTGACCGCATGCGTACAGTTCCCGGCGCTGTACCGTGACGGTTTCCGGTTTCGCCCCTCTTTTGGAAAGCATCCGGGACTGCGGAGCGTCCTTAAATTTGTTGGGGCTGCGCTGGTTGGTGTTGTGGTTGTTCAATTCAACGTTCTTGTTGAAATGCAACTCGCAAGCCAGAACGGAGACGGCCCTGTTTCATGGCTAATGCTTGGCTTCCGCCTGGTGCAGATTCCCATGTCCGTTGTCGCGGGAAGTATCGCCGTCGCCGCATTGGCCAGATTCAGTATTCAGCGCGCTCAACAGGCAAACGAAGAGGCGCGGCAAACCCTTGGCGAATCGATTGAGATGACCATATTTCTCGTGGTCCCAGCCGCTGTTGGCCTGTACCTGTTGGCCGAACCCTTGGTGGCCTTGTGCTTTGAACGAGGCGCATTCACAAGCAGCGATACGGCCGAAACCGCCAACATCCTCAGAGGATATGCCTTTGCCGTCATTGGCATCTGTATTTACCGTGTCATTCTGCCCATTTTCTTTGCGCTCAAAGACCCCTGGACACCCATGAAAATGTCTTTGGTGGTCATGGCCATCAAGATTCCAGTCGCGATGGCCTTGCTCAACGCATTGGGGCTCATTGGCCTGCCATTGTCGCATGCGGTCACCGTCACACTGGAGGTGGTGGTATTGATGACCATTCTGGGTCGCCGCACGGGCGGATGGCGGACTGGGTTGTGGTTTGAATTGTTGCGGATTTGTATTGCCGCCTCGTTTATGGGCGTGACGGTCTTTGCCTTAGAAGGCCTGTTGCCGCCCATGGGCCATCTCCGGGTTCTTCTTCTGTGCCTGCTCGGTGCCGCGGTATATGCAGTATTCGCATTCGTACTTCAGGTGCGCTCACTCAGCCCCATCCTTCAACGACTTACTCGACGTATTCAAAGAAAGAGACTCCCGTGATCAAATATCTGGGTTCCAAACGCAAACTACTCGGCCCCATTGCGGCGGTGTTTGCGGATCTAGCGCCAGGGACACGCGTACTCGATCTGTTCAGTGGAACCAGCCGGGTGAGCCAAGCATTGAAACAACAGGGCTTGTACGTCTGTTCCAACGACCACAATCTATACGCACACACCATTGCCCGTTGCTACATCGAAGCCGACGCCCAAAGCGTGCTGCCAGACATCACAGAAATACTGAAAGAGCTTGAAACCACAAAACCTGAACCTGGTTGGTTTACAAGAACCTACTGTGAAGAGGCGCGATTCTTTCACCCGGACAATGGCGCCATTATCGAAGGGATGCGAAACCGCATCGACAAGTTGGATTTAGCGGAGCCGATTCGTTCCATCGTTTTGGTTGCATTGATGGAAGCTGCAGACCGGGTAGACAGCACCACCGGCCTACAAATGGCCTACCTAAAGAAATGGGCTGCAAGAGCGCACAAACCACTACAGTTGCGCGTCCCTGAAATGCTCAATGGAACGGGATCTGCCACATGTTTGGATGCCATCGTTGCCGCCAAAGAGTTCAGTGGTTCTGCGGCATATCTCGACCCACCGTACAACCAGCACAGCTACCGTTCTAACTACCATATATGGGAGACCTTAATCCGCTGGGATCAGCCAGAAGTATACGGGGTCGCACGAAAGAGGATCGACTGTAAAACCGAAAAGAGTGACTTCAACTCTCGGCGGCGGATACTGAGCGCATTTTCTGACACCATCGACAGTTTGAATGTGGACAGAATCGTCGTTTCGTTCAACAACGAGGGATACCTTCACCGAGATGAAATCGAGAAAATCTTATCCACGCGCGGTTCGGTACACACAGTAGAACTCGATCATAAACGCTATGTGGGCGCACAAATAGGCATTCACAACCAAAGCGGAAAGAAGGTGGGAGCCGTTTCACATCTAAGGAACAAAGAGCTCTTATTCGTGGTCGGCCAAGGCGCAGCCCAAACAGCACAAGCCGCCCGTTCTGTCCAAACAAACGTTTAAGTCGGCAGGCCGGTTTCACTCGCGATACCATAGTGCCATGTACACATCTATTCTTGCCGCTTTGTTGGTATCTTCACCCGTTTCTGCGGGAGAGTTTCTGATTTCAGCCAGCCCAGATGTTGTCCCATCGGGACGAGATGTCGGTGGCCTCAACTGGGTTCGGGTATTCAACAACCTCGAAGACGGGGGCTGGTGGATGGCCCATCACTGGGAAACCGGTGGAATTCCTGGATACAACGTCGCGCCCATGTCGGAAGGTTTGGCTGTCGATATGTCGTCACGGATTCGATTAGCGGAGTGGGAACAAACCAAGGACCATGCCCTTGAACGTTGCCCTGACGGCACTTTTCTACACGCCTACTCCGTCAATGTCACCAACGACAGCGCTCGGGTCGCTCGATACGACGCAGACTGGAACATGACCGCCCACGGCTGGGTGGAAGAAGGGGTGGACGCGAGGGCGCACAATGACATGCCCTTGATTTGTTCTGAACATCTGCAAGGTGTCGCATTCACCAATCATGCAGACTTCCGGCCCACCTTTTTTGAGATTGGAACCGATGGCTCGGTGATTGCAACCCATGAAATGGACGTTCGCACACACATCTCTGGAGCATCATTCAAGTACGACAGTGAGTCGGATCGGTACCTGATGATCGCGAACGGTGAACCGGGCTTGAGCGTGTACTGGATCAACCGAGACCTGACGACCGATAGGAGTTTCGACATTGCTCCCATTCCATCCCTTAACCGTCACTTTTGGCCACAAGGCCTGCTTCGAGTGGGCGACTACTGGATCGTGACCTTCTTGGGAGAAGAGTTCGACGGCCAGTATTTGGCGGGAGATGGAGATGTGTATGTCGCTGTATTGGACGACGATTTCAATACGGTCGACAGCATCAAGGTTTCGGACAACACGGATGGAAGTGGAATGGGCTCTGCCCGCCCCTCTGCAGCACGCTACCGTGACCAACTGCTTGTCGCTTGGGACAAAGGCTTTCTCCCTCATGTCAGCGTGGTGACTCTCAACTTGGTCAGCCTGGGTTTAGATGAAGATGATTCCGGCTTCACGCCTCCCGACGACACCGACGATTCAAGTCCATGCACATCGGACGACGACGATGGTGATACCGACGACGACGGGTCCGACGATGAAGGCGGAGGCGTTGTCATTGGTGGTGACCAAGAGGAAGACTCTGCAGACGATCTCGCCGATCTCGTAGGAGACACGGCGGATGACTGGAGTGAGCCTAAAACCGAAGAAGGGATCGCAGACGACCCTTGCGAAAAGGGATGTGGTTGCAGCCAAAGCCAGGCACCACCCAAATCAACGTTGATTCTTTTGGCGGGAATGCTCGGACTCGTCCGCAGACGCAGGTAACTACCAATACGTTGGCGGTTCGATGTATTCAGTGTTGTCCGACTCATCGGACTCTTCAACGAGATTGAAACCATCAATCTGCGCCCAAGCACCACACGCACCACATTCATCCTCTACAACCAGTCTGGCATACACGGTTTCACCCGCGGGCAAACCCGGCTGAAACAAATACACGGTGCCAATGGCGTCAACTTCGGGTTCAGCATCCCAAGTCGTATTGTGGAATATGTCGATGTAAAACCCATCGGCATCTACGTCACCATCATTGGACACATCCACCCAGTACTCGGTTTGCCCACCTTCAGCGTATGAACCCACATACGTGATGGTCAGGTTCGGCTGATCACCACTGGAAGACCCTCCACCAGTAAATGGATCATCTT
>PALY01000036.1 GCA_002707085.1 Deltaproteobacteria bacterium
GCTCCACACCTGACGTCCACTGAGGTCGAAAATCTCAACCCCGATCTCGCGTGCGACGTTGAGATTCCCCAGGGCGAAGCGAACGGTCGCCTGGTCGTTTATACCGTCGCCGTTGGGCGTGAATGGGTTGGGTCCGATCTGAACCCCCTGGATTACGCGGTTGGATAAGGGGACTGAAATACTGAGCGCGGTGCCCGGGCGCAGTTTAGTGGCATCGCCGGGATCGACTTGTTGCCATGTCTCGGGGAAAGCCGAATCGCGAATCGCCGCGTCGATGGTGGTGCCGTTGAGCAGCACCGAGGCCATAAAGCGCACGCGGACTAGTTCGCCGGCAGCGATGATCGAGCCGCGCTGGAGCAAGTTGCAGCCGAGGTCGTGAAGAGTGTGGTCCTCTTGGAGAACCTTAAAGCCTTTGATGACCTTGCTGAGATCAAGACCAAAGACGAGCAGCTATTCCTCGACATCGTAGGAGATGCCGCCCACGCACTCAGGGGGCTCAGAATCGCAACAGGAGACGGTGAAGTCTATTACTGAGTCGGAATTTCGTGTCCTGCACGAACAGCAAGAACCATCTCTGTTACAGCCGCCAACTGTCGTTCAGTCCAAACCCGAAAGAAGGGAATGTCTGCGCCGACCAAACCTGCACGCAGCGCTAAACCTGTATGACGGGCGGCTTTACGTTCCGCCTCCCATCCTGCAGATTCAGCCACATAAGCAGCCACATCCAAAGCCAACAACCAAGTCGCACGCGCGGGTCCAGCCAACGACTGATTCGCCGCATCAACCACTTCGGATGCAATCCTCTGTCGCTTATCGGCATCATCTCGTGCAAGTTCACTGGTGACGGCTGCGATGCATTTATCAATTGCTGGGTTGGCTATCTGCTCTTCAATCTTAAATGGAAGCTTGTGCGCGCCATCAACCAATGGCACCACATTTTCCAGTTCTTTTCTATCGAGTTCCGTTTCTTGTTTGGACAAAGGGTCCATCATGCGGGCTGCATTTTGAGTGCCCTCAGGTACAGATTGAAGCATGCGCCCCCAACCATTAGGCTGGCGGTTTCCACCTTCACGAAAAGCCCGTTCTGTGAAGTGTAGCGCCACATGAAAAGGCACCTCAAACAGATTGGGATCTTTGACTGCATTTGCGACAATATCTCTGGTCTGAGAGCGGCCAGTAAGGGCATGATCCGCATCTTGGTATCCCTGGCCTGAGCCAGCAACCCCTGCAGAAACGCAGGCGCCTTCTCGATTATGAGCAATCATAATGTACGGGAAATATCCATCCCCTTGGGGCAGACCGATAAAGCCCATCGGAGGCGGCACAACCACCTCTTCTGCACCAAGACTCCAACCGCTCTCGTTTTGGTCTGCTATCACCTCATGGCCCGTCGACTTCAACACATGAAGCGCGGAACCGGCAGCTTTGCGAATCTGTTTATCCTTGGCTTTCTTCGCCTCCTGAAGTCGCTCGACCATCCCCATGCGTTTTGCGGCTTCAACAGCGACCAGAGCGACGTCTATATCGAGACCATCCACGTCAACACTGCCGGTAGCCAACCAACTTGCACCAGGGCTCTTCGTCTTGTCTGTCTCCAACTCTTCCAGCAATGCGACTACTTTCTCAAAATCAACCTTGCTCACTTGGTACCCCGACCGCGAGCAATGACTTGATTCACTGTGATGGCAGCCATGTTGACAATATCGTCTACGGTAGAACCCAGAGCAAGCGCGTTCACCGGATGGGAAAGACCAATCAACACAGGCCCCACCGCTGTAGCCCCTCCCAGTTCTCGGAGCAGTTTATAGGCAATATTGCCACTGCCTAAGTCTGGGAAAATCAACACATTTGCTCGTCCTGCAATCGTGCTGAATGGAAAGTCATTCTCGGCCCGTGTCGGGTTGACCGCAGTGTCTGCCTGCATCTCTCCATCCACTTCCAACTCTGGATCGCATTCTTGAAGGATGGACACCGCTTTGGCAACCTTGTCGACCTCGGGAAACCCACGGCTTTCACCAAAATCTGAATATGAAAGCATGGCTACCCTGGGTGTATCCCCAAACTGTCGCGCCACTGCAGCCGTGTTTTGAGCTATCTGTGCCAGGGTCTCGGCATCAGGGTTTGCATTCACTGTACAGTCTCCAAAATAGAACCGCCGACCCTTGAAGAGCATGACATACACACCGCTAATGACCGAAACCTGCTCACCCTTTCCAAGCACCTGAAGGGCTGGACGAATTGTATCGGCGTACGGTGTAGCAAGACCACCCAACAATCCATCCGCGTCCCCCTGCCGGACCATCATCATTCCATACGTTGTCCGACTGCGAAGCGCCTGCCGAACAGCACTCAAGGTCATGCCTTTTCTCTGCCGATCTTTCCACAACGCATTTGCATACGATTCAAAGTGATCATCTTCGATCTGCTCAACTATCTCTACCCCCGTCAAATCCACATTGTGCTGTTCTGCACGATTGAGGATTTTCCACTCCTGACCAACCAATACCGGTTGGCAGATCTTTTCATCCACAAGGATTTGTGCAGCGCGTAGAATTTTTGCATTCGCCCCTTCCGGAAAGACAATCCGTGCATTGTGGCCTCGTGCCTGATTGATAAGCGGACGAATCACCTCTTTAGACCGCTCAAGCATGCCTTCCAGCCGTTGACGGTAAAGATCCATGTCGGCAATCGGTTGCCGTGCGACTCCACTCGCAGCAGCCGCCTCAGCCACCGCAGGTGCCACCCACAGCAAAACACGGGGATCGAACGGTTTTGGGATCAGGTAATCATCACCAAATTCCAAATGTTCGAGTCCGTATGCCGTTAATACGATGTCCGGAACATCTGTCCGGGCCAAATCAGCCAACGCTCGCACACCCGCAACCTTCATCTCATCGGTGATCTTTCGCGCTCTGCAGTCCAGGGCTCCGCGAAAAATAAAAGGGAATCCCAAAACATTGTTCACTTGATTTGGGAAGTCTGACCGTCCCGTCGCAACAATGGCGTCCGGTACAGCTGCCTTGGCATCGTCTGGCGTGATTTCAGGATCGGGGTTGGCCATGGCAAACACGATGGGACGTGTGGCCATTCCTTTGACCATGTCGCCTTTGAGCAGTCCACCCACGGACAGGCCCATGAACACATCCTTACCCTTCAACGTGTCACCGAGATTCAATCGAGGACCAGGCTGCGCCCATTCAAGCTTTTCAGGCGTCAAATTGTCCCGTTCGGTGGCAATCAAACCTTTGGAGTCACACATGAATATGTTTTCTTTCTTTACACCCAGCAGTATGACCAAACGGGCTGTCGCCATGGCTGCAGCACCCGCACCAGAAAAGACGATGGTGGTGGTTTCAAGCGAGCGTCCAGACACTTCACAAGCGTTGCACAATGCAGCCGCCGCAATCATTGCGGTTCCGTGCTGATCATCATGAAAGACAGGAATATCCAACTCGTCTTGCAGCCGTCTTTCAATTTCAAAGCACTCTGGGGCGCGAATGTCTTCGAGGTTGATGCCACCAAATGTGGGTGCGATGGCTTTTACCGCCGCAATAAAGCCTTCTGTGTCTGTCGAATCAACTTCGATGTCAAACACATCGATATCGGCAAACTTCTTAAAGAGGTTGGCTTTACCTTCCATTACAGGCTTTCCAGCCAAAGCTCCGATATTCCCCAGTCCCAAGACCGCGGTACCATCGGTAATTACGGCAACAAGATTTCCCTTGGCCGTGTATTCATATGCTTTTTCAGGATCTGCATGGATTTCCCTACAAGGTTCTGCAACTCCTGGCGTATATGCCAAAGCCAAGTCTCTTTGAGTAAGGAGGGGTTTCGAGGCTGTGACCTCAATTTTGCCCTTTCGTCCACGTGAATGGTAATCGAGGGCCTGTTCGCGAATTTTGCTCATGAATTTTCCTCTGAAGTGCGGTTGTTCTACCTGTAGCGTAAGACGGGGTCAACCCAACAAAAAAAACGGCCTCTCGCCGAAGCGAGAAGCCGGCTCAAGAACACCATAAGCCGAGTCCTGTTCTATGGCTCGGTCTCCCTCGCCACAGTGGTGATCATTCATCTAGGTCTGCTGTTACCAACAGACTCAAGCAGCCAACCCGGAGATCTCAGGCGGGCACCCTCAAACATCTCGCTATTTGGCCTTGCTCCGGATGGGGTTTACCTGGCCACCTCTGTCTCCAGAGATGCCGGTGCGCTCTTACCGCACCCTTTCAGCCTTACCGATTCTTCGAAAAGAACCCCGACTGTCTCCAAACCTCGACCAAATGGATGGGTCTGAAGCCAAACCGGACCCGTAGGTGGCGGTCTACTCTCTGTTGCACTTGCCTTCGGGTCACCCCGACTGGTCGTTATCCAGCACCCTGCCCGATGGAGCTCGGACTTTCCTCCCGTCACTATGGTGACCGGCGATCACCTGTTATTCTTGAACAAACACAGGCTATGCTTCTTCGGCCTCTTCGTCCAACTGTGGGTCTGGCAACAACCATCGATTGCATCCACGACATTGATGCACACGACGCCCTTGGGACACTTCTAAATAAACCTGACTACCAGCGGACACGTGACAAGCACCGCAGGAATGTCCACTAAAGTATGCAACGGGTGCTTTGGTGCGTTTACGAAAATCTTCGTAAACAATCGCCTGTTCTCTCATAAGCTCAGCCAGTGCCGCAACTCGACGTGGCATCAAGGTCTCAATTTCTGTTCGGGCCATACGTCCGACCCGAACCCATTCGGCATGCGCGGTCCCACGTTCACCCTCCAGACGACTTATCTCCGCTCCCAAGTGCGCAATACGACCGATGTGATCGTCTCGTTGCTCCATCAATTCCAACACCGAGTTTTCCAGTTCATCAACCTTCTCTGTACATTGGAGCAACTGCCGCTCGACCGTCACGTAGTCGAGTTCACTGCCGCCTTCTAAAAGCTTTGCAGTCCTATCTCTTCGAATGATGTATCGGTCCAGCTCTTGTTGAACAGTGGACTCTTCCACAACCACCTTCTGCAACAAGGCTTCTTGCTCTTTCTGTTCTTCCGAACGCGCGGAAGTCTGTTGGTCAATGTCGGTGACGACTGCTTTTAAGTCGGCTGCAGTCTTGCGGGCTTGATCAATCAACTGATCAAGCTCCCACAGACGAACAATCAAGACCATATCTGCGTGCACACAATCTCCGTCAAAGGGTGGGCCCACCAGGACTCGAACCTGGGACACTCCGGTTATGAGCCGGGTGCTCTAACCAACTGAGCTATGGGCCCCCGAAGACGGGTAACACAGAAACGCCAGCGTGAACGCTGGCGTTTACAATGAAAAACTAAATTTTAGTTTTCAATAAAAGAAGCCAATCTCTTACTCCGAGACGGGTGCCGCAACTTACGAAGCGCCTTTGCTTCAATCTGGCGAATACGCTCACGGGTAACATCGAAGTCTTGGCCAACTTCTTCCAACGTATGGTCAGAAACCTCACCGATACCAAACCGCATCCGCAAGACACGTTCTTCACGAGGAGTCAAAGTAGCGAGCACTTTCCGAGCTGTCTCACCCAGGCTNTGGTTGACCACATTCTCGGTTGGAAGAGCAATATTGCTATCTTCAATGAAGTCGCCCAAGTGGCTGTCGTCTTCCTCACCAATTGGTGTCTCAAGACTAATAGGCTCTTTAGCGATCTTCTGAATCTTACGGACCTTATCCACAGGAATGTGCATCTTCTCTGCAATTTCNTCCGGCAATGGCTCGCGACCCATCTCTTGAATGAGGTGACGTTGCGTACGAACCAGTTTGTTGATCGTTTCGATCATATGAACAGGAATACGGATCGTTCTCGCTTGGTCAGCAATCGCACGAGTAATGGCCTGACGAATCCACCACGTTGCATACGTGGAGAACTTGTAACCGCGACGGTACTCAAACTTTTCGACGGCCTTCATCAGGCCGATGTTGCCTTCCTGGATCAAGTCCAAAAACTGAAGACCACGGTTGGTGTACTTCTTGGCAATACTGACCACCAAACGGAGGTTGGCTTCCACCAGTTCACACTTCGCTTGTTCAGCCAATGCTGTTCCTCGGCGAACATCTCTCGATAGAATCCGCAGCTCTTCCCGCTCAACGAGAATACTGTCTTCGACCTTCCGAATCCGACGCAATTCACGGCGAACGCGGCTGTCGAATTCAGCCCACTGGTCCACACTGATTCCAGTTTCTTTGACGACTTCGGCACCACCACGGTCTGGCGTACGACGTACTTTACGGATCATGCGGCGAAGATCTTCGACGTCCACTCCAGCTTCTCTGGCCACTTGAGAGATCGCCCGTTCACAGCGCGCAACTTGGTCCCACGCCTGCTGGATCTCTTTGCATGTCAGGTTCATCACCGTAGTCGGAATTTCGATGGTTCCCATCTTCTTGATGAGCTTGACATCCGCCTCATCCAATCGTTCTTGGTGTTCACGCTGACGCTTTTTGCTCTTCGCGCGATTCAAATCCTTCACAATACCCAAACGAATATCGGAGAGTTCTTGCACTTCCTCCAAAACCACAGGAAGTCTCTTGCCTTCAGAACTCGTCGTACGCCGTGGCTTCTTGCCACCACGAATCGCTTTTTCACATCGTTGTTCTTCTGCATCAATGAGGCGATTCAACATCCGAATGGTCACGGGTGCAGTAAGCACCGCGCGGTCAACGATGACTTCACCTTCTTCAATGCGCTTGGCAATCTCAATCTCACCTTCGCGGGAAAGCAGAGGCACTGTACCCATCTTTCGTAGATAGACCCGTACAGGATCGCTACTGCGTACAGCAGCCGCTTTTGTATCCTTGGCCTCATCTTCTGGGCGCCCGCCCTTCTTTTGTGCCGCCTTCATCTGATTGACGACTTCAATGTCCATCTTATTGAACATGATCATCACGTCATCCAGCTGGTCGGCTGCGACAAGGTGGGTGGGGAGGACATTGTTCATTTCTTCATACGTGACATATCCACGCTTCTTACCAACTGAAATGAGTCCTTGAATCTCTTTTAGATCCTTGTCTTTCAACATTATCGAACCTCTTCTGCTACGCGACGGGGGGGGAATGTACACGAATGCACATCGTAAACAGCTACTACAACTACAACTAGGGGTTTCCAGACGAGCAAACTCGTCGGCTTCGGGCGGTCTGGGTAGAAAAACCATACGGTTTGCTACCGAACGAAGCGTGTTCTGATCTCATCTTTCCTCTTCTGGAGGGCTGCCCGGATTTTCACCAGACTTAAATAGCTTGACTCGTCATCCGAAATGTTGCAAGCACGTATTTTGTTGTCAATGGAAACCAGCTCCCGATCTACGTACTCTTTCTCGAGCGTACACAGGTTTTGCCTCGCCGCAAAAGCCGCTTTGTCACTGGTTATTTGGCCAACCCTGCTTGCCGCTGCAACCAATACTGCGCGCACTCCAGGTTCTTGAACAAGATCTGTAACTTCTGTGACCGCGCGCCCCTTTAGCAGCAATGCGAAAGCATGTTTCGCGGGACCATAATCACTGATCACCTCCGGTTCGGGACTTTGTTCAAGGATTTCTGGGACCACCATTTCGTGATGATGAATCAAAAGCCAAAACAAATGATTTAGCGCTTTATTCCCGCGCCAAATTTTGCCAACTGCGCCATTAGCGCCACTGGGAACCGTCGGTTCTACACTCCTTCTTCCTCTTCCTATGCCATCTTGAATGACACTTTCCGACAGGCCCAAAGCACTGGCCATCCGCGTCACTACAGCATGGCGGGCCGCTGAATCGTAGAGCCGAACAATTGGCATCAACTCTTCTACTGTTTTTTGCTTCCCTTCAGGGGACGCACCGTTTTTCTCTTGTTTACGGCGCAGCGCAAGCTCAAAGAGCGGCTCACTATTCAACAGTACATCTTCGAATGCAGACGATCCGTTCTTCATGATGAATTCATCCGGATCTTTTGCTTCCCCAAGATTCAGACGACGCGCGCCAATACCGGCTTCAATGAACATGGGGAGACTTTTCTCTGACGCTCGTAGCCCTGCCTCATCCGAATCAAACAAAGCCACAACTTTGCGGGTCAGGGGCCGAATCAAACGACAGTGCCCATCTGTAAGTGCCGTGCCACATGTAGCCACTGCTTCTGCAAACCCAGCCTGATGAAGGGCAATCACGTCGAAATACCCCTCCACAATGAGCATTCTGTCATTATTTCGAACCGCTGAAAGAGCCTGGGACAGACCATAAAGGACTTTTGACTTCTTATAGATCTCAGTTTCACTGGAATTGACATATTTGGGCGGGTCCTTTGGTACTGCATCGGACGTTCCGACCAATGATTCAAGGACTCGCCCACCAAAGGCAACCACTTTGCCACTCCCATCAAGAATGGGAACCATGACGCGCCCTCGAAACAAATCGTAGGCATGATCGCCCTTGAAACGAATCAGTCCGGCTTTGTCAGCGTGAGATACGGAGTACCCCTTCTTCTGCAAATGTTGAAGAACACCATTCCAGCGCGCTGGAGCAAACCCAAGGCGAAAAGCTTTAATCGTTTCTTCGGTAAAGCCTCGTCCCTTCAGATAGTCCAAGGCAGGCTTACCCTCTGCCGTCGTGAGCAGCATCGAGTGATAATAATGGGCAGCCTCTGAACAAATTTCGTACGCATCGGCACGCTCACGCCGTTGGCGTCCTTCCTCTTGGGTCAGCTCTCGTTGCTCGATTTCTATGCCGACCATACCGGCCAACTCTTGCACCGCTGCGGGAAAATTAAGCCCTCTTGTTTTCATGATGAAACGAAAACAGTCGCCCCCCTCTCCACAACCAAAGCAATGAAAAATCTTCTTATGGGGAGTCACTGAAAAACTGGGCGTTTTCTCCTTGTGAAACGGACACAAGCCCATGTAGCTACCTGTCTGCCCCTTTCGCTTGAGCGACACTGTTTGACCCACCAACTCCACCATATCGATCCGTTCACGAATCGATTCAATGACAGCGGGCGCAATCGGCATTTAGCTACACTGCGGCGGTGGTTTGCGCAGGACGTCCCACAACAACGGGAGTGTCTTCAGGCAATCGACGAATAGAAGCACCCAGGCTTTCGAGCTTTCCACAAAGACGCTCATAGCCACGGTCCAAGTGGTAAATCCGAAGCATTTCCGTTGTCCCTTCAGCCGACAATCCAGCAATCACGAGTGATGCGCTCGCACGTAGGTCTGTGGCCATCACTGTGGCCCCTGTCAGTCCTCCCCCGCCCTCAATCAATGCGGTGTTGCCGTTCAACTGAATGTTCGCGCCCATACGCAGAAGTTCCGCCACATGCATGAAGCGGTTTTCAAAAATGTTTTCCTGAACACTAGACTCACCTGCAGCAATGGCCATCAACGCGACCCATTGCGCCTGCATATCCGTAGGGAAACCGGGGTGCGGCTGTGTTGAAATACTCACAGGCTTCAGGTCACCACTTCGTCGACAACGAATCTGGTCACCGTCCACATCCACTTCACAACCTGTTTCACGGAGTGCATCAATCACAGCACCCATGTCTTCTACGGGAGCGCCTTTTGCCACAACATCGCCACCCGTGGCGGCAGCAGCCAACAAATATGTGCCGGCTTCAATGCGATCTCCCATGATGGAATACGGTCGCCGAGCGGGACGCAGCGCAGGCACACCATCGATCTCTATCGTGTCCGTACCTTCACCCTTAATTCTCGCCCCCATAGAGCGAAGGAAGCGAGCGAGATCCACAATTTCAGGCTCTGCTGCTGCGTTGCGAATAACGCTCACACCTTCAGCAAGAACGGCGGCCATCATGATGTTTTCAGTACCTGTGACTGTTGGGAAGTCCAAGGTCATGTCGGCGCCAACCAATTGGTCCACCTTGCCATGAATGTACCCACCATCTAATTCAAACGTACACCCAAGCGCTTCCAGCCCCTTCAAGTGTTGATCGATCGGCCGAACACCGATGGCACACCCTCCTGGCATCGAAACATGCGCTTGACCACACCGGGCCAACAACGGACCCAGCACAAGAACACTCGCGCGCATCTTGCGAACTACATCGTATGGAGCCTCACAAAACGCTATCCGAGTCGTATCCAGGCGCACCCGATCAGGACTGCCGCCTAAACCCACCAAGCTTGGGCAACCGACCCGACCCAACAATGAAAGCATAAAGCTCACATCAACGAGTTCAGGTACGTTGTGTAGTTCGTGTTCTCCGGGCGCAAGCAGTGTTGCAACCAAGATGGGAAGTGCAGCGTTCTTTGCACCGCTAACGGGAACGACACCATGTAGGGGTCTGCCGCCGTCTATGACCAATTTATCCATGAGGCTCCTCGGGGATCGAAGGAAGGTTGTTGCACGATGCAGCACACCGTGAGATCCCACGAGCGGGGTTGAATGAGTACACGAAGAGAGACGTGAACTTGTTCTGTTTGCTTATGGCAGGGATCACTGCCATGCAACAAGCAGAAACCATGCCAAACAATTGAATGAACCCGAAAATGTCGAGCGCAGGATACGATGTCTTCGTGAACCTCTCTTCACCAACGGCAGCAGATGTATTGGGGCGCGAACTTCGTGGACGTGTACTCGCAGGTGTGCAATTGGTGGGCCAAGATCTGCGACAAGTCGACCTTGTCTGCGCCAACCTGACCGGAGCAGACCTTAGCAAAGCCCATTTGGACGGCGCAGTCATGCACTCAGCCCGTCTTCGAGGAGCCAATCTGCTCGAAGCACAACTCGGTCAGCTTGCAGCAAGAGACGTAGATTTCGAAGGTGCAAATTTATCCGGTGCATACCTTGAAGGCGCCGATCTCACAGGAGCGGTTCTTCTGGAAGCCGATCTTCGAGGGGCGGATCTTCGGGGAGCAGATCTACGAAATGCTGATTTACGAAGAGCGGATCTATCAAATGCAAATTTAGATGGGGTCAACTTGGATGGGGCAGATCTGGCTGGAGCCCGATTCGACGGTGCCTCATTGCAGAATATTTCTGCGCGAAACTCCCGCCTCCGAAACCTTCCTGAATCCACCGAAGCCCTGGTATCTGCCCTCCAAGCTGCTGGGGCATCCTCTCGTCCACCCCTGACCCTTGGTCGAGGAATTGCCCTACTGGCGCTGGTCACACAGTCGACTTTTCGTTCAATTCCCGTCCTCTTCAATCTTATATGGGCCGCTGCCGCACCCGTCCGACGAGCGATTGCACCGATCACGAAACCGATCCGCCCCATCGCGGGAGCGGCGTATCGATCAATGCGCACCGCAGCACAGCAGGCCAGACACATACCCAAGGGCAGCATCACATTTGCCGGGCGCGCCGCTAAGTGGGCTGGAAAACGCTTCACACAAGAGGCTTCACGGGGACGTGAAATGGCCGCAAGAGTTCGACGCGAGGGGCAAGAAAGGCTCCGTCAAGCGGCTCTTGATAGAGCAGAGCAAACTCGACTGAAAGCTGAAAGAGCCGCCACCGCACGCGCTGAACGTGCAGCGAAAGCTCAAGCACAACTCCCCGGAGGACCTGGAGCCGACTTGCGCGGTCAAAATCTACGCGGGAAACGACTCTCTTTTGCAGTATGGAACGAAGCTGACTTGAGAGAAGCAAGATTAGACGGGGCAACACTCGACCGTGCAGATCTTCGAAAAACACAAATAGGTGGTGCGAACCTGATGGGGACCCGGCTGCGAGAAACAGACCTGCGACAGGCGGACATGACCTTGTCTCGTTTGGATGGTGCCAGGATGAGAGGCGCACTCCTTCAAGGAGCCATTGCGCGTGAAGCTGTATTCATCGATGCCGATCTGAGGGACGTGGATCTTCGTGGTGCAGACCTTTCAATGGCCAACCTGACAGGTGCGGATCTTCGCGGCGCCAGGCTGAGCGGAGCGCAATTAAAAGACGCCAATCTGACGGGCGCACGCATGCCTGATGTCGACTTGGTCGATGCCATTTTGGATGGAGCCACTTTAGAACAGGCCGATCTAGCCAGTGTCCGATGGGCAGGCGCATCCGTAGAAGGCACGGATCTGAGTGGCGCCCTGGGCCTTACCAGCAAAGAGCGCGAAGCCCTGCGATTAAGAGGCGCCCGCGTAGACGACATTCATCTTGAACGAATTCTTGGGCGTGTTGGAGCCCGCCCCGTGCAGTTGGGAATGGGTGTCCTCGCCCTGGGTATGGGCGCATACCTGACCGCCCGGTTTGTGGGTTCTGATGTGATCGATCCCGCTCAACTAGAAGTCCAAGCACAAAATCTACGAACCACGGATCCAACCGCAGCAAGTAGCCGGTATGTTGAGCTGGCTGGACTCGCTCGCCGTGTCGAAGATCAAGTCGGATACTTGATAGAAGCGGCTGCACTTTCTGAAACCGCAGGGGACTTCGATGAAGCAGAAGCCCTTCTTGTAGAGGCCATGGGTGCAGCCGAAAGCGTACCCAGCATTGAAAATGAGACCAGGCTTCGGCTGGCTATGTTTTTTCATACCCACCAACGTTGGACCGATTCCCTCAAAAACGTTGAACTTCTTGTACAAGAAATAGACCAACCCACTGAGCAACGAGCGCGCGCAATTGTCTTGTATGACAAGAACCGAGAGGCCTTGGGACTCACCGATACTGGCCCCCGCGAAGCCATATTCTCCGCAATGGGCGAACTCCCAGAAACACAAGCCGCCCTTCGCTTGGCGCTATCCGATCTATACACAAACGATGGTGACATCCCACGCGCCCTTGAAGAGGTTGAGCAGGCTGAAGCGCTTGAAATCCCTGACGACCTACGCCTACG
Source organism: Deltaproteobacteria bacterium (assembly GCA_002707085.1). Classification (GTDB taxonomy): domain Bacteria; phylum Myxococcota_A; class UBA796; order UBA796; family UBA796; genus UBA796. The sequence continues at coordinate 12,779 of PALY01000036.1, forward strand.
AGTGACCGAGTCTCAAGCTCGAATATATGACCGGTCCGGAGATCTCGACCGCTCGATTCGCACATGGGGGTCGGTCATCAAGAAAGCCGCGCCATCATCAATTGCACAACAGGCCGCCCAACTGGCCATCGCCGATCTTCATCTCCGCCAAGGTCGCATTACAATCGCGCAGGCGTTGCTCATTCAACTGCTGGCCACCGGAACAGATGACCGGATTCAGGGACGAGCACTTTTAGTCAAAGCCAGAATCGCGGAAAAACAAAAACGTCCCGATTCTGCGATTCAATCCTATCGAGCCGTCTTGGAAATTGAAGGTCTGGACATCGAGACCACAGAGGAAGCGCGCATCGCAATGGCGAGCTTGATGCTGTCAGACAAAGGTTCTGAACAAGCACAAGAAATGCTCTCAGACTTGGCTCCGGATGCAATCAACGAAGTCATGGCTCACGCCCGACTCGGAGAAGCCAGGCGCCATTTAGACGATGGTGAAGCTGTTGATGCACATCGCATCTACACATCGATATCCAACACCGAGGGACTCCCCTCCGACGTACACCGAGCATCATTGGCGGGCTTGGGTGAAGCCTTGGCACAAATGGGAGAACTTCGCGATGCGCTGGACATCTGGCGAGACCTCCTCCGAGGGCAAAGCTCGACCCACGAACGTATACAACTGGAGCTTTTACTGGCCAACGGACTTCTTCAAGGTGGAAAAAGAAAAGAAGCATCCACAGCCTTCCGCTCTCTTGCAGACTCAGAATACCCAGAAGCGAGTGTACAAGGTCTACTGGGACTTGCTGAGGTTGCTCGTTCAACCGATGAGCGAGCGAGAGCCAGAAGTCTCTATCGCCAAGTCGCCGACCAACAAGCCGACACCGTGTGGCGCGTTCGGGCGCTTCAGGAGATGGCCGACATGGCGGCCGAAGACCAAGACAGTGCAGCCGTCATCACCATCACCCGAGAATTGCTCGGCGCGCTTCCCCCAAGTCATCCAGCCGCACCAGAAGTTCGACTATCGCTGGTGGCCGCATTGCTGGGAATTGGCGATATCGAGGAAGCTGGACAAATTTGTACCCAAGCGGTCTCAGCAGCCCCCAACAACAGCAGTGCCCGATCCGCCCAAGTTGCGTGCGCAGAAGTGGACGAGCGTGGCGAAAACTGGGCCAGCGCGATTGAGAAATACAACAATGTCCTTCAAAGCGATGCCCCAGCAGATGTCCTTACAGACGCAGCATTGGGTAGCGCGCGATGTGCATTTGCTCTCAACACCCCAGACGGTGTGATTCAACCCATCAACTTGGTCCTCAACCAGACGGATGCTCCTGCATTGAGGTTGCCCCTACTCGCCATGAAAATTCGGGCGCTTCGAAAGTTGAATGACAACGCAACCCTTCAACAGGCGATCGCTGAAAGAGATGCATTGGCCGAAGAAGTGCCAGATATCGCCTGGAACGCATTCATCGAAGCTGCAGGTCAATCCCGTACATCCGGTGACTCTGATACATCCATCGCCCTGTTGCGACGAGCCCTCGATTTACCCATCACGTCTGAACAACGGGCAACGGTGTTGGTCGAACTTGGCCATTCTCACTTGGATCTGGGCGCCCTACTCGAGGCCAAGGCGCGTTTTGAACAAGTGATAGAACTTACCGACTCCGATACGCCCGAATCTTTTTACGCGGGCATGGGCCTCGCCGAAATCGATAGGCGGAACGAGAAACCAAAAGAAGCGCTCGCAAAACTGGAAGAACTCACTCCTCCTGACGAACAAGAACGCCGCACATGGATGGCTGCAAAAGCCACCGTATTGTCTGAGTCCGGCGATCCTCTCGCTCAAGATGCATGGGAAGCACTGGTCGCCGCAGCCGATGCAGACGTAGGGACAAGATACACAGCGCTAAAAGGGCAGGCCGATGCACTTCTGGCACAAGACAAGGCCGCAGAAGCCATTCCGCTGTTTGAGGAAGCCCGTCGAATCGCAAAGGAGTCCTGGCAATCAGGATGGGCTGGAATCGGGCTGGCTGGCGCGATGGCAGAAGCGAATGATGTCGAATCGGCGATTACCCTTTTGGATGAGCTGCGTGAACATGCCGACCCAGAAGTGGCCATGCAAGCAATGCTCAAGCGTTCTCAACTCGCAAGTGACAACAAGGACTGGGAGGTTGCCCTACGGGTGTTGAAGCCCAAAGCCGCCATCAAACTGGGTCCTGCGTGGGATGCCACGGCAACACAAGCTCGAACGCGGGCACTCAGCGGTGCCGGCGATCTGGATGGTGCCAACGCAGCATGGAGAGCGCTCGCCAATCGGTGGCCTGATGAAGAGGAGGCCATACTTCCTGCTTGGCTCGGCCTTGCCGAACTCGCACAGTCCATCGGCGATGATACTGAAGCACACCGTTGGGCGCGCCGAGCCTTCAAAGAAGCACGAGACCCAGGATACCGTCAACGGGCTCGAAGTCTCGTCCGAAGCCTGGCAGATCCAGAATAATTTTCCGAATGGAGGCACTTTGTTGTAGCCTCCAAATGGGAGGACTGAACGTGAGTGATGGTAACGACACCCTGATTGACCCACTCCACTCAGGTCCATTCGCCTCGGATGACTCGATACAACCAACACTCACCATCATGTCAGGGATGGAAGTAGGCCGAGTCTTCACGCTGTCGGTTGGCACACACACCATCGGCAGACAAGCCCAAGCAACAATTCAAATCGCCCACGAAAGCATCTCTCGTCGACACACGGAAATATTGGTTCGCCCTGGAGGTCGAACATTTGTCCGAGATCTGCACAGCACGAATGGCACCAAAATTAATGAAACACCCATCCAAAACACATCCATTGAGGTGATGCCAGGCGATCGGATTCGACTAAGTAAAGCCGTCGTCGTTCAATTCGAAATGAAAGATGCTTTGGAGAGAGAAGTACAAGAAGACCTCTACAGTTCCGCCGTTAGGGACGGACTCACAGGGGTCTACAACAAGCGTTTCCTTCATGACCGGGCGGAACAAGAGGTCGCATATGCAGGCCGACACAACACCCTGCTATCGGTCATCCTCTTCGATCTTGACCATTTCAAACAAGTAAACGATACCTATGGCCACCCCGCAGGAGATCAGGTTCTGATCGAAATTGCACAACGGGTACACAACGCCCTGCGCGCTGAAGACATCTTGGCCCGCGTCGGTGGAGAAGAATTTGCAATCCTCATGAGAGGCACATCCAAACGGGAAGCCATGCTCGCTGCGGAACGCATTCGAGAAAGCGTATCCTCCACTCCCGTCATCCATCAAGGACACCCCATCTCCGTCACCTTATCGCTGGGCGTCGCCTCATTGGCGCAAGGCACATCGACCCCATCCGCGAGTTCTTTTTTGGCCCAAGCCGACGCACTCCTCTACCAAGCCAAGGAACAGGGCCGCAATCGAACTGTTGGACAAACCACTCGTTGAATCTATTGCGCAGCGCAAGATCTCAGGACACGATACAGTTCACGGCACGACCCATGCGAGGATGCTCATGAAAACGGTTCTTTCCCTATCTCTTCTTAGCTTTGTAGTGGCTTGCGACGTTCCCAAGGACGAAGATCGCGAACGCATTATCGATACCGGAGACGACACAGAGGAAATTGACGACACCCCTGTTTGGGAAAATGTACGACATGGAACTTCCGAAACATTCCTTGGTGGCTACGCCGATGGCTCCAACCTGTATGTGGTCACCACGGGTGGCCAAACGTGGCAATTGACCGATGGAGACTGGTCAAACATTCCAACCAATGTAGACGAAGAAGATCTGAATGGTCTGTGGGGTGCTGGCGCAGGCGCAACGCTGAACATGGTTGCGGTCGGTAATGCAGGCGTGATTTGTACGTGGGACGGAGTCCGCTGGGAAACACAGCAAGATGAAACCGCCAACTTCTACGCCATTGATGGACCATCAGTAAACGATCTGGTCGCCGTTGGTGGCGCTGGTGCCTGGAGCAATGTCTCAGGAACATGGGAAGCTCAAACCTCTGCGGGATTCAAACTCAATGACGTTTGGTATGACGGGACTACCGGTGTCGCAGTTGGTGAAGATGGCCTTATTGGTACCTACGTTGATGGTGAATGGACATTCG
>PALY01000037.1 GCA_002707085.1 Deltaproteobacteria bacterium
GAGTCGGGGTGTCCTATCCGAACTTCTGAACCGCTTCCGCGTTTGTACCCAGAGCTGATGACCCAGGCGTCCTTGAGTTGGCCTGCGATCCATCCGGCTGTGGGTGTGCGTCCAGCGCCTCCATTGACCAGCCCGCCAACGACAACGGTTGGCGTTTGAATTTCATTGGTTTTGGTTTGTGTCTTTCTGTGTAAACCGGACGCTATCCTCCAGATGAGGGATGCCGGATACAGCCAGGGTCGAGCAATACGTTCGGAAGGGACTTGAGGTTTTGGAATTCGTCTGGCGACCTGTTTTGCAGCGTCGCTGGTGTGAACGGGTTTGCCCGGTTGGTCCAATGCTGTAGAAAACGCAGTCATGAGACCTTCCGGTGCGCGGGCAAGGATTGCGTTTGCGTGTTGCCAGGCCTGGGGGTTCCCGTGTGTATATGGTCCGTGGACAATGGGGGTGCCGGCTACAATTGCTTCCGCTGGAGAATGACCTCCGATCTCTGGACTGTAGGTACCACCGATAAATGCAGCAGACGCTTGGGGATACAGTCCAGCAAGTTCCCCCATGGTGTCCAATAGAACAATGTCGCTATCAGGTACGAAGCCTGCACTTCGCAAACTCCAGTTGCGGCCATCCAACAATTTTGAAAGTTCTGGAATACGGGCCAGATGCCTGGGTGCGATGATCAACATCGGTTTGGGATTGGGCAGCGCATCCCATGCTGCCAAGACATGGGCTTCATCGCCGTCGCGTGTGCTGCCCGCAATGATCGTGGGGCGTTCAATGTTGATGCAAGCTTGAGGTACAGGCGCGGACATCTTTAAATCGCCAGTCTCCGCTTGAGCGATCCAGGTGATGTCTTTTGTAAGCCACCTCCAAATGGGTCCGAACCGTTTCCAGCGGGCCTGTCCTCGGCCATTTTTGGCATTCACCACAACCACTGGGATGTCACGGACCCGGCATGCATGGAGCCACCCCGGCCACAACTCTCCTTCGATCAATACGAGTCTGCCGGGTCGGGCTTTATCCAGCCATCTCCCGACCACCCAAGGCAGGTCTAAGGGTGCTGGGAAAGCACCGGGAACAGGTGTTCGCCATGATGAAGAAGTTCGCCAGCAGGGCTGTATATGGCGTTCCAAGGCAGTGGCAGCCACATGCTCTCCAGCGCTCGCACCATGGAGCCAAGTCCAGCCCGGCACAGGTGCAGGAATGTTCCAAATGTGTCGTCGAGCGGCGGGCATCAGCAGCAAGAACGGGCTGGCGAGCCATCCGGCCAATCGCCATATGGTCAGGAACATCCATCCACACCCAGCATCCAGTGCTTGATTCATTGACACCCCATACCCCAAAAGGGAACGGGGCGATATCGCATTGCGATATCGCCCCGTTTTTTTGAATGAAAGAATCAGTCGTCTTTACGACGGCCCATGGCAACCAAACCGAGCGCTAGGGCGAGGCCCAAAGGTGCAGTACGGTTACCGGTTGTTGAGCAACCACTGGCTGCTGCAGGTGTCTCCACCGTGATGTTGTTTGTTGTGGTGGGGAGCGATTCGTCGTTGCTCTCATCGGAGATTTCATCTTCGATGTCACCGTTGTCAGATTCATCTGAAACGTCGTTGTTTCCACCGTTGTCATTACCGCCGTTACCATTGTTTTCGTAGTCTCCCATATCGATCTCTGGACGACTAATTTCGATATCGGTCAGCGCGATGCTCATTGTGCTTGCTGAATCCCACCAGTACCAGCGAGGGTAGTTGGCAGTTCCTGAAAGCTCCAAGCGCTCCAGGTTGAAGCCCTTGTCTTCGTCAGCTTGCATGACAATCATGAACTCGTGGTACGCGTTTTGATCCATGCGGTCCCAGCTGTCCAAGTACAGGTCCCAGTCCATATCGGCAGGTGTACCTTGGACCATCATTTCCCAGCGCCACAGTGTGATTTGGTATTTGGTTTGAATCTGGAAGCTATCGTTCATGTAGCCCTTGGCTTGAACTGTGGCTTCAGCTTCGGTGCGGACACCGTCAGCGCTTTCTTCGTACTCATAGGCCACAAGTGCCGCGCCTTCGGCGTTGGTGTTGAGTCCATAGGAGCTTTCCATGGTCACAGAACCATAGGAGTCCCAGCCGTACGATTCAAAAGGAAGTGACCAGTCCCATCGGAAACCAGCATTGTCCATGTCATTGTAGGTTTCTGCATGGAGGCTCAGTACAGGAGAGTCCTCTACTTGAAGCGCCCAGTCTTCTTCTAGGTTGGGGCTTGTGCGTGCCTTCACTACGGCGACCCAAAAGTCGGAACCACGGTCGATGGAAGATTCAAACCAGAAAAACTCGACGATCATGTCTGTCGTGTTTCCGTTCCGATCTTCTACACCCGCGTAAAGGGTGTTTCCTGAGAAGAAGGCATACCGGTAGTTTTCGTCGTCTTCGACGACTCCAGCAGTCACTTCTGCAAAGCTGACATCGATGTCACCCTTCAGCATCAACGCACCCTTGAAGGAGGTTTCTGCATCGCTGATGGAATCAGAAGAAGAAGAAGTACTGTCGTAATCGTCGTAGTCGTCTTCGTATGAGTCCCAATCGAAAAGGCCTGTGTCCTGTGCCTGAGCAGTTCCTACAGAGAGGGTGGCTGCAAGGCCGATTGTTCCGAAAATTGTTTTGGTTCGCTTCATGTTGAACTCCACGGGTTGGGTTGTGGTGTTGTTTGAGATGACTGCTTGTACCGCAGGTTGAAGGACCCTTGTGTGACGGGGAGGTGAAACGGCATTCGATTTGGTGACACGAGTGTGACGATGCAAAAAAACACCCCAAAAATTGGAATTTAGAGCGCAACAGATCGGCACAATCGGTGGTTTTGGTGTCTTGAAACAGACAACCCAACAGTTCAGGCTTCAGGAAATGCCTGGTGTTGGATGAGCCGTGCATAGGCTCCGGACGCCGCAATCAGATCGTCGTGAGGGCCGCCATCGATGATGCGTCCTTCTTCAATCACGATGATTCTGTCTGCATTTCGTACCGTAGACAGTCGGTGTGCAATGGCCAAAACTGTTTTGTCTTTCATCAAACGTTCAAGTGCTTCCTGTACCAATGCCTCAGACGTAGCGTCGAGCGCGCTTGTGGCTTCATCTAGAATCAGTATGGGTGCATTTCGCAGCACTGCCCGAGCGATACAGATGCGTTGGCGCTGCCCGCCGCTAAGCCGCATTCCCAGTTCATCGATGCGTGTCTGATAGCCCAGGGGGAGTTCAGATATGAAACTGTGTGCATTGGCAATTTGGGCTGCATGCTCGATTTGTTCGATAGAAGCAGCGGTGCCAAAGCTGATGTTGGCTGCCACTGTGTCATTAAAGAGGAAAGTCTCCTGACTCACGACAGCGACGGATCGGCGTAGATCCACCAGTTGGATGTCCGTAATATCGACGCCATCCATTGTGATGCGTCCATGGGTCGGGTCAATGAATCGCGGGATCATATTGGCGATTGTGGATTTCCCGGCACCGGAAGCACCGACCAAGGCGACCACTTCACCCGCACCAATTTCTAGATCAACGCCTTGCAGCACAGGTCCGTCACCATAATCAAAGGTGACATGATGAAAGCTGATGGTGGCAGGTGCTTTTGGCCCAGACTGTGTTCCCTGGTCACGAATCGAGGGTTCAGTGTCGAGAATGGTGAAGATGGACTCAGCCCCTGCCAGCGCCCTTTGGGTCAGGCTGTGTATTTTCGAGATGCCCTTTAGCGGTTCGTTCAGCAGTCCAAGTGCCACCATGAAGGCGATCAACTCGCCCGCCTTGATTTCTCCTGCAAATACCTGTTGTCCACCCAACCACAAAACAGCACCGACACCGATTGCTGCGATGAGTTCAACAGCCGGGCCGGGCATCAGTTGTGCCAAGAAGGCTTTCATTTGTAGTGTGCGCTGTTCTTCGTTGGCTTGGTCGAACTCAGCTTGACGTTGTTGTTCTCCGGCGAAGGAGGCGACCACGCGTATGCCTGTCAGTGTTTCGCTGGCGGTGCTGGATAGACCTGCCAGATTATCGAGACTGGCTTTGCTGGAATGTCGGAGTCGAGAACCGAAACGCGCAATCGGCCATGCCACCAAAGGAAGTACAGCCACTGCAATTAATGTGAGCCACGGGTTCATCCAGGCTGCAGCGGCAATGAGAGCAATCAGTGTCAGCGGTTGTTGGACCGCCGTTACAATCCCACTGACCCCATATTGAATGGTGGTGACATCATTTGTGAGCCTTGCAAGAATGGCTCCTGTGGGGTGGCGCTGGTGCCAGCCTGGGTCCATACGAAGAAGGTGTTGAAACAACTGACCACGGAGTCTTGTGATGACTTCCCACGCGATTTCGCGGGTCAACATCCCTCGACCTACAGTGAGTGCGCCTCGTACGGCATACAGGCCGATCAGCGCCAATGGCATCACCATCAAGAGTTTATCGTCTTGTTCAATGAGAACTTGATCGAGTACTTGTTCGATCAACAGAACAAGCGTGCCAGGAATGAGGGCTTGTAGTCCCATGAGAAGCAGTGCCAATGCGAAAGCCGCCCGATGTGGCTTGAAGTACATCAGCATCCGTCGAACGGTTGCTTTTTTGTTCATGGACCTCTCCACCGTAGGGCAGGAACGACCCATGCGGCTTCGATTGCGATGTCCCATGACATCTTGGAATCACCTGTGAGTCGTTCCGCAAAGATGATGGGCACTTCGGTGATGGAGGCGTTGTTCTTATAGGCTCGGTAGGTGGTTTCGATTTGAAATGCGTACCCTTCGGAGCGAATGCTGGGCAGATCGATACCGTTCAGTGTTTCTGCCCGCCAAGCTTTGAAGCCACCGGTAAGGTCTTGAAATGGCAGGCCAAGCAAGGTGCGTGCGTAGCCTGAACCAAATCTGGAGAGCAGCTGTCGACTGGCTTCCCAGTTTTCGATTCCTCCACCAGGCACCCATCGAGAACCCAAAACCAAGTCGTTGTTTTTGGACGCGTCTATGAGACGGGGAACGTCGGCTGGCTGGTGAGAAAGATCGGCGTCCATTTGAACGATGGGGTCCAGGCCCATTTCGATGGCCTTCGACATTCCTCGCACATATGCGCTTGCGAGACCAAGTTTGCTCCCACGACGAATAACGATGGCGCCGGCTTCCTCGGCGATTGAAGCAGTGCCATCTGTACTGCCGTCGTCGACTACGATGAGTTGAGCATCGAGAGGTTTCAGACCCTCAATTAGCGTGGGTATATTGCCCGCTTCATTGTATGTCGGCGTCACGATACCGATCATGGGGTCTCCTGTATCCAGGCATGAATGATATCCGCTGTTCTGCGGGTCGCCCCAGGGTCGCCAAGGGCACTTAGATTCACAGCCTGATGCTCAGGCAGGCCTTGAAGGGCGTCTGCAAGCACATGCGGTTTCAGGTTCTGAACGAACTCGGGTACTACCTGATCTTTGGCGAGAATGTTTGGCATTGCGATATGTTGTATCCCCCGAACGAGCCGGCGGCCCAACCAGTATGTGATCGGATGGACCTGGTGTGCCACCACTTGGGGAACGCCCATCACTGCCAACTCCAATGTGACGGTTCCGCTTTTTGTGAGAACCGCACGAGCAGACGAGAGAGATTGGATGTCGGGTCCGCGTTCTATCCAGTCAGGAAGCGTGAGCTTTGAAACAGGACTTACGAGTCGAAACTGTAGGTTGGGATCGGATGAGCGTAGTTCTTCGGCGGTCTGAATGAAGATGGGCAACAAGCGGTCCGTTTCTTGTTCTCGGGAGCCTGGTGCCAGCCCAATTAATGTTGAGTCTACGTTGGTTCGGGGCTGTATTCTATCCATGACTGGGTGACCGACCCATTGTGTGTCTAAGTCTGGGTACAGTTCGGGTTCAAAATCGAACAGGCAAAGAAGATGGTCCAATGACGCGGATATTCCTTCCACTCGTCCAGGCCTCCAAGCCCAGACTTGTGGGCTGACCCAGCCTATGGTTCGAATCCCCATAGAACGAGATACTTTTCCGATGGGTAGGTGAAGATCGGGTGCATCGATCAGGACCACGGCATCGACGGAGTCATCCAAGGCTCCGCACAGGGTTGCACGGGTGTGTTGGATGGCCCCCAATTTACGGAGCACCTCCACAAAGCCCATGCCACACACGTCTTCCATATTTGCCAGAGCTTGGACTCCCGCATCTCTCATGGCGGGACCCGCTAATCCAAATGCATCGATCGATCCCCGTTCTTTCAGGGCGCGAACGAGTGCTGCGGCGAGCAGATCACCTGAAGGTTCAGCAGCGGAGATTAAGAGTCTGCGCATGCTTCATCCGGATCCTTGAACCGATGTTCTCCGGTTTTATCGATTGCATGCCAATACATGATGTCTGTGGTTTTAATGGCAGCCCACTCTCCATTCTTATCCAGAGCAATCAGGCCTGCGGACCAACCAGAAAGCATCATTTTGGCCTGTAAATTCTGACACACCTCTGAAACGCTGAGACCGTGTTCGACGCCATGCACCACGCGCGTCGCTAAAGCGCCATCCACGATATCTTCTCCTATACCTGTGCAGCTGACCCCAGCGAACGTAGATGCATAGTTTCCCGCTACCGTACATGAATCACTGACCCTTCCAACCCGCTCCATGCCTCTGCCTCCGGTGCTGGTTGCCGCTGCGATTCGACCTTGGGCATCCAAAACCACGGCGCCGACAGTGCCGGTACTTCCATCTACAGCATTCTTCCAGCGTTCAATCGAAGCTTCAGTACGTACATCTCCTTCTTTTAGGCCGAGTTCTTGCGCTCTCGTCAATGCACCTTCTCCACAGAGTACACGGTCCCTGTCTTCTAGGAGGTGTGCGCAGAGTTGTATGGGATGCATGATTCCTTGAACGTTGACCACNCCGGAAAAGCGTTCTCTATGACCGTCCATCAAAGCTGCGGACAACCTTGCTCCGCCATCCTCTTGCAGTTTCGAGCCTAATCCTGCGTTAAAAAGGGGATCTGCTTCCAGTAGCCGAACGGTTTCGACGGCAACATCTATGGCTGGCATGCCTGATTCCAATTGTTTCCATTGGGAACAAGCAATTCGCTGAAGGGATGCCGCGATTTTATCGCGCTCAGTACGTTGCCTAATGCCTCCGGCACCCCCATGAAGAATTAACGCAGGCAAGTTCTCACCCTCTCGGCCAACTTCATGGCAGCCAATGCATCGGTACCTGTACATGGAAATGGTTGATGACCACGAACTGCGTTCAAAAAGGCATCATGTTCGTTGTGCAGTGGGTCTGTATTGGGGACATCCACTGCTGTTGGTGCCAAGGTTCCACTTCCCCAGTCNACTTTTTTTGCGGATCGTTTCAGCAAATCGAGACTCCAATATTGACCCGGTTCGATAATCCGCCATCGTCTTACCGCATTGGTAGAGACTCTGGATGCAGAAATATTGGCTACCCCCACACTTCCAGTGGCAAGTTGAATTTCGATCCTGGCCTGAACGATGTCTGGACTGTTGGAAATTACGCCGATTCCTTTTGCACGGACATCCAATATTTCTCCTGGCATGTAGGTCAGTAAGAGGTCCAAATCGTGGATCATTAGGTCTGCGATGACATCAATATCCGATGATCTTGAAGAGAAAGGAGCCAAACGTTCAGCTTCGATAAATTCAGGTTTGCAGCTTAAGACTGGAGTAAATGCAGGGTTGAATCGCTCGATGTGACCGACACTGAGGTGTGTGTGCTCCGCTAACGCTGATGCCTCTAAAATAGAGTTCGCAAGTGGTTTTTCTATGAGGCATGGTACTCCAGCTTGAAGAAGCGGGAAGGCGATATTGGAATGGGTTTGAGTTGGTGTTGCGATAATGGCGAAGTCCGGAGTTGCATGAAGAGAACCATGCATGCCGAGTGCCGGATCAATCACATCCAGAGAAACATCTGATCGTGTACGAAGCTTGGCCGCGTGTAAGCGCCCCATGTGTCCGTGTCCGTACAGTACGCCCTGAAGCACTGTTTGAGTCATGCGCCTTGCGAGGTCCCCGTTCCAGCGGATCGACAAATACCTCGACTACTGGATTCGATGAACTCAAGCAGTTCAGTCACTTCTGGTACGCCAGTGTAGCCTTCACGGACTTGTTCCAAGGCGATTCTCAGAGGAAGTCCTTGATGGAAAAGTTCTCGGTAGGCACCCTTGAGGGCGGATACGACCTCTAAAGGCAATCCATTTCTTCGCAAACCGACAATGTTGAGTCCAAATAGGCGCGCTCTATCGCCTTGTGCAATGGTGAAAGGGGGTACGTCTTGTGCGGCTTTTCCACCTCCACCGACCATCGCACACCGGCCAATACGACAATATTGGTGGACGCCGACCAANCCACCAAGCACTGCATTGTCTTCAATCACTACGTGTCCGGCGATATTCGCTGCATTGGCGAAGACGCAGTGGTTTCCGATGGTGGCATCGTGTGCCACGTGGCTGTATGCCATGAACAGATTGTCATCTCCTATGGTTGTGGAACCACCACCTGTTCCACGATTCACAGTGGTGAACTCGCGGAAAATGTTGCGCTGTCCGACCACGAGAAAAGCTTCTTCGCCGACGAATTTCTTGTCTTGTGCGTCACCTCCCACAACGGCATGAGGGAAAATGGTGCATTCTACGCCAACGGATGTAGGCCCAGTAACAACAGCATGGGCGCCAACAGACACCCCGGACCCGAGGGTTACACGGGGACCGACAACAGCATAGGGTCCGATAGAAACATCATCGGCCAATTGTGCGCCGTCTTCTACAATCGCNGTTGGATGGATCGACATGGGATGCCTCGATGGAGTCACACAGTAGTTTGATAGGGGTTTGTCGTCACCTGAAATCGTTCAGTTGACCATTCCTCCGACCTTATATGTGCCATCTTCAAACTCGTTGAAGAACACAGGAACGTAGGGGTGATTGATCGGTTCCTTGGTGACATCTTCTTCAAGATGACTTTCCGCCACATAGGTTTCTATCGAGCGATTGTGAACGAGTATTTGATACCAAGGAAGCTTTCTTTCGTGGGTTTTACGGTCGATTTTGGAGTACCACTCATCACTCCCTTCAAACCCGTTGTGAGCATCCACAACTACACCCCGATATCCAAACTTTTTGTGGTGTACGACCTGACCGATCTTGAAAATCGGTGTGCGCCGACGGTTGTCACTCATGACGGCCCCTATATGCATCCCCTGCCCAGGTTTCCCAGGCAGATTTAGTATCGCATATGGCGCAGAATTTGTGTGAAGTCGCGTGTCACTCCAGCACCTGGGCAATGTTCGATCAGCAAGCGCTGTGCGGCCAAAGCAGCTTGATTTTCTTGCCAGTCATTACGGATTCTGGCAATAACCGGCATACCGACGGCTTTTTCGACTTGGGATGGCGCGATTCCACTTTCTGGATGCGCCCGGTTGATCACGCCCAGTGCTGTCTGACCAGGAATATCCAATTTCTGGAGTACACCGAGTCTTCGTTTTGCGCCCAAAAGCGCAGGTCGTTGTTCGGTGGTGACAATGATTCGCGCGTCGGCATATCTGCATGCGGTGAGTGAAACCTCATTGAGGTCGGTTCCACAGTCGAACACCACGACATCGAAATGTTGGCGCATTTGATCCATTAGCACCACAACACGTTCCGCTGAAACATCGTCTGCGTCGGACAGGTCCGATGCCAGTCCAAGTACAGAAAACCCAGTTCGGTGGCGTGGAATGGAGTCAATATTGTCTGTGTTTGCGCTTCCGTTGAGGAACTGCATGACTGTGGGTTCTTTTTCTAAACCCAGATGTACTCCCACGTCGCCCAAGAAGAGGTTTAAGTCGACCAGCAACACCCTGCGTTGCGGTTCATTGGCAAGAGTTGCTGCAAGGTTTGCGGCGATGGTTGTGGTCCCTACACCACCTTTGCTACCGAGAATCGCTACGGCTTTTCCAGTCTCGGACATTCATGTCTCCCTTTGCTCAATAGGCGATGGAACGAATAATGTTTTCGGGTGATGGGTCGGTCTGCCAAGCGGCCAGAAGGTCGTCGGCAGGCGTTCTTCCTTGTTCGATGCGCTCCAACAAAGTCGTAATCTTATCTGTATCGTCAGGGAGGCAAGCGTGTAGGCCTCGGTTGGCGATTTCGCCCAAGTCGCTCGCCCAGTCTGCGAGGGTCCGACCCCCTATTTCTGCATCGAGTCCATCTTTGCATGCAAGATCAAAGCGTTCTTTATGGGTTTGGTAGCCTTCCAGTTCCGTCACAAGGGCCAGCCCCTCATCGAGGGCGGTGTTGCAGTACAACAGGCCGGTGAACAATGCGCAGAATGCGAGCGCCATGGTGTGATCGACACAATCCGCACCACGAACTTCGATGGTGTGTTTGATTCTCACTTCAGGAAACACAGATGTTTGGTGTAGCTTCCAGTCTTCCATGGTTGGGAAATGCCCATCGATACCTTCATCCATGAAGCGTCTAAAAGGAACACCATGGGCAAAAACCCATTGATCACCAACCAATCGAAACATCATGGGCGCATCCAGCAAATAGTCGACCCAGCGTTCATGGCTGTAGGCAGACCGTAAGGCCGGCGGGAAACCGGTACGATCTGGGTCGGTGCGCGTCCAGATGTGACCCCGGTAGCTCTTGAAGCCTGTGGGGCGGTTTTCCAGCAATGGCGAGTTCGCAAATAGGGCTGTGGTTAGAGGTGATAGCCCCGAGCATAAGCGCACTTTCCGGGCGCAATCTGTCTCGCTGGAGTAGTCAAAGTTTGCTTGAACACTGCATGTGCCTTTCATCATGTAGGCAGCAAGGTCGCCACGTTGGGGAAGGTACTTTTGCATGATGCGATAGCGTCCCTTGGGAACCCAGGGGATTGCAGCAATGGGCGTGATTGGCGTGAGTCCATTGGCAATCCATACGTGTTCTTTGTCGGCCGATATGTCTAGCAATGCAGTTCGGTTGGCCATCATTTCTTCAGCCAAGTCCGTGAGCGTTTTGTGTGGTGCGCCGGACAGTTCTACTTGTCCCCCTGGTTCCAAGGTGATGTTGGCCATATCTTCACGATGAAGCGCAATGGGGTTTTCATCTTCAAAAACGGTGGTCCAGCTGGCGTCTTTTGCCAGTTGTTCAAGGATCCACCGAATACCATCCGGTTCGTGGTATCCGATGGGGGCGCCGTTGGGGCGGACCACAGCGCGCTCAAATTCACCTCCCACTCGCCAGTTGTGGCGTGGGGTTCCGTACGATTGAAATGTTTCGATCAGGATGTCGCGATTGAGGTTCATAATTCTCAGAGCCTACACGATGGTTTGAGCGAGTTTTGGTTTGGATGGGTATGATGCCTGTGGAGGTTCTGCATGCGCATTCTCACTTTTCTCTTTTTTGTTGGTTGTACTCCACATCTGAAGAGTGATCAGGAAGTCATATCGGGTGAAAACTGGGAGGCTCCGGATAACGATTGGTCCGTCAGTGAACCGCCAAGTAACCTGGTTGGAGAAGGATTTTCGGTGGGCGATGTTCCACACGACTTCCGCCTGGTCGATCAGTTTGGTGATGAGGTTTCTTTGTGGCAGTTTTATGGTTCAGTTGTTCTGCTCGATATTTCGACGATGTGGTGTGGGCCTTGCCAACATATTGCGCAAGACGTGAATGAGACCTGGCTCGACTACAGAGACGAAGGGTTCATGTACATCACAGTTTTACCGGAAGATTTGGAAGGTGGGTCTGTGGGCGCTGAAGATTTGACTGCATGGTCCGATGGATATGGGATCGAAGCACCGGTACTCGCAGACAATGAAGGCTATGGCTACACGGTCGAGCCGGACAAAGCCTGGCCTGTAGTGATGCTTATTGACCGCAAAATGACTGTGGCCATCGAGCGCATACCTCCAGAGGATGCAGCCATCCGAGAGGCGATAGAGGCTGCGCTATAGCGGAAGGTTGAGTCGGTTATTCGATCCGTCGAATGATGTGATACCCATAGGGTGATTCAACGACACCAGACGTTTGGCCTGCTGTGAGCGCAAATGCTGCGTTGTCGAACTGGGGCACCATCTGACCTTGTTGGAACCAACCCAGATCACCGCCTCGAATTCCGGCAGGACCATCTGAGTATTTCTTTGCAACGTCAGAGAAGAGTGAGCCACTGTTGAGTTCAGCCAAAGCTTGTTGAACGCGTTCGTTCGCTTCTTCTTGTGAGCGCTCAGATGTGGTTCGTTTTAGCCCCTCCCATTGAACGAGAATGTGCGCGACATGAACTTCAACGACTTCAAGGCGTTCGATAATGTGAAAACCAAACGGTGTTTCGATTGCTGCACTTCGTTCACCCACCTTGAGTGCCAGGGTGGCTTCTTCAAAGGCTTTGTTCATGACACCAAGTGTGAACACACCCAGATCGCCACCCCTCGCTCCAGTACCGTCATCTGAGTGGGTTTTGGCCAGGGTTTCAAAGTCTTGTCCTGCATCCAGTTGCTGTATCAGTTCGTTGGCAAATGCGCGTGCATCCGATTCAGAGCGTTTGACATCTTCGTTTACGGATTTTGCATCCGCGTATGAAACAAGGATGTGCCGGGCCCGAATCCGTGGACTTGGGATTTCGGTAATGCTGACCGCAGCCCTACGCTCCTCGGTGGGTTTTTCTGTCTTTAAGTCAGCTTTTTCAACTGTTTTTTCTGTAGAGGAGGCGGCCTCTCCAACAGGGGAGATGGCTCCTTTTTCGGTGGCGCAGGCAATGGCTGCCATGAACAACATGATGCTTGTCATGGGTATTGTTTAACCAAGTCTCTCTCCAGTTGTTCGGTGGGTCATGCTAAGCAAAGACATGTTTGTTTTATTCTTGATCATGTCCGGCTTGAATTTGGCTCAAGCTCAAGAAGCTGTTGGGTCCACTGTGGCGCCAGCACCTCCCCCAGCAGCCGTGGTTGAGCAGGAAACCCCTGTTTCTCCACCGACCCCCTCGGTTCAACTTGCAGATAAAGTTGAGGTGTGGATGGAGAGTGTCGTTCTTCTGCTCACGGGTCCGGCATGGTGTACTGGAGTGTTGATCGATGATGAAGGCACTGTGGCTACGGCATACCACTGTGTGGCGTCTGGTCAAAAGACAGAAGTTCGGACTCGCTCAGGAGATGAGTTTGTAGGCCGAACGATTGCTGCGGACCCCAAGAATGACATTGCGTTGATTAAGGTAGAAGGGTTGTCCGAAGTCATTTCACCCATGGGCATTCGGGAAACAGATCCTCGGCAAGGGGATACAGTGTATGGTTTGGGTCATCCTTTCGCCCCTGCATCGGGTCGGACCTTGGCGATGGAGGGCATGCTTCAGTGGAGTGTCACGGCCGGGATTGTCAGCGCGGTGGGTCCTCGATTGATTCAGACCGATACAGCGCTNAATCCAGGAAATTCTGGCGGCCCTGTGGTTGATGAAGACGGCCTTATTGTTGGAATTGCTTCCAGAAAATTGAGTGGTGATAATGTTGCCTTTCTGTCTTCTTCTTCCAACCTGTTGGTTTTGAAAAGGAGCATGGTCAAGCCTGCATTGCTTGGGGGACAATTTACTCTGGGCTTGTCTAGTGTTGCACCAGCAGACCCGAATGGTGCAGCGAGTTTGTCGCTTGGGGTGGGTGCAATTGTTCGGGACCGTTTGATGGTGCAAGGAAATCTTGGTTTGGGTGCAGATGGTCGGACTTTGGCTCTGGAACAGGGCCATTCGTGGTACCCGAGCTTTGAACTCACCACTGCGGTCCGACAACGATTTGGTCGCGGTACTTGGAGTACGGCGATGGACGTAGGTGGTGGGCTTATGGGAACCAATGGTTGGTTCAGTAGTTATGACGAAACCGATCACACTTGGACGATTGTGCCGGGCATCGGGGAGGTCACACCACAAGTATTTGGGCGGTTGAGCCTTGGTGGTGTGGGCATTCGGATGATTTATTTGCCTGTTGGACGCGGAGGAATCTCCTCCGACCCGGCTGCTGCGGCAATTCGCAAAGCAGAAAACCGTGAGGGGGAGCCTCACTATTTATTGTCTCTCGATATCGATGTGCCGGGTGTTTTCGCGACTTTCTAAAAAGGTTCGGGTCTTGCTTCGCGTCTCATTAGATCATTAAACGCCAGTTTTGGTCGCAGTTTTCCGGTCATGATGGCGAGTGCTGCTTGGGTCAATGGAAGATCCACATCATGTCGTTCTGCCAAGCTTAAAACAGACCGTGCTTCTTCGATGACCCGAGAAGCGGCAGAGCCTCCGCGTGCGATCTTCACCCCTGTACTGAAGCTGGGGTGGTCGGCATGAGATGCACAACTGACGAGGTCGCCGACGCCAGCAAGACCGGAGAAGGTCTGGGGGTTTGCACCCAGGGCTGTGCCCAACCGTGTTGCTTCAGCGATGCCTCGGGTAACAATGACCCCTTTTGCGCCCACCCCAAGATCGACACCGTGTGCGATACCAACGGCCACGGCAAGCACAGAGACCATGGCACCTGCGAGTTCCACCCCTTGCAAGTCGTGCGTTGTATAGACCCTGCAATGTTCGGAATGAAGCGCAGTTTGTGTTGCTGAGCAGACACCATCAAATGGGCTGGCAATCACCAAAGCTGTGGGTCGTCCTCGAACGACTTCACTGGCCATGGCTGGACCCGCCAAGCTTCCTACCCGGCGGCACGCTGTGTTTTCTAAAACCAAGTCTGAGAGCCAGTGGCCTGTTTGCGGCTGCAGTCCGCGTGTGGCCAGTACGACTTGTGTGCCCGCACCGGGCTGTGCCTGTTGTATGGCGTCTGCCACACCCTCGGCTGGAACGGCGATGATGAGCAGTTCGGACTCTTCTGTCAGTGTTCGTAAATTTGGGGTTCCCGGGAACCCAGATGGTCGGGTTCCTCTGAACCCGATTCGGGGTGCATGCCCTGCTTTGGCTGTCAAAGTCGCCAACGCTTTTCCCCATGCGCCGCTTCCTATGATTCCGATATTCATGCCTTCTCCGTGAGTGCCAGTCGATATCCAGCAAGCCGGTTGCTGTAGTACAACGCTAGCTTGGGGTCGACCAGAATACGCCAGTCTTCAAATTCCAGGGTGGCGTTTCGGTGAAATCGGCTGAAGGAAGCAACAGCTTTTTGTAGAAGGTCATCTGCTGTCGTTGGAAGATGTGTATGAACACGGCCTTGCTCTTCCATCTTTCGGACTTGTTGGAGTAGGTCGTTCAGGATGGTCAGTGTTTCTCCTCGGTCTACCCAGCGTTCGTGGGAGGATAAAAGCACCAACTGGTAGGTGTCTAAGCGCGGGTAACGTCGTTTTAGGGCAGTCCACCCTGCCATGGCGGCTAGGTGAGTCGGCAACACTACGTTGTCTTGTTGGTAGGCCTTACAGAGGGATTGAGCGAGCTGGTTGGTGTACATCCTGTCTCGTTGGAGATCCCGCACAAGCTCTCCGCTGCGGTTTGAAACATATTCTCTTCGGTCAAAGCTTCGTCCATGGTTGTCCATAGAGCGTCCCGAGTCGTCCACCTTGTTTCCGATAAGGTCGATGGGGTCACCGAATCGAATGATGACACTGGAGTCGGTATTCAAAACTCTTCGACCGTATTGCATCACGGTGGAAGGCTCAGAGAATTCGTCGTCTGTGATGATGTACCGAGCTTTCCCTTCACTGGCGAGAGAGTCTTCGATCAAGGTTTCCGCCTCCAAGACCAAGGAGAAGGTGATGGTGCAGGGAACGACAATGATTTCTGGTTTATCTCTGTTTTCCGCAAGCCCTTCTTGCCAAGCTGTGATCGCAGTGCCCAGCAGACCTCGTTTCAAGCTGCTTTCAATCAGGCCGGATCTGGAGCGTGTACCGCCGGGGAAGAAAAGAGAGTGGGCGCCCAAGCCGATGAGTTCGGTGGAATAGGCCTTCAAGACATCTTTGTATAGGCGGTGCTTCTTTCGGCGATCCACTGTGTATGCGCCGAGGCGCGACATAAAGAAGCTCATTGCTGGGTTTGTGAACAGATTGAGTCCAGCACCGTAAATACACGGCGGCAAGCCCGCTGCATGCAGCGCATACCCCAGCAATGGACTGTCCAGGTTGGATAGATGAGTCGGTGCGTACACGAGGGTGTGGTTTTCTGACAAGCTTCGGATTTGATCGACGGGGCCTTGTACGACAATCCGGCTGGCTGCATCGAATCCCGCACCCAGCAGTTTTGATGGCCCAGATGATGAGAGCAGGCGATTGAGTGCGGGTGGTAGCAGTTTGGTCGCAGCACCAAATGTGCGTTCACTGAACCGATTGTGAATCTCGTGGCTGTAGCTGCGCACCAAATGTTCTGCTGCGCTTGTCATTTCCTTTTTGCCACTGAGTAAGCTTCGCGCAAGTGACTCGATTGCTTCCTTTTCAGGATCATCGAAAGGGTCCTTTTCTTGTTGGAGTCGGTGCCGCTCTTTGTACACTGTGTCTGCCAAATACAGATTCAGTTGATCATCTTTCATCTCATCAAGCGACTGTCCGATTCGATGTACAAGGGCTGTGTCTATTCTTTTTTGGCTGGGACTAATCAGGGTGTGTGTCGGCACTGTGACACCTGGTGTGCGGATGATGAGGACCTCTTGTCACTCTTGGATTCGGACTTAATTCTTGCGGGTAGGTTAGATTTTACGGCATCTGTATCGAAGAGTCGCTTTAGAAGATTGTTGCCTTGGCCGTATAGAGTGCGCTTGTCTCTATGGGCTTTCGGTGAAAGGAAATAAGACCATCATGCACAAACTATTGTTGATCTTGAGCCTCTCTTTCTCAGGGTGCGGAACCTATGGACTTCAGGTGTTCGATACAGGAGGGGTTTCATCGACGTTGGGCATCGACCCTATGGGTGAGATCCAGTTTGGGGAACACAGCCCAGCTTTGGAAAAGCCTGTTCGGAAAGAAGTGGTTCTTTGGGTGGATGGTAACGACCCTTTGGCGATTGTTGATGTGTATTTGGAAGACTCTTCATCGGGCGTTTTTGATCTCTCTGATGATCTACCATTACCCATCCGCTTACATCCGGATGGCGCATTCCCATTGCAGTTGAAGTTCTTGCCTTCCGCTGCTGGTTCTTATCGAGGTGAACTGGTGGTGTTGATTGATGATGGGACAGATGATGGCGCGTACATTCACCGAAGCATTCAAGGTTCGGCCTGTGACGACCCAAGCCAGTCTGGAGACTGTTGAGTTCTGTTCTGTTGAATGAGTGGCACGCCCACATACAGGCGTGTTGCGCAACCTCTGAAGAGAAGTACTGTCGTGAAGTGTCTGCCATCGAATGGATGGCCGCGCACTTTGGTTTGGTGGCCAGACAGACTGACCCTGAACACGTGACGATAGGCAATGCAGTGCTGGCCTTGCGGTCCCTACAGGTAGTGCTGAAAAACCTGCCACTGGAGGCTCAGTTTGAGGTGGTTTCTACCCGTGTGAAGCGTGCCATTTCAATACAGTCGTCTGATGAAAGTGGGTCTGCGCTGGACAATGTGTTTCCACGATTGCGGCCTCCTCCAGATTCGGAAGACCTTTCATGGTTTGAATCGATTGCAGGTGGTCGGCTGCTTGAATGTTTGGTTTCTGAAGAGTCGGATGTTGTCCGATACTTAGATCCCTTGCGTATCATTGGCTTTGGTTTGGGAGTTCAAGGTCTAAGAAGCCACAGTCGCACAAATCTTCGCGCCCGAAAGGCGGTATTTTTGTCGGCATCCGACGAACCGCGAATCAAGGTGTGTCGAATGGGCGATGGTCATGATGCCGCCCGACTTCTGGTTGTGTGTGATCTGATTCCCAGTATGGACCGTGTCCTATGTTGTGCCCCTGACAGAGACACTCTTTTGTGTGCTGACCCTGCTGACGCTGACATTCAGACTTTGGCGTACAAGATGCGTGAGATGGCCGTCCGGTTGGCTTCACAGGCCGCCTATCCGTTGAGCGCAGAGTGTTTTCTTGTGGAAGGAGAAGCCGTACGGCATGTCCCTTTCCATACAGATGAAACGGGGGCTTTTTTCTCTGGCTTTTGAGTCGACTCTTGGGGGTTATGCCCCGTTGCGCTCTGCCATGACCATGTGTTCGATACGAATCGCACCACGGGCATGATCGGGTCGATCTGCGCTTGCCCGAGCGACAATATTCAATCCCGCAGCGCGCATGGACTCGACAGTTGGGCTCAGTGCGTCGACCATTCTGTCTCCGACCAGTCCGTCACCCACCACGATGACCATACGACCTCCGGGGGCCAAAGCATCGGCCTGGGTTCCAATCCAGCGATGGGTGTCTTTTCTCCATTGCTGAAGGGCGTCTTTGCGACCGAGGGCGCGGAATGAACGCCGCGAACCCACTTCTGCAGGAAGGCCTGAACCCATATCGATACTCATCCATGCGGTTCTAAGTTGTTGCATGGGCAGGTAGTCGTACACGCCTGGGTACGGGGGAGATGTGAGAACGAGTCCCCGGTCTTTCTGGGGTGGGTCGAACCGGGCATCTCCTGCTTGAATCAAGGGTTGCGGCCCTTCCGCCATCGCATCGAGCGCTCTTCCCAATTCACGTGCTTTCTTGTGGAACAGTATCGCTGTTGTACCAGGCGCACGGTGGTGCGTTTCTCTGCGGTTGATGGTGTCGCTTTTCCGAAAGCTCGCTTTGACAATGATGCTTGAAAAAAGTGCTTTTAGGAGGGGCTGGACGGCTTCGTCGTATTCAGGAATTTCGTCGCGAATTCTTCCCAATTCTTGTGCCACGTGTGGTTGATACCATCGATCGAGTCCTTCGGGGACTTCCACATCGATTCGCAGTTGTGCTTTGGCGGCAATCTTTCGGGCTGCACTGCGCATCGGCGTGGTGAGCGATTTATCTGCAGTTCTGGCGTGACTGACAAGGAGGGCGATGGGACTCAGGTCTGTTCCAGAGGACTCCCTTCCTGCCAATCGACTTTCGACAAGGACGGTCCCTCCGCCACAGAACGGATCATGAACAGGGCCTGGACATGCATCGATGACCAGTGCGGCAGCATCGGGATGCATTCGGGCTGGGTACGCGTGGAACATGTGCGTGGCACGGTCGATGGAGCCTTCCATGACCAATGCTTCCGCCAAGAGTGTACTGAGCGCTTCGTCTCCAGCCTTTCGAATGGAGGATGCGCTTGGTGGTCCGGCTTTACGTCGTTTCATATCGAGGTTTCTCTATCTCGAGAGCAGTCTAAATGCTTGCACGGCATTGAACCCGATGGCCGAATAGCAGCCGATGGCTGCATTATTTTGTTCTCGAACATGCAGGGTGACCCGGGGAACTTGGCTCAACAAATGATTGACTGTGGCTCGCATACCGGCTTGTCCAAGGCCTTTTCCTCGGAATTTTGATTCCACCCATGTTCCCCCAACCTGGGCGCCGTAACTACATAATGTGCTGATTTTGATGCGAAACACAGGCTGATTCTTGTATTCGCCAATGAGTTCTTGGTGGGATCGAATTCCCATATCAATGCTGCGTTGAAACCGTTCATCATCATCCATGAATTGTTTTACACCAAAATCTTCTTTCATCATTTCGGTGGCAGCATGAATGACCCATGATCGGTCATTTTTTGTTGCAAACCGAAGAGAGAGACAATCCCCTGGATGGGGTTGAGTCAGTTCATATAGGCACTGGTCGCTGTTGATGGATGTGTTGGGTTTTCCCATTCCCTTCCAAAGGAAATCTGTGGCCGTTCGTTCACCAACGGCCCATCTGCCACCGCCGCGAACTGCGAGACTTAATCCCAGTGTCAGGCAGGATTGTGGATCTCCAGCGGGAACAAGAAGACCAAAGGTGCCGTCTGGCCCTTTGGCGCCGGCAAAGCAGGCGGCTTGGAGCCGATCATGTGGGTCAAACACCCCCCACCATTCTGAGTCTGCTCTTGGCTGGATGCCACTTTGTTCAAGCCGGCCCAGCCCGAATAGATTTCCTGTGATGTCCTGAACAAGGAAGTCTTGTAAGGCTTTCAGGTGGTGTTGATGAAGAATGGTGGCCTGCACAGTGGGACAAATGATAACGCTGCAGAGAGGTGTTCATGCAGATTCACTCAGAAAGCCGAATTCATCACCCTCTTGATGTGGTGTACCAAAGTTACCGTGATCGTTTGAAAGAGATCGCGCCGTATACGCCAGATGTGAAAGAGATCGTTGTCGCTCTTCGTGAGGAACGACCAAACGGGCCAAAGATTCACAACATTTGGATTGCAGATCGGGAGATTCCAAAAGTGGCCCAAAGTATGGTCAAGCCGGACATGCTGCGATGGGACGACTACGCCGATTGGAATGACGATGCTGCACATGTTGATTGGCGACTGAGCATTCCTGCCTTTCCCGATCAGGTTCGGTGTTCAGGCCGAAATGCATTTTTTGCAGATGGTCCAAACGCTACTCGGGTCGTGCTTACCGGAACATTGGAGATCAATTTGAAGAATGTTCCTGGTGTACCAAGAATTTTGGCAGGTCGGATTGCGCCGAAAATAGAATCGTTCATTGTAAAGCTTGTCACTCCCAATCTAGAGAATGTGAATCATTGCTTAGAGCGATTTTTGGATGACCAAGTGCAATCTTTGGGTTGAATGAACGTCAGTTTCCTTCGTCTGATGATACGGTTCGTTTCTGAGGTGACCATGTTTGCTTTGTTGTTGTCTGGCTTGGCTTTTGCCCAAGAGATCCCTTCCTCTCCGGTTGATTATGTCGACCCCCTTGCTGCTTTTTCCCCCACACCAGCACAGAAAAAAGGCAAGGGTGCAAAGGGTGGAAAGAAGGGTTCAAAGCCATCTTGGAAGCACAATTTTTACGCGCGACCTGCATTTTCCGCCAGCACCTTCACAAGCCTGGATGGGGACAACACGTCGACGGCTTTTGGTATTGGTGGTGAAGGTGGCGTCCGGTATCGTGAAGTCGGTAAACCTTTTCCGCGCTTGCGAGGCCGTACACGGGCCACGGTTCAGTACCTGATGTCGACTGATCCAGTGACCGGTATGGAGGTCAAGGTCGGGTCGTTTATGGGACCTTGGTGGAAATATGCAGGCATTGAAACGGGTCTGGATGTGTCTTGGGATCGGTATGATTGGGATGGCGTCGCACTCGATCCGACGCTTGGTTTTGGTGTCCCGGTCGTTGGTACCACAGGTGTCAATATCGGTAAAAACTCGGGAATCAGTGTGTATGCCGGCTTTCAACCCACCTTTTTGAGTACAGAGCAGCGTCGAGTGGATTGGAGTGAAACCGATGAGTTCGGTTTTGGACACCAATTTTCAGTCATGACTGGCGCTCATCTTGGTATTGATGATCTGAGTATCGGTGTGGGTTTCAACCGGACCGTTACATCCACGGGTGTTCAGGCTGGGTATGGTGTGAGCCTGAATCTGCGCGGCTAAGCGAGTACTTCCATTCCAGCGTCGGCATCTGAGTCACGCCCGTTGAACAGCATCTGAAAGGCGGTTTCTGCGCTGCGTTTGAACTCCTCTGCTGATTTCATCCTGGATAGCGCTCGGGCTGCATACTGTGGACGGTAATAAAACCTGAGGTATGCCAACCGGGTCCAGCGTTTGATCTCTTCGTCTGTCATGTCACAGAGGGGGCGTGGAATGTCGTCGTCGATACCAGAGACAATGTGCTCACGCCAATAGTCACGCCCTGTCTCTTTGAGCAGTAAGGTGTACATTTCAGTGGCTGGCATCGGGGNGACTTTAGAGAACTGTGCGTAGTCGAGGTCGAGCGAAAGGGCGAGCCGTATGGTCTGGCGTACAGTCGCTTCTGTTTCGTAGGGGTTCCCCACCATGAAGTAGCCAAAGGTGTGGATTCCATTGGCGCGCGTGCGTTTGATGACGTCGTGGTACATCTCCAGGCTTGTGCTCTTTTTGAGTGTGGCCAGGATTTCGCGGTTCCCACTTTCTATACCGTAGTAGATCCGGGAACATCCAGCACTACGCATCGCTTTGAGAACGTCATCATTGATGCAGTCAACTCGTGTTCTTGCGGCCCATACGATGTCTATCTTTCGTCTCTTGATTTCATCGCAGATGGCGATCACTCGTTCTTTGCGGATGGTGAAGCTGGAGTCGAAAAAGTCCAGTTCTCGAATTCCGAATTCCTTTGTGCATATTTCAAGTTCGTCCACCACATTTTTGGGGGAACGAGCGCGGAATGGCTTGGAGCCTTGTTCGCAGAAAATGCATTTATACGGGCACCCCCTGCTCGTGATGAAACAGCTGAAGTTCTTGTATTTTGAGATGAACGAATAGTAGAGGCTGTTGTCGATGAGTTGACGCGCAGGGAAGGGTGCTTCGTTCACATCGCAGTCGATGGCTTTGGGTGTGACGATGATGCCGCCGTTTGGCTGGCGAAAAGCAATGCCCCGCACTTGGGAAAGGTTGTCGCCCTTTACCAGGGCTTGCAGGAGTTCCGGAAGACTNCGCTCTGCTTCTCCAGTCACTGCGTAGTCGATACAGTCGTAGCCAAGCGTTTCACGGGGATAGATCGATAAGTGAACGCCCCCAACGATTGTGGGTACATCGACTTGCGCACGAATGGCGCGAATCCAGTCCATTGTTTGAAAGAACAAGTAGGTGGTGATGGTGTAGCCAACGTAGTCGGGCCCGAAGTTTTGTAGCTTGAGTACAGTTTCTTCCAGCGACAGTTCCTCGGCGTGTGCATCAATGAACATCACTTCACAGCCTGCGCGCTCCAAGATTCCTGCGACATAGAGCAACGAAAGCGACGGAAAGATTCCGTAGTTTTCTTTCACCGTTTTGATGCCGGGCTCGTTTCGAACCGGGCCATACGGTGGGTATACGAGGGCGACTTTGAGGCCTTCTGTGGCTGACATGATGTTCTCCCAACTCCAATCTACCTCGATCTGATTGTCATTGTCAGCTTCAAGCGGTGTAGGCTGCACAAGTGACAAGCAAAAAGATCATCGCCCTTTGGGTCTGCAGTGCTTTCTATCTCATGTGGTGGGTAGGGGTGAATCCTCTTCCAGATGGTTTCCAGAACGAGTATTTGCTGGTTGGCAACGCTCTGGATTTGTGGGGTGCTTTGTGTGCTGGTGATTTGTGGCACCTCCGTTGGTACATGTACACCGGGTATTGGCCGTGGGGGCTGTATGCAGCGCCCTGGCCATTGATGGCGGTCATGGGTGCCACTCGTCAAGCATTGGTGATGGGCAACCTTATACACTTGGCCGTTCTGCTGATTGCTGTGAATGCAATGGGTCGGGCTGTAGGGGGTCGGTTGGCCCCACTGTTGGTTCTCCTGTGTCCTGGGGTGTTCGGTACTCTGGTTCGGTTTGAACCCAATCTGGCGGCCATTTCTTGGACGGCAGCTGGCTTGGCTGCATTGGTCGCAAGTCAAGGCCTGCAGCGTCGGCGTTTTGTGTGGCTCTATGGCGCATGTTTCGGTATCGGCCTGATGATGGACCGACTCACCGTCGCCTTTTTTCTTTTGCCAGCAGTTCTTCCATTGTTGTGGGCTGCTGGAAGAAGAGGCTGGATTCATTTGGCGCAAGCAGCTGGAATTACCCTTGTGTTGGCCGGTGCGTATTACCGGGAATTTTTTCTTCGTCACAGCTTCGAAATTATGAGTCAGGCCAATGTCGGAGAGATTGACAGTGCAGGTGTACTGATGGAATCCACGGGCATTTTGTCTTGGGTTTACTATCCTCTGACTTTGCTGGATTCCCAGGCGGGTCCTGTATTGGGTGTTGTGTTGGTTCTTGGGCTTATTGGTCCCATGACGAAGGCTCGTTCAGTTCTGTTGGCCTCGATTGTTGGGGGACTCGTTTTCTTCACGGTAGTGAGCAAGAATCAAGTTTTCTACACGCTTCCCATATTGGCCCCGATGGCGGCACTTGCGTCGGTGCGGACACGGGCTGCATGGATCGGTGTTCTTGGTGGATTATGGGGCTTTCTTGCTGTCGGTGTGGGTGTTGTTCCTGGGGGGCCGTGGATGCCGGAATCATGGGTGTCGCCTCGGCACACATTGGCTCGACCGCCGTTGGCTCCCGAGGTTGATTTGGATCCCGCATTGGCGGAGCTTGGACCCAGNCCCGGTGGAATCAGTGTCCTTTCCGAGGCGCACCATTTGTATGAGGGTTTCTTGCTGCTGGCGGCCNGGGAGCGCTGGCCAGATTCGACCGTCCGAGGTGTTGTGACAGATCCTCAGGGTACGTTTGAGCAGTTTCATGAAATGGATGCGTTCATGTGGGTGGGCCCAGAAGGCGGGCGTTGGCCGACATCCGACAGCATCATTGCGGAGATGGAGGATGATCACATGGATGTTCAGAGCATGCCTCCTNCTCCCCGTGTTGTGCAGTCGGGGGAGGCAGACTTTGTGGAGGTGGGCCGGTGGAGTGCCGGTCATTCCAAAGACTTGGTTGTATTCCGCCGACGTTGACGGGAGCGCAGGCTACAGTGTGTTCGAGGAGAAGACATGTCGAGTGAAGCGCGGCCTGCAGCAACCATCATTATTTTGCGTGAATCGACTCACGGGCCTGAAGTATTGATGCTGAAGCGTTCAGGACGGTCAGGCTTTTTCCCGAATGCATGGGTGTTTCCGGGTGGGCGCGTGGATGAATCGGATGCTCAGGTTCGTACTCGTGGGTCTGTCTTGGGGTTGTCTGAAGCGGATCGAGAGTATGCTGTCGCCGCGATTCGGGAGACCTTTGAAGAAGCAGGTGTTTGGTTGGGTGATGGCGATGCCACAGACACACTGCGTACAGCATTGAATGATAGGACAGGGACGTTGGTAGACGCTCCGGACTTGGTCGCAGACTTGGGCCGTTTGGCTTCTTGGAGTTGGTGGATCACCCCCGAGTCGGAACCCAAACGATATGACACACGTTTCTTTATTGCTTTGTTGGATGGGACCGAGGCTGAACGGGCCCACCATGATGAACAAGAGACGGTTGAACACACCTGGATTTGTCCCAAGGACGCAGTGCGCCGTGCCGAGGCTGGGGATTTCTTTCTCGCACCTCCGACCTATTTGACGCTGTGTGAGTTGTCTTTTCATGACACAGGCCTTGCCGCAATGCACTTCGCAGCCGGTCGTCGTGTCCGACCCATTATGCCTCGATTGGATGCGCAGGACGGTCAATGGGCAATCGTTTTGCCTGGAGACCCCAGTTATCCAGCGGAACACCCTGTGGAGGGGCCTACGAAAGTTGAATTTCGAGATGGTCGATGGTGGTCCGCTTGATGTGGCTACTTGTGGTCTGTGAAGCGATGGCGGGTTCGGTTTCGGGCATGGTGCCATTTCGTGCCCCGCCTCCTCGTGTTGAGGAGCTTGAATGGCGCCCTGGCTTTCGAAACGATGTCATTGTGATCAAATTGGCTGAAGACAAAGGGCTATCGTTCGATTCAAAAGGTGTCTCCGGACCCGGCGATTTGGTGAATTTACAGATGCTATTGGACGGGGCAGAGCCACTATTTCGGCGTTCCCCATCTGTGTTGCGCGCTGAACGGCTTCAGCGGGATCCTGCGGGTCGGTTGGCGGATCTGAGTTTGTATCTCAGATTGAGCGCGTCGGACGCACTGGTTCGTGGAAACCGCCTGTTGAAGGACTCACGCGTAGAGACCGTATATTTGGCGTCAGACCCTGTGGCTCCGCCGGGGGACATCGCGCCGACTACACCGGACTTCTCTGGGGATCAGTTGTTTCTTTCGGCCAGCCCTGTGGGATTTGGCTTTGATATTGCGCACCGGTGGCCAGGAGCGGATGGGTCTAATGTTGTGATTGCCGACATTGAATATGGCTTTGACCCCGCCCACGAAGAATTTGAAGAACTCTCCATCGGTACCGTTGGGTATCAGAGCTATTGGTACCAGTTTCATGGCAATGGTGTACTGGGAATGTTGGTGGCCCCAGACAATGGCTATGGTGTCACGGGCATGGTTCCGGGTGCTGAGATGTTGATGGTGTCTCCATTTGTAGAGCCTGATTTTTATGATGTGGCTGTGGCGATTGACATGGCCACACAAGAGTTGGATGCAGGTGACATACTTCTCATTGAGCAGCAATGGGTTGAGGATGACATTTTTCTACCGGTGGAAAGGGTTCCTGCGGTTTTTGATGCCATCACGCTGGCTGTCGCCAAGGGAATTGTGGTCATCGAGCCGTCGGGAAATGGGGGGTGTGACCTAGACGATCCCAGGTGGGATGGATGGTTTGATCGAACNCAGCGANACAGTGGCGCAATTATTGTGGGTGGAGGAGCATCACCGTTTAGCGGTTTGCCTGCTCGATCTTGGTACCCCTTGGGTAGCTGCTATGGGGAGCGCGTAGATCTTCAAGGATGGTTTGATGCTGGCGTGACCGCCTCCGCAGCCGATGGGGCTCCCGCATATGTGGAACTGTTTTACCCCGATGGTGATGGACGGCAGGCGTACACAGGAAGTTTTGGTGGGACCAGTGCAGCAGCCCCCATGGTGGCGGCTGTCGCTGCTGCTGCGAACTCTATGGCTTGGGAAACGCGAGGCGAGCCATGGGAACCCACAGCACTGCGTGCCGCCATGGTTGCTACCGGCGTTCAGCAGGTTGATGGCGATGATCATCACATTGGTCCGCAACCCGATCTGCGCCAATTTTTGCGAGTTTGGGGGGTTCGCTAGCTGTTTCCAGCAACCCTCAATTGCTCAAGTTGGCTAGAATTGAGTTCTAGAGCGATCGCCACACCGTGCGGCAGAATGGCCACGGTTTGTCCCATACAGCTCAACTGAGACCCGTCGTAGATCTGGATCGTCAACCTGAGCGGGAGGTACAAGGTGTTGAGGTTTGCGTCGTCTATGGTGATGGCGCTGGTGTGTAGTGAGCTGTTGTAGTCGTGGCTAAACGAGTCTTTGGATAGGTAAATAATGGTGACGTCGTACGGTTGTACGTTGTTGTCAACGACAACAATAGGCGGGCTGGGTGAAGCCGCTCCAACAGGTGTTTTAGGGGGCTTGACTGCGGGGGCAGGTGTGGCTTGAACGGGNTCAGGNTTGGGAGNTACTTTCGNGGGNGTAGGGNTTGTCTCTTTGTGGGTTGTATCGATCGTAGAGACCCAGTTTGCGGAGGTTTCGGCCGGTGGGGTGGTCTTGGTTTCTGGCAACCAAGATGGTGTCTCAGGAGCCACTTCTGGCTCCACCTTTTCTACTTTGGCTGGTGCTTCTTCTTCGTCCACAACAGCTGTGGTCGCTTGGCTGCTTTCTGATTGATTCCGTAGTTTTGCCCGAAGAGATGCTGTGTCG
This sequence comes from Deltaproteobacteria bacterium, assembly GCA_002707085.1. GTDB lineage: Bacteria > Myxococcota_A > UBA796 > UBA796 > UBA796 > UBA796. The sequence continues at coordinate 27,202 of PALY01000037.1, forward strand.
GCTCGCTTGTCTACGTCCGTTTCGTCTTCAAGCCCAAAGGGGTCTCCTTCTACCCGGCCCTCATCCTTTTTTTTGTATCTTCTCTTTGAGTTCATTCTTTCCAGAACTCGTCGTGTTTCTTCTTCGGTGGCCCCACTCATCATCTGCCGGCTCATCTGCTCTTTGAGTGAGGCGGGGTCTTGTTCTAAACGCCGAGAAACCCCCCCTGTGGCGAGGTCTCTTCTCCAGCCGTCATATCTTTGCCTATCTTCTGGTGGCATTGCCGTGATGCGGGCAATGAATCGCGGAAGATTACCCCCTCTTGGAGGCAGAACCCGTTCGATTCGGACGTCACCCATCACTGTGTCTTCTTGTCCAGAGAGTTCCATTCGGAAGGGGCATTCAATTCCCTTTGGAATTTTCATGTCCATTTCAAATGTGATGCGGTCGCTGTCGATTTCAATCGTTGCGCCAAAACGAAGCCCAATGGGACTCTGTAGCGCGAACATTAGATTTGCATTTGTGGCCACGAAAAAATGAACATCCTTAATATCAGCAACAGTACCAGCAATTATTGACGTTTTAAAGTGCGCTATTTTGCTGCGCTACTTTAGATGGCGCCATGGTGTGCTGTTGAGTTGTGTTGTTTCAACCCAATTTGCGCCTGATGCCGACCATTAGGGCGATGACGATGGGCCAGAAGAAACGATGGGTGCGATGGGTGGGTAGGTTGGTGCAGCCCACGGACTTGTTGGGTTCTAGGCTGGCGAAGCCCCCCATGAATGCATTNGCTTGTATGGTCACTTTGCTGTATGCCACATCCATAGGAGAGCGTCCTCGGTTGATGGTGGCGATGGACCAGTAGTAGCGTTCTCCTGGAACCAACGGTGGGTCGCTTTCTTCGTTCAGCACAATGGTGGCAGCGCTTTCATCGATTTCGAAGACTGCGTCGAATGCCACAGGCACTGCATGGTGGAGGCCCAGCCCTTCAATCCGCATGGCTTCGTGTTCGACGGGGTTTCCAGCGCGCAGATACACAGCCAGTCCAGTCTGTGCATCAACACCGCTGAAGTCCTCGATGTTGATTTGAAATTCATTCGATTCCGGTGGAGTTTGATATTGAAATTGTACTCCAGCCGGAATGCGCTCATATTGATCCATGAGGCCCAGGTTCATCAGGTATTGTAGCGATGATTCAGTGTGCTTCAGGTCTACGATTCGTTCACAGTCGAGTATTCCTGAGTTGGCCACGTGGTCGCTGACTGCACTGAAAGTGTCTTCATCAATCAACTGATCATTCAATAGAATTTCGGCGGTTTCAATCAGGGACCAACCGGCGTCTGGCCAGTTGGTTCCATTCCCCCATCCGGCGATGGTGGCAACGAGCAGGTCGGCAGTCAGGTCTTGTCCGATTCTGGGGTCGGAGACCAAGTTCCAGGCCATAGAACCCCAGATTTCCCCACTTCGGTGTACTTGAGAGCGGAGATCGTCGGGACACAATCGGGCATGTTCTAAATTTCGGATGGCCAAATCCCATTTATCTGAAGCCCCGAGTGATTCAGCCAAAAGGGGGTCCGGGTTCAAGATCATGGCAAAGGTATCTGCAACACCTTCATTGAGTGCGCCCGGAGTCCAATCGATTCCAAGTGTGTCTGCTTGCATCCACATAGAACCGGCCAGCTTTCGAACAATCCCGTGGCCGAATTCGTGGTACACAACGTCGCTATCGTATGCAAGGTTGTAGCCATCATCACTGATTCCGAAGCTGATGTCGCGATCTCCGTCATCGTCGAAATCGCCGAAAAAAGCGTTGGTGAGCGGGAAATTGGTGAAGATCTGTAGGCTGTATCCCAGTGATATACCGAAACGATTGCTGAGCCATCGCGCGATTCGGTCGGTATGAAAATAGGCTTGAACTTCGGCGAAAGGGTCGTACAGGTCCCCGTGATTGGGTTCGATAAAAAAGTTTCCGTCCCCCGTCGCTTTGGCGGCGTGGTTCCAATCCAAGCACACCCGTTCCCCGTATGGTTTGGGATCAATTCTCCACTCTATACAGTCGGTGGCAAACGCGAAATGTCCCTGTAGATTGGGGCCTTCTGTCAGTCCAAGTAGTTCAGCAGGNGTGAGTTCGGCCACGGCGGGATTTGGATCGTATACCCATGCTTGTGCAGACCAACTGTCAGCTTCAGTTCCAAGAGTTTNTCCCGAGTGTGCATCGATCCAGGTGGTCCAGATTTGTCCCATCGCTTCTATGCGAAGCCGCCATGCAAGCCGTGTAGTGTCAGCATTTTGGTGTAAGACCAGGGTTCCTTTGGCGGGAGCCTGGGCATACCAATGTTCTGCAGCAATGGTTGCGGCTTGATGTACAGAGATGCTTGGTTGCAGGCTTGCAGGTGCGTGAATGGGTGTGGCGCCGATGGTATTCACGACCGACCCGGCAGTGTCTTCGAAAACCACCGCTGGAGGTCCATCGATAGGCAGGTTTCCGTAACTGGAGCGTATGTGGGTGACCTGTCCTCCAATCCACGAGAATCGAGTTCGCTCAAAGCTCCAGTCTGCTTCAACGGCGCCCGCAGTACTCAGCCATAGGAATAAGGTATTCACGTGTTCAGGCTATACGACAGACAGAATGGCTGCACCCAATGATGCAAACGAACTTCGTTTTTTGGGAGCTTTTCGGCTTTGCTTAGTCGGGTATGGGGGCCAATGTGATCACGGCATGGGCTACACAAGGATGGAGACTTGGATTGTGGTAGGTGTGAGGTTGATCACCCCTAAATACGAGTACATCTCCCTCTTCTAGTGAGTACGCTTCCCCGCTTAGTGAAAGCTCGAGTGAACCGCTTTCGCTGATCACGTATCGTCGGCTTCCACGTGTTTGCGGAATTCCCGTGTGATATTCGCCAGCGGGAATCAGTATCCGTTCGATGTCAAAGCCCCGAACAGGGTCCGGAAGTAGTTTTCGAATGGAGACCAAGCCCCGCTGGCGAGTTGGAAGGTCTTCCGCGCTGAAGTGCTTGGCCGAGGCTTTTGGTGGGATGATCAGTTCCTCGATCATCACCTGTAAAGCACTGGCCAAGCGCATCAGAACGGAGAGCGTTGGATTGGCCGATCCGGATTCCAGATGGGCCAATGTGGGGCGAGGAATACCGGCCAAGGTGGCCAGTTTTTGTTGACTCAATTGCCTAGCAGAACGCAATCGGCGGATATTGAGTGCGAGGTATGATGATGTTTTATCATCCATGATGGTATAATAACATATATGAATATACTCAACAAGAATGTTGATATAATAACATTATATCGAATATTTTGTATTCAGATGATATAATAACAAAATAGATAATAAAAAAGAAAGACTTGTGGCCTGTTAGTCTCCTGCTGTGAGTAAATGGTGGCGAATTTCAGGTTCAACGGTCGATGCGATCATCCGTGGTGCTGTGATTGCGTGCCTCTGCTTGTGCGCGGTTGAACTGTGGGCAAAACATTCCGAGTACGAGTGGAGCTTTGATCCTTCAGTGCAGTATGCGGATGGGATCAACCCCTATCTGTTGTGGGAGCTTCCTTCTGGAGAACAGGAGGTGAATGGGCGAACCGTGTTCATCAACTCCATGGGCATGAGGGGCCAAGAAATTGTGACGCCCAAACCATCGAATGTACGGAGGATTCTGTCATTAGGGGGGGAGGTAGCGTTTGCTGAAGGACTTGAGTTGAGCCAAAGCTATGCGCATCAAGCCGCAAAGCAGCTTGGCGGTAGCCGCGTGGGATTACAGCCATTGGTGATGGCCGTTCCTGGGTATGGGATCTTGCAGCACCGCAATCTGATGGATCTGCGTGGATGGGATCTGCAGCCCGATGTTCTGCTCGTTTCCGGTCCGTCTGCTGAAGTGAGTGTGTCCAAGTATTTGGACGAAAACATGCTGGATATCTACCGAAGTGGTCCAGGAACACGTCAATTTTGGGAGTCTTTCGCGTTTTTTCGCGTGTTGGACTACCACATGCGTGTGCTGAAGAGTCCGCGGGCTTTGCACCGTCAGCAAGTATTTGATGGGAAGATTGATGGAAATCCGGACGGATGGTCTCGGATGGGGATTAATCAGTACGCGAATCTTTTGGACGCGCTTACCAAGGATGCGTTGGCGAGGGGAGTCGATGTTGTGTTGATTACCTTGCCCCTGCCCGCAGACCTCGACAATTCCCATGCTTCGACACTGACGCTTCAGTATCGTCAAGTGATAGGAGATATTGCGGATCGATGGGGTGTGCCGGTGGTCAATGGACCGGCTCTTTTTTGGGAAAGTGATCGCAAGGTGGACGAACTGTTTATTGATGCACATCATCTCACTGAAAGGGGACACAAAATCTTGGCAGAAGGTGTCGCTTCTCGGCTTCGTGGATGGGTTCGCGGAAGATCATCGGGACACCGAGGAACGGGGGCGCCATTACCGACCTATGATGAATCAACCGAGCGCATGGAGTTGCTGCGATGAAGCATAGAGCTGCACGCGCGTTGATTGGCTTTCTGGGCTTGCTTTGTGGTGTTTTGTGTATTGATTTTTTCGAGAGGAACCGGGCTGCAGGATCTCCCTCTGACTGGACTCATGTGGCGGGTCCGGTTGAGATTGAAGCCTTCGATAAACCCAATATTGGAACCAGTGTTTGGCGACTAGCCTCCGGTACAGTCTGGTCTTCGCAGCGACCTGCTGATCAAGTGTATGTACGCGCTTCTCTCGATGAGACTGCAGTGATGTCGGTCAGTCTTGCAGTACAGTCAGGTGTTGGGTTGTGGGTGTCCGTGGGGCCGGGTGGGGTTGTTCAGGCACACACCGATGTAGGAGCTGCCCAATGTATGGGAAAAATTGATCCTTTGTCCGGCCCTGTACCCGTAGAATTGCAGCGTGGGACGGATGCTGTGACGGTTCGTGTAGGAGAGCAGCGGATGGTCTGTCCCGTAGAGGACATGAATGGCAACCCGCAAATCCGAGTCCGTGATGGACGTGTCAGGCTGCAGTCGATTGGTCGAGATCGAATGACAGATGGGGTACCCGTCTCACCTTTGTGGTGGATGTCTGCCTTGATGAGTATTGGTTTGGTCTGGATGTTGCTCGCGGATGCATTGGTTGCGCTGATCTCACGTTTGAGGCGTGTTGGCTCTCCTGAGTAATCGGAAAGGGTTAATCGATTGATGGAGGTGCCATTGTGCTTGCTGTAGTCTCTCCTGCAAAGAAACTCGATACTGAATTGCTAAGCCGTTCTCTGTCTGTCACTCAGCCAAACTTGCTCGCTGAAACTGAGCGACTGATTGCTACGACCCGAAAGCTGAAACCCAGCGATCTTCAGAATTTAATGGGGATTTCAGAAAACTTGGCAGCGCTGAACCACGAGCGCTTTCAGCAATTCAACACACCGTTCACCCCAGGCAACGCCAAACCTGCTGCCTTGATGTTCAACGGAGACACCTACACTGGCCTTGATGCGCCGACGCTCGGTGAACAGGACCTTGAGTGGGCGCAGGACCGGTTGGCGATTCTCTCGGGTTTGTATGGTTTGTTGCGCCCCCTCGACTTGATGCAGCCCTATCGCTTGGAGATGGGGACGCGGCTGAAAACAGACCGCGGCTCTAATCTGTATGCTTTTTGGGGCGATAGAATCACGCAACAGATTCAGTCCACACTGGAAGGTCATTCTGACCAGACCTTGGTGAATCTTGCGTCGAATGAGTATTTCAAGTCGGTGAACACCAAAGCCCTGCCGGGTGTGGTGATTACACCAGCATTCAAAGAGATCCGTGATGGAAAGCCAAAGATGATCAGCTTTTTGGCGAAGAAAGCCAGGGGTATGATGGCTCGCTACATCATAGAAAATCGTCTGGAGCATCCAGAGGAAATCAAGCGCTTTACTGCTGCTGGATATGCCTACGATAAGGAACTTTCGACGGAGACGACTTGGACGTTTACCCGATGACTCTATTGATGAAGTTCTGAATCGCCGGTCCGACAGTTTCTACATCTTCGAGGTGTGTGCAGTGTCCCGCATTCTCGACAACCATTCGGGTGGCATTGGGCATGACCGCGCACATTCGGTCAGCGATGTCTGTATAGGCCGTGTCCAGTTCCCCTGTGATGAGTAGGGTGTCTTCATGGGGAAGGTTGTTCCAAATTGGGTTTACTGCTCCCTGCCCCATTCCCCGCAGGCTTCCTGATAATCCATGAGTCCGCTGTGACTCCCGTGATTCCATCATAGAGTCTCGTATGGTTTTGGGAATGTTTTTCTGTGTGGAAATCAATGGTGTTTTTGACCAATACTCTGTGAACCAGCCGATACCATTTTGTTCGATTTGAGCGGCCAGTGCAGCGTCTCGGGCGATTCGTTCCGTACGCTCTGTCGTGTCCTCTATACCTGGATTTACACTGATCAAGATTAGTCCCATCAGTCTGTTTTGGAGCAGAGGAGCGGCCCGCAGAGCGATGCGGCCCCCCATGGAGTACCCGAGAAGAAACACAGGCCTTTCATCGTCTGTCCAAGTCACGACTTGATGGGCAACGGTATCGATTCGGTATGATTCACGGGATCTTGGGGCCGGGGAATCCCCATGACCCAAGATGTCGGGTGCAACGACTTCCAGATCGATGTGTGATGTGATGGCCTCGAAATCGGAACCCGCCCCCGAAAAACCGTGAAGGGCCAAGACTACGGGTCGGTCAGATGGTCCCTCTGACACACTGGCATGATGGATTTCGCCTCCAATGTTTTGGGTCTTTCGCTTCATCATGGGGAAGGTGCCTTCCAGATGGTGGTTCCAAGCGGCTCAAAGCCGGAGCGTACCCCATTGCGAGCGATGGCGGTCCAACCTTGGTTGTGAAGTAGTTTTGCAAAGCTGGACCGAGGCCCCTGTTCGGGATTGTAGGTATCCACGATGTACAGTTGCCGAGGTTGAGCCGGTCCGCTGGCTGTGGCTGGTTGATCTCGTGGGTACTTCGCGCGGTGTGCCAATGTGCGAAGGGTTTGGGTGTTGGCAGGTATGGATTCGGTAACGATCTCCGATGTGCCTGGGGGACTGAGCGCCAACATATGCGTCCGCATGGCATTCAAATTCAAGCCACTTCCGCTATCTTGCACCACCACAAAGTGTGGGGTCTGCCCACTGTCATTTTGAATGCGTGTAGCCAGTTGAGCTGATGGTGGGATTCGCTGTACCGGAGGGTTTGCCACGGGCAAGAATCTCCATTTAGGCTGAAGCAGATCTCGATATGCTTGGTATACACCCTCATGCGTGTTTCCCATAAGGTCGCGTTCTGGAAGGGTGAATATCGATAGATGATGGGGCACATTGGTGCCGCCGAAAGCCAAGAAGATCCAACTTGATTGATGGGCCAGGCCCGATGCGAAGAGCAATGGTAATGCCACCTGGGCCACCGTTCGGAAATGGTTGATTGCCAGGACTATGACGGGTGCGAGCAAGCCCAGCCCAGCGACAATGTATCGGCCGGATCGATATGGAAGAACACCCAGTATGAGGGTGCCGCTAAGCAGTGCGAGCAGAGACCATGTGAGCAGTGGCGAACGGCTTTTCTTTAGGCTCAGCCCAGCACCGACGATGAACAGGATGCTCAATGGGGTGGACATGACACGTGTAAGAATCACAGCTGGATAGAAAGGCCATCCCATGTGTGCAGGAAGGGGATCACCATGAAATTTTTGAGATAGGTTTGCAGCGAGGAACTCCTGCATCGTGGGTAAATACGTCCAATACCAAGGCCCACAAATGATGATGCAAAAACAAACACAGAGGCCCACGTTTAGCCATTGTGTTTGAGCGGAATCGTGTACCCATTCGGCTTTCCGTTTGCGCAGGTAAAGCAGTGATGCACACAAGGCTACAGCAAGCCACACACCGATGGTCATTCCAAATGGGATTCGGTTGGCAGCACCAGAAGCGATCAATATGGGAACAGCGAGTGTGGCGAGGAAGGCGAACACGCGGTGTTGCTTGCTGTGGAATGGTTGCGAGACGGCCAAGGCGACCGCAAGGGCTGCGATAGGACCCAAGAAGAACGCGAAGGACCATTTGGTCATCAGTCCCAGCCCCAACAGCACACCAAATGTGATGGATGAAATACGATTACGGAACTGATCAGAAGCCGTGAGAGCGACGACGGAGGCGATGACCAGTGCGGCGAGAGGGACCTCTGTGTAGTATTTGCCGCGAATATGAAGTGACCACACAATCACAGGTCCCATCGTGATGCCTGCAAGGCCAGCCATATTGCCCGCCGCACGCTTTAGTCCCACAAATAATGCTGTGCATAGGAGAAGTAGGAATGGCCACAAGCTGAACAGGGCGTTCGGTAGGCTTTTTACACCAGTGAGGCTAAAGTGAATGCTGGTCACGAAAGGGACCAGTGGTGGGTAGGGTGCCCCAGCCGAACAAGGCTCTGTTTGTCCGGCGAGTCCGTCTGTTAAACACATTGCCAGCTTGAACAGGCCTGCATCGTCATCCCAGGTCTCTACGGATGAGTTGTGAGTCAGCCAAGCCAGATGCAGCAAGAGGACAATGCCGATGCACAGTGCCGGTAATGCCCACCCTGTCCATCGAGGAGCCGGCTTCATTTGGGGACAACCCATCCGGGCTTACCAGGGCCTACACCGTCCACGGCATCGCAAGATGGTTCTGTTTGGAGCATCTTCGCGCTTTTGTTGGCCACCATTGCATTGACCACTACCTGGGCGATGGCATTGGCTCCCGCTTCGCTTGGATGGCCGTGGTCAAAGAAACCCCAACAACTTCGCGTGTTGAGTGCATGGCCTGCAAAGACTGCCCCCATCGGTTCCAGCGTATTTCTCCATCGTTGATCGATCGGTGAAATGCGTCCCACAGATAAGTCCATATTGTCCGGAAATTCAATCACCCAAACAGGCAGATCCTGTTCGCGTGCCTGAGCGGTAATGGTGACCAGGTCTTGGAGCATGCCTTCATCATGAACGCCCGAAGTGTACTCCATAGAAGCATACCGAGGACGGGTGTATGGTGCGATGGCCCTGCGCAATGCCAAATAGGTTCGGATGTTGATGTACGGTGCGCCCCCTCCGCTCTTAAACATGGAGTCTCGGGCCGACGAGAGTTCTTTTTGACGTCCAGCGTTGTGTGGAATTCCCAAGATCACGCCATGGAGTTCAAGGGATCCGTTGAGTTCTTGCCATCGAGACAACATTTCAAAAGCGCTGCCTCCAGGGATTCCGGCATTTAGAACTTCAGTCGGTTGACCTGTTGCTGCTGTCAGTGCGCTCTCTATTTGGTCGGGAATGCTTTTGCCTTGGGTCACCGACGTACCAAAAACCCAACTGTCACCGAGGGCGAGATAACGTTTGGTTCCCTTGGCAGCCTGCGGGGTTGGTTCTTCATTCTCTCTTAAACCCAGATTATTGGTGGTAATCGTCCAAGGGTAGGGCCCGTCACTGCTTGTCGTGCTGCTCGATTTTCTCAAGTACACTTGGTCGCCCATCAGTGCAATGATGCCGTCGGGGTGTTCCCAGGAGAAGAGCAGGTCGTTTTCTGGGATGACAAGACGGACGACGGCTTCGGTGGCCAACAAGAGACCCAGTCCAACAACAATTCCGCGGAGTCTATGGTTCATGATGCCCAATGGTATCCGGTTCCAGAGTGACTTTGTCGTGATGGGTGTCCCGAAGGTTCAATGAGGATAGAATAACGGCTGTTGTGGAGGCCACATGGCAGATAAAATAGTTCGAGGAATATTGGGCGGAAATGTTGCTCGAGTTCTTGCGGTAGATGTGGCGGGGGTTGCGGAGCAGGCATGCCAGTTGCACGAACTTCGAGGTGACGCTGCCAAGCTTGCTGCAGAGTCTGTGGTCGCGAGTGTTTTCTTGGCAGGTCAAATCAAGGGTGAAGAGCGCGTGAGCTTTCAGCTCCAGGGCAGCAATCCTGTTTGTGCATTTATTGGCGATGTGGACGCCAGCGGTGGCGTTCGCGCTCGATTCACGCCGGGTGTGGTGACCGTGCCTGAACAAGGACGTGTGGAAGGCATGCTCCTTGTGATTAAATCCTTGCCTGGAAAGGAGCTGTACAGGGGGGTGACCGCTGTAGAGTCCGAGACCATTGAAGAGGCGCTCTCAAAGCACCTTGGAGGTTCTTCCCAAGTGGATACCATTCTGTGTATTCGTGCTGAAGTTGATGATGGTCATGTGATCTACGCCGGTGGCATTTTAATCGAGCGCTTGCCGGCAGATCCTGGCCGAGAATTGGAAGCTTCTGCGGAATTTATTGTGGCTTTTGATCCCGTTCGAGAAATGACCATTCCCGCGCTTTTTGATGCCATCGGGGCTGGGGAATTGGAGGGTGTTTCCTTTCAGGTACTGGAAGAACAGCCCATCAAGTGGCGTTGTTCCTGTGGCCAAGAAAGGGTGGAGGCCGTCATTGCTTCAATGCCGCTAACGGAGCTTACAGCCATGCTTCAAGAAGACGGGCAGGCAGAGGTTATCTGCCATTTTTGTAACATCGCCTACCAGGTAAGCGGAGCCAAGTTGGAACAGATGATTTTGGCGCATGCTTCCGATGACATGAACTAGGCAGAACACCCTCATATGACCACTGTGTCTGAAAGGCGCATATCCGTTTTGGGGGTTCAGCTTGCTCTTGCAGAGAGTTGAGCCGCCAGCCCTTTTGGGTCCGTCCTGCGCAATGCATGTGCGCACAGCGTAAGTTGTCGCTGTACGCCTGCCGGGATCTCACCCAGCCGCTTGCTGGTGTTTTGTGCTGGACCAACTGTCACTGTTTCTGGATTCACGTCGATTCCGATACTTTGAAGGAACGTCGATGCAGAGTCCGGCTGATTCAATTCTTCAAGCTGCACCCGATGAATATGGATACCGGTACGATCTGCCAATTGAGCGGCGTAGAGTTCCGCCCGCACTGAGATTTCGAGCAGATACCAATGGCGCTTGGCGATCAACGGGTGAATGCCATCTGGGACCGTAAATCGCATTCGATTCTGGGCATAGGCTGGATCGAGGTACCACAGCCAGGTATTGGCCGCGCCACCGAAATCTCCCCGCCGGTGGTAGCTGCTAAGAACATCCAATGGGTCCCGCTGTAGAATGACCAGATGCACCGTGTGTTCTGGCGCAAGCGCTGCCACATGCTCCACCAAGCCTGCCTTCATGAGTACGTGGGACGTTTCCACATACAAGGGGGCGTGTCCACGGAGAATTGATTCGAATTTGGTATCCCAGAATTGGCTCACCGCTTCGGTCACACCGTGGAAATTAAATTCATGTAGCAAAGACACGTCGGGCGCCTGTACCCCAAAATCCCCGAAACCAATTCGTTCGTGATGCACCTCTGCGTCCGGTGCATTGTCGCCGATCAGTTTGGAAAGAAACCGGGTACCGGTTCTGCCCGCAGTCATGGTGAAAACCAAGTTCATCTTCTCTGTGTTTATCGGACCAGAGACACGGATCTTGAGCGCAATATGGAGGCTCGAAAAGTGCAGTTTTCGGGGTCTCTAAGGCTGGTGGTGGGCGGTCGCGTGGGCAGGAGCCTTCCCTACTGCATTTCCAATACAGTCATTAATACCGCACCCTCCGCGACCTCTTCACCAGTGGCGACATGAATGTCTACGACGGTTGAGGTTTTTCGAACGGACAATGATTCAATTTCATGGTCACCTTCGACCACCGCGATGGCTTGTGTTCGTACCACGGTGTCTCCTACGCTCACCCGAATTTCGACTTCTCCGGCAATGTTTGCTCGTACTTTTACGTGGCCTTCTCTATCTGCTAGCATCATTATCTCCGTCTATATGTTGGTCGACACGCAGCCAGAGCCAGCCCTGGAAGCAGTCCATGCAATGCGTACAGTCCCGGTACCCCTCAGTACCCACTTGGCTCGAGCGCGGGGACCCCTTGATCCAAGCCCACTGTAAATGCCATGTCGGGCCGGTCCTACCTGAAGACTGCCCCATCCATCCAGGTGTCCGATAACTTGGGCTACATCGCCATCGATGTGGGCAATTGCTTCATCCACTTCAAGGGTGACTCGAATCGGAGGGGCGGCTTCTATTTCTTCGGCACGTGCCGATGCCGCTGTTGGCAAAAAACCAAGGTTTTCGAACAATGCTTCTACGATGGTGACTTCGCCGTCTTTTTGTGTGTGGACAGAGACTTGGAGTTCGGGCGTGGATTGCAGCAGTCGGTCAGCGACCGTAGCCCCGCGTCCAACTTCTGCTGGTAGATACGCCACAGGTGGGTTGCGGATTGTGCGCATGTAGTCCAGGCCACCGATCTGTATGGGACCCAGTTGGGGGTGGTCAAAATCCTCCCAGTCGTGGACTGCGCCAGGGTCTTTGGTGAACGCACGAAAGAGTGCGCCGATGAGTTTTGGGTCTGGTTTACGGAAAAATTCTGCTGGCTTCTCAATGTCGACACCTGCAAAACCGTAGGGATCCCACAACTCCAGCGTGTATCCAGGAATACCGAATGTGGTGGATAGTGTGTCACTCCATACGCCAACGATGGCTTTCTTCGGGTCGTATACGAAATCGGGGTGAACCTTGATCACGCGATAGCCGGTTCCAGTGACAGCGGATGATGCGAGCGACTCAAATAGATCAATATCGGGTTGAGATAGAGGGCTGGGGTCTCTGTAGGGCTGGGTAAGGATGCACCCGGTGTATGTATGATTGGTCAGCGCGACGGCGATGTTGGGTCGCGCGTGAACGGCATCGACTACAGCGCGACTTTCAGGTTCACTTAGTGGGTATGCGCCTCCATCCATCCCGAACATTCGGAACGGCGCCCAGTTTCCTGGAAAGTTTCGATTCAGATCGATGCCATGCTCACGGGGTGCTTCAGACCAGCGTGAACCATCCCAGTGTTCGAAGACACCTTCATCGCAAAGGAAGTAGGCATCCGCAGGATCATCATCGAGTGTCCTGTGGCGCATCTGTAAGGGGGTCTCTGGCTCTTCTACCCACGGTCCGGCGGGATGTTTCCATCGCATCCATCGGACGGATCCATCTCCGGTCATGTCTTTGGGGCGTAAACCGGAGTGATGAAAACCTTCTGGTTGTTCTCTGAGTGTGGAACGGATGAATGGCGCGCCTTCGCAGAGCGCTTGAAACCCGTCTGGGCTGATGCATGGAACCACATATGCAGTTCTACTCTTGAAGAGCTGTATGGTTTCTTCATCCCCATTACTGAGGCGTTCTGCCCAGCGAGACAACGTGTGAAGTACAGCCATGACGCTGGTCCACTCAGCCGCATGTGTTCCGCCGTCTAGCCAGAATGCGGGGCGGCTGCTCATGTCTGCGGACTGTTCTCCTACAGTGAGGAGAAAAATCGAGCGATTGTGTCGGCTGTTCCCTATGTCTTGGATGCTGAACCAGTCTGGATGGGCGGATGCCAAGGCCCGACACCAAGCTTCAGTTTCAGGAAAATCCAAGTATTTGTCGCCGGGGTATGGGGTCCAAGTCATCGCGGGCTCACTGTGTTCAGGGTGTGCGCCGCCCTTCCGGTTCGGCTACAAGTATAGAGAGCACCTTACGCCAAGCCGTTGGGAGATCGCCATGAATACTGAAATTGAGGCAATACGCCTTGAAGCCCGCAAGCAGTTTATTGCGCTTGTGGGGCAGAATAGCGATTCCATTCCTTTGGACCAAAGTGCGGCGTGGATGTGTGCGGAAGAACTGGGTTTACAGAGCATTGATGGCATGATTTCAGCCATAGATTCTCTGGTTGAAGGTCTGTACATTCCGGAGGATGCGGACTGTTTTGGGGTGGTGGCTCGCCTCAACCATAGACTTTTTAAAGAAGTGGGCTTTCATGGTGCGCTTGAGCAATATGATGATCCGGCGCATTCCATGCTCAATGGCGTACTTGAATCTAAAACAGGCCTTCCGATTATGTTGTGCTTGATTTACATCGAGGTGGCGAAAAGACTGGGCATCGAAGTTCACGGTATTGGATTCCCTACACACTTTTTGGTTTCACCGGCGGGTTCGACACCCCGGTTTTTTGTCGACCCTTATGGGGAAGGCCGTGTGCTTCGGATGGACCGGATTGAGGGCTGGTTCCAACGTGTATTGGCCAAGACCGATGGGCGTGTGCCTCCACTTACGTGGTGGCTCCGACCGGTCACGGGGAGACAGCTTTTGCTTCGGATGAACAACAATCTGAGGTCGTCTTACATGCGGCGAAATGATTTGGAAGGCGCTCTTCGTTGTGTGGAAAGGATTCTATGTTTGACCCCAGATGCTCTGGATGTTCGTCGGGACCGCGGCTTGTTGAGGTTTGAGTTGGGCCTGGAAGAAGAAGGAGCTGCGGATGTGGATGCCTACCTCGCTGCGCGAAAGCAGCCCCAAGGTTGGTTGGACGGGTAGCGAGCAGTATCGCTTGACACAGACGTAGAACTGCGCGCAGAGTGGAGCCGCCGAGGGGGCGGGCATGGAGGCACAGTCAGAAGATACATCTGTGCGTGCTGTGTTTGAACTGGCATGGCCGGTCATGGTTTCGATGTTGTCCTATACCCTCATGAGTGTGGTGGACACGCTTTGGGTGGCCCGTTTGGGGATGGCTCCGCTGGCCGCGGTGGGGTTGGCCGCGGTCATGGTTTTCTTTTCCCAGAGCTTTGGTGCCGGCCTGATGGGCGGTGTGCGGGTTTTGGTTGCACAGGCGACGGGTGCGGGAGACCATGTTGTGGCGCGGACAATGGGGTGGCAGGCCTTGTGGATGGCGCTTCCTTTAGGCGTTCTTGTGTCTTCGGTCTCGTTGTTGCCAGCCTCAATGTTTTACCCATTGGGTGCCAGTGGTGCGGTGGCTGAGTACGCAGATCAGTTTTTCAGCATTCGGGTTTTGGGAGCGCCTGTTGTGTTGATCAATTTGGCCATGACTGCATGGTTCCAAGGTCGTGGTGACACGCGGACTCCGATGAAAGCGACACTGATTGGAAATGGGGTCAACCTCACCTTGGACCCTTTGTTGATCTTTGGGCTGTGGGGACTGCCTGCTTTGGGGGTTGGCGGGGCCGCGTTGGCGACAGTGGTTTCGCTGATGGTTCAGGTCGCCTATCTGTCGTGGCATATTCGACCTCACTTGGATTTGAAAAGCTCCAGCGTGGATTTCGAATTGATGAAGTCGTCATGGAATTTGGGGTTTCCGATTGGTGTGCGGTATTCGCTCCAAATGGGAAGTTTCGTCATCTTTTCATCGATGATCAGTTGGGTGGGTGAGAACCATTTGGCGGCCCATGTCATTGTTCTTCGGATTTGTTCCATTAGTTTTATGCCAGGCCATGCTGTCGGTGAGGCGTGTAGCGTTTTGGTGGGTCATTTTGTGGGTGCTGGACGATCCAATCTGGCACGCCCTGTGGTGCGGTCAGCGTTGAAGCTGGCTGTGGGCATCATGGTGTTCTGGGGTGTCGTATTCGTGGTTTGTCCGGACCAGTTGTTGTTGCCATTTGGTGCAACCATTGAGGTGGCCGGATTGGCCAAGGATCTTCTGATTGTGGCGGCCATTTTTCAGGTTTTTGATGCCGTGACAATGGCCTCTCAAGGGGGACTCAACGGCGCTGGCGATACGCGATGGGTCATGGTTTCGTCTTTATCTTGTGCTTGGTTTTTGAAGCTTCCTGCAGGGTATTTGGGTGCTGTGGTTTTTGGTTTGGGAGCCGTGGGGGCCTGGTTGGGTTTTACTTTGGAATTGTTCATTTTGTCGATGCTGACCTGGAACCGGGTACGGGGTGGACAATGGTTGCGCGGCGCGGCGCTTGACACCTCGTCGAGATAGACCATTCATCGAGGTGTATCCATGGCTGATGATGACCAGTGGTCGGATGTGATCGATCAAGTGTTGAACGCCCTGAGTGATGCCAACATTAAGGATGGTCCAACACGAGATTCGCTTGCTGACGGTGTGCGGGAAGCGCTGGAGTCCCTCCAAGAAGGTGTGGGATTGGACGTGGAGATTATAGGAAGCGAGTTGTTCGATATGGACGTTGGGGCTGATTCGGGTGTGAATATCGAAGTTGTGCCAGGTGGAAGAGAGTCGGATGAGCCAAAGAGCGAAGGCGTGAAGCCAGAATTACGGATTGCTGAACCCGATGATGCAGCCGCTACAGATGCTGAACCATTGGGGACGCTGGGAGCGGGGCCTGTGTTGACCCATGTGAAGGTGCTTCATTCCGGATCTCGCTCGACCAGCGTGAGCGATAAACCGATCCCAGGCTTGGCTGAGGCTGGGTGGATTCATGTTGCGCCCGGTGGTGCTGCTCAATCCGAATGGCAAACGGTGTATCGAGGGCAGCATTTGCGCTTGTACCGGATCGCATGTTCACAAGGGTGTATGGATGTCACGGTAGATGGAGAATCCGTCGAACGTCTCGTTGCGGGTCAATCCATTGATGTAGAAGGCACTGCAATTCGTGTGACCAGCACAGAAGATGGTGGCGCCAAGGGTGGATACTCCCTTGTTGTGTTCGGTAACCATCAGGGAGAAGAGTAATGAGTTGGACTTTGACCACTTTGAATGTGAACGGTCTCCGTTCAGCGGTTCGCAAGGGATTTACCAAGTGGCGACCTCGGGAAAAGTGTGATGTTTTGTGCATGCAAGAACTTCGCATGCAGACGGAGCAGATGGAAAAAGATCACCTGCCTCCTCGTGGTTGGGACTCTGTTCGAATGCAGGCAGAGAAAAAGGGGTATTCGGGTGTTTCTTCTTGGAGCCGGCTTCCTGTTTTGGAGTCGGGTACAGGAATCGGTCTCGATTGGGCAGACAACGAGGGACGAACTTGTTGGATGGTGGTGGATACGCCAGAGATGGGACCTGTGCGGGTTGTCTCTGTGTACATTCCGTCGGGCAGTTCGGGAGACCTTCGGCAGTCCATGAAAGATGAGTTTCTGGAACACATGCTGAGTGTGACCAAAACCTGGTTGAAGTCTGGAATTCCAACGGTGATCTGTGGTGATTTCAACATCGCTCATAAAGAAATCGATATTCACAACCCTAAATCCAACAAGAAAAGCTCAGGCTTCCTCCCTCACGAGAGAGAGTGGATGGACAGGTTGCTTGCACAGGGGTGGGTCGACGTATTTCGCGCTTGTAATCCCGAGTTGCAGGTGTACTCGTGGTGGTCGAATCGAGGGCGCGCTCGCGAACTCGATCGCGGATGGCGTTTGGATTACCAAATCGCCACACCGGACCTTGCCGCACGGGCGGAGAAGGCCTGGATTCGCCGGGATGCGGGGCTTTCAGATCATGCCCCAGTCAGTGTTCGCTACGCTTAGCCTTTGACCAAGAGCAGTGTGGACAAGAAGGGAATCCCGCTGCCGTCATCGGATGTAATGGAGCCATCTTCGGCCACAGTGGCGGTGCCACCGTCCAGCCATTCGATGCCCAAGTAGTCACCACCAAAGATTCGCAGCGAGTCTCCAGGAGATACGCCTTCCAACGCAGTCAACGAGAAAGACCAAACTGGATCGATGGTTGTGTTCCAGTTGCCCAGATACCACATGCCCACGATTTCACCCTGAACACCGTCTAAGGGCAGTCCGGATGTGCTTGGATCGATCTTGACGCTCGATAGTGTTGGCTCCCCTTCGGCCCCAAATGCTGCGCTGTAGCTGTCCACAACGACGTTGACTTCAAGTCCACCATCGGCTGCGACGGTGCCATCGGCGGTAAGCTCCGCTGAAGTTTGGTATTCCGGCACGACCATGGGTGCTTCTAAAGTACGCACTTCCTCCATTTCGATGTTGATGAACGTGAGCAAGGTTGCGAAGTCATGATCGTGTGCTTCCACATCCAGCGCGTAGTAGCCTGCACCGACACCCGTATATGAGAAGCCGCCAGAAGCGTCGGGTTCGGTGGGTCTGCATTGCATTGCCGAACAAAGGTTGACCCGGACGTCTTCGGTCCCGACGGGGGAACCATCTTCATAGGTCAATGTCCCGTGTAGTTCAGCGGTTTGTGGATCGGCATCGGCGTCAGCATCAGCATCAGCATCGGCATCGGCATCGGCGTCAGCATCGGCGTCAGCATCGCCGATCAGATTGCCCTCGGCGCCCGTGTCTTCTGATTTTGAATCACAAGCGCTAAGCGTAACCAAGCCGGGGATGGCGATAACGGTAATCAATGAACGCAGTTGCATGGGTCTCTCCTGTTTGCAGAACCATAGCACCGGATTCAGTCTGTTGCTGGTCAAGGCTACGTCAGGAGGCGTGCCGTTCGATCAGGTCAGCGAGACGCGGAATGGATGCTGTGATGTGCTGTACAGCTTGCCCCCGAAGCTTTGAATACGCCCCTTTGAGTACGCGTTGCGTACTGCGCTGAGCTCGTGCATCGGTAATGGAAAGAAGTGCTTCAGCAATTTGGTTGGAACGAGCCGAGAAGAATGTTCGGGTATCACTTCCACTTGTTTGGCACTCTGCCCAGAAAGGCTGAATCTGTTCAGCAAAGTCATCGATCAATGCATCGATACTCATGGGGATCATCTGAGGTGTGACCCCCTTGACCGCCCGGAATGCCAGCTTCACAGCTTTGCCGGAGAATCCTCGTTTTTCGGAGACTTCGGTGTCGAGTAGTTTGGCGGCATCGGTGACAATGGCGCGGCGTTTGTCGGGATCTTGAACGATGTCGATAAGAGAGGCCATGATTGCTCCTACTTCTTGTCTTTGTTTTCGTACCCAGGACAGCTGGGTACATAAGGCTTTCCACCAACTTCACGGAACCAGAGGCCCACGTGCATTTTGGCAAAGCAGGAGTATCCACTCGACTGTCGGTAGGCTCGTTGAAAGCAGTCGTAGGACCGTTCCCAGTCTCGGTCATTTTGAGCTTTAACAATCATGGTGCCTGGAATTTTGTCCGGTATGTCGTCCTTTACGTAGGAACGCATCCAGAAGGGAATGGCATCGCATAGAAGTTTGGCCGCGTTGTCGTTCGGGCTGGACTTTAGAACATCCAGAACCGCTTGCCGTACACCAGGGTCCTCTTCTTTCGCCATCGCTCGCGCCCGAAGACACTCAATGGCGCTGTTGCGTTTGGTGCCCCGGAAGCTCATTACAGCCGCAGTACGCACGGCAGGGGATGGGTCATCGAGCATGGCTTGGCACACCATTTTGTGCGCAGCAAGAGAGCCTCCTGATTTCACGGCGACCAATGCTTTTGCGCGAACGGATCCATCCTTGTCTTCAGTCGCTGTTTTCACCAGGGCTTCGATGACGGCTTTGTCTTTATGGCCAGCCAAACCTTCTGCAGCGATGGCCCTTAGCGGGGCTTCTTCATGGTCAAGCAGTGCCATCAAGTTGTCCTTGTACAGGGGATCTCCTCCGATGGCTTTGGCGGCAGCCACTCTTGTTTCGATGTCTCCGTCCGCACTGGCGACCCCAGCCAGTGTTTTTCGAGATATCGGCGCGGCAATCAGAGAAAGGGCGACGACGGCTTCTTTGCGTTTTGTGATCTCCGGTTTCTCCAGAAGCGCAGCAAAACAGCCTACGATCTTGTCGTCTTTGGTACCAATCAGACCTTCAGCGATGGCGGGATCCCATCCATATTTATGGGTGGATATTTCTTTGCAGATGCATGCCTGCTCTTCAGCGGGTGCTTTCATTTTCCACAACTGTTGTGTTGCATACTGTCGGATTCGATCCTCTTCCATCTCCAAGCCTTTGCAGACCACATTCCATGCGGATCGTGCGGAAGCCTGGTCGATGTCGATGGTGTCCACGTAGCTGGGGGTGAGGTTGCAGGCGCCGAGCATAAGACAAAGCAAGAACTTCATAAGGGACTCCAAGTTCGATTTCGCTCCATATCGCATCGAGTAGCTCGGGGGGCTGGCCAACGCTCATACAACCAGTTTTCATTTCAACTATTTTGGTCCGATGTGGACCTGTACACCTCATTTTGGTTTTGTTGAATCCGATCACGCTGATCTGTTGTCTTTCTTCAGGGGTGGGCAGTTGACTGTCTGGCGGGGCTGGTAGATCCTCTTGAACGTGGGTTCTACTGACACCGGGCATGGCGTAGGTCGCCAATTCCATTTCGTTCGTCGCATTGGTACAGGCGGGTTCGGAGAGGTTTACCTCGCGGAAATGAGTACGGCGTCCGGCTTTACAAAGATGGTCGCCATCAAGTTGTTGAAAGGAGAGGTCCAAGGAAGTGTTGGGGTCGCGGAGCGGATGCGCGATGAGGCCAGGCTGCTTGGCATGCTTCAACATCGGACCATCGTTCAAGCCGATGACTTGATCACGCTTTCTGGGCGAGTCGCTGTGGTGATGGAGTACATCCCCGGATGCAATTGGTCCGCTGTGATCAGTCCGGATTGCAACACCCAGCCCATCCCACCGCGTATTATTTTGGACATGACGCATTGTGTCGCCAATGCGCTTGATGTTGCCTATCATCGCCCAAGCTCTGTAACGGGCAAGGCGCTGGGCGTTCTTCATCGTGACATCAAGCCGGGCAATATTCGCGTGACACCCGACGGAGAATTCAAGGTTCTCGACTTTGGTATCGCACGAAGCGAAGGCATTAATCGCGAGGCACATACAACCGAATATCGCTTGGGTTCGTTGAACTACATGGCACCTGAACTGATCTCGGGTGGAGAGGCCTCTCCGTCGTCTGATGTCTATTCCTTGGGCGTCACGATGTATGAATCGATCGTGCGAGATCGCTTTGGTTGGGCTGGTGAAAGCGAGGAGATGCACTCTCTGAAAGTTCGAAAACGACTTGCGAGTTTGAACACAAGTCTTTTTGGGGAGGTTGCTACAGGGGTGGCCAACCTGTTGAGTCGAATGTTGGCCTACGATCCGGTTGAGCGACCCTTGCCCAAGGAGGTGGCCAAGTTGGCACGACAGCTTGAGCGTTCGGCTGCCGGCGATGGAACAGAAGAGTGGGCTCGAGTGTGCGTAAGTGAGCTACAAGACAGCGAGGACTTTCAAGAAGATGAAGGTGAGTTCACCGGTCGCATCATTTTTGAAGATGACAGTTCGGCGATGGCCTATTCGCTTCATGGTGGTGGGTTTCTTGAGGATGAGACCATTGCTGTTGGGGGTACTCGCGAGATCACCGAAGAGGTCACAGAAGCGTTGACTCGTCGGTATTCGGTGNAGAATACGGTGATTCTACTTTTGCTGCTTGGTGTGACCGGGATGGTGGGATNGACCCACTTTATGCGCCAAGACGCAGAAAAGGTCACAATTCAACGCGCTCCGATCGCAAAGAAGGCCCCAAAGGTGGAGGCCCAGAAGCCAGAAGCCATACAACCCGTTTTGGTGCGGCTGAGTTCCGATCCCATTGGACTTTCTGTGTTGGTCGATGAGGTCCCTCGCGGTTCGACGCCTGTATCTGACCTCCCGCTCGATCCGGGCGAACACACGCTGACCTATGTGGATGGTGACCAGCGGGTCTCTCGGTTGATTACCGTTGATTCCGAAGGCACTAATTCCTGGAAATATCATCAAGACGAGGGCAAGATTCGATGATTGTGAGTAGGACGCCATGGGTGGGCTGTCCTGTGGTAAACAGGAAAGACGAGTTCAACCCAACCCCCAGTGTTTCAAACCGTTCTCGAGGTTCGTAGCGGATGTCATTTCGATTGGTTGTAAAACGACATGGTCGGCACCCTCAAGTGTTTCGCTTGTTGCAGCCAGCGGTCGTGATTGGTCGGGGAAAGGGTACGGATCTACTGTTGCCGGACATTTCCGTCAGTCGTCACCATGCCCGGGTCGATAAAATAGAGGATGGTCATCGAGTCGTTGATTTGGGGAGTCAAAATGGCACCAAGGTCAACGGGAAAGTGGTCACAGATTGTAAATTGAAGCCGGGTGATGAACTGCAGGTTGGAAAATTTGTTTTGTCCTACGAGTTCAAGCCGGCACGGAAGGTGGAAGACGTGGCGTCGGAAACCACCAATCGCTATTCACTGGACGGAGAGCGCACTGGGTTTTTGAAAAAGGTATCGGCTGTTGAAGGTGAAATGGCCCACAACACGACGATGTTGTCCGCGGTCGATATGGAAGAAGTGCGCCGAGATGCACAACTCCAAGAGTTGGGTCGAATCGTTGCCGTAGTGGGCGGTGGAGAATGGCTCATCGGTGGCAATGGTCTGCTGTTTGGTAAAGGTGGCATCAAAATCGATGGAGCGGGCATTGGTGGTGCGGTTCGGGTCGTTTGGAATGGTAAAAGCCACGAGGTCGAGAAATTGGGTGGCTTATTCTTCACGGTGACGGTGAATGGGGAGGCCATCAAAGGCAGTGTGGTCTTGGAACCCGGTGCCTCGCTGGGTTTCGGCAAATCCCAATTCGTTTACCAGGTCTGATTTTGAGCCATTGCTGATGTTGTGGGCTTAGCCGCCCGCTTCGATGATTTGATCTACAGCATCTTTCACCCAACCGGGGTCCATATGGCTCCTGTGTGCATCCAATAGTGCTTCAGCAGCAGCCCAATCGGTTTGAATTAGCTCCATGAAGCGGATCACGACCAGTGACTTGGTTTGTTCCAGAAGCGCTGCGAGTTGTGCATCGATTTGTGCAGGATCAGACACACCCAATGAGTCCGTGTTGAGGCAGCGACCTCGCATCTTCTCTTGAAATCGTGTCGCGATGGTGCCGTCTTTTTCTAGTTGCAGTCGGGTGGTGTCTTCTCCACGCCACAACGCTTTTAGTTCTATACATTCTGTTCGAATGGATTCGATTTTTTCCAGTGTTTCCAGCTCTTCGGGCGCGGAGAGACATGTTTTTTTGAAACGATGTGCCCGACGCACTTCATCCACTTGTGCTTGTTGGAAGATCGTTTTTTCTTTGAGGCGTGCCAGTCGGTTGTTTTTTTGAGCCAAGATGAGCGAATCCAGTAATTCTAACTGCTCTTTTGGAATGATCGGCATCACTCCACTTTCAAGTGCCAAGCTGATGACTGTGGGGTCAAGNGGCGGAGATGTGAGCGATATGCATGCTTCCCGTTTTGACTGAAGATCTGAAGGTGAGGNCTCTATCGATGAGGTCGATCTACACAACTCCAGAGATTTTGGATCAAAGCATGTCCATACCGCGGCCCCCATGATTCCCATCATTTGATCGACCCCCATTGTGGGCGATGTTGGCGGAGGGGATTCTGGGGTTTCTCCTCGCATGATCAGAATGTGTTCTCCACAGGTCGCGTTCTCGTCATTTGGTTGTTCGTTTGTTGTGGGTACACCCAGTCCATGAACGTTGGGTTCACACCCTTGATAAATGGCTCTTCGGGCCGCTCTTTGTTCGCGTTTCCAGCCGTCTTCAGGAATGGCCGTACAGCCCGCAGATGCGCCCTTTTCAAAGGCAGGACCCACGGTGCAGCCATTGGTCTTCAACTGGGTCAACCACGTTTCAGCTTGAACGTTGCATTGCTCTATGGGTCCAGCAAATCCATTGGTGGAAAGGCTGAAAAGAACGGTGAACATGGAAAACATGGGTGAGTTTCCTAACCGATAAACACATTCAAACTACAAACGACGAGATATGCTTCGTATCAATGCGCCGATTTATACCATTGGTTTGGCTGTTCATCCTTGGATGTCCACAGCCAGTTGAAACCCAACCAAAGCCAGTTGCTGTGTCGCCCCCCGGTGGAAGCCAGCCTGCTGCGATGGACAGATCTGCTTTAGATTCTCGACCTTTGGTTCGTGGAGGGGCGGGTACTTGGCAGGCTGAAGCACCCGTGGACACATCTGGGGTGGAAGCTGGATCCGTGTGTGCTGACTGTGATGTGGTTTTAGTCACAATGTGTTCTGTGCGTCGTGATCACGTAGACGTGTACCAGAACCGCGGCTTGACCCCAAACTTGAACCGAATCGCACAAGGAGGGTACCGGTTCGATACCGCTTATGCTGCATCGAATTTCACGTTGGCCAGCCTCACAGCGATTCTGACAGGCCGTTTTGGTAGTTCGACGGGGGTGGTAGGCTGGGACAAGGGTTTGGTGTCCGATGTTCCTACCTTGCCCGAAATACTTGGAATTTATGGGTATAAAACGGCAGGTTTTACCATCAATGCTGCCAGTGGTTTTCGGCCAGAATATGGGTTGAGTAGAGGGTTTCAGCATCTGGAAATCATCGAAGCGCCGTCCGATAATCCTGATGGAAGACAAGCGAGCGGACCCACGGGTACGGCATTGTCCGTCAAGCCGATGGCCAAGTGGATTGAGTCTCAGCCGAAGGATCAACGAATTTTTGCCATGTTGCATACGCGGACGGCACATTTTCCCTTTGTGGTTGCACCGCCCGATCCAGCCAGTGATCCGACAGGCGTAGGCCGATTGCTATGGGGAGATGATCTTGCTCCCGGTCAGAATCGAGGGCAAATGCCCGGTGTGGCTGGTGGTACACAAGTTCAGGGTGTCGGGGTGAGTACAGACCCCAACCAATTGCGAGATTTCGTCCGAAAAGCGGGACCTAAAGGGCTTGAGGTGTGGAGCGCTCACTATGCCGACAGCATGACTCGATTGGACGCAGACTTGGGAGCCGTGTTGGATGTGTTGGAGCGCACCGGACGACTGGACAAGACCATTTTGGTGGTTGTGGCTGATCATGGAGAGTCCTTGGGAGACCATGATGAGTTGCTTCATGGAGACAGCTACTTCGATCCGGTTGTTCATGTGCCGTTATTGGTTCGAGTGCCAGGTTTGCCCGGTACAGGAAAGGGGCTTTCCAACTTGGTCAGCCATGTCGATTTGCTGCCGACCATCTTAGATCTTGTGGGTGCTGTGGCTCCGTCGGGCATTGATGGAGAAAGCATGACGCCCATGCTTCGCGATCCGAATGTAGAGATACGAAGTACGGCACTTGTGGAGGGGGGCGTCAGCTGGACGCCACGGGACTCCATGCGCGGTGCAGTGATTTCACCACCCTATGCCCTGCTGCGACAACCGCTTGTGTGTTCGATGCGTACGGTAGAGCCGCCCCCCAAGCCAGGGGAGCCTTTTACCTGTTTGTATGACATGCGAACAGACCCGGATCAGCAGCACAATATTGCGCGCACCTCCCCTGAAATCGCGGCACAATTGCAGGAGCGGTGGGATGGTTTTCGAAAGGCCCGAAGTGGCCAGACAGTGGCACGCGAATTGAAGATCGATCCTGCGTTTAGAGCCTTGTTACAAAAGAGCGGGTATTTCAACGTTTCCAAACCCGAAGATTGAGCTTCTATAGGTTCCTTTTGGGTGTCGAATCAGAGCCTTTTGAATGCGCTCTTTTCTGCATTTAGATTGGGACGGGATGCCATCTGCGCCATCTTGCCCGGTCAAGAGATGGAGATCATCCTCTTCGAGGTCACAGCCGCCTCACTGCGCTGTTGGGGCATGGGAAGCCTGTCTCGTAGGGTTGGGATGATCAGTGGGCATGACTCTATGGCTTTCGGATATCGGCTCAATATTGCATCCTTTTGGTCCGATAGTGACCACGTTGGCTTTGGTTCTCATGGTGGGTTTGCCGAGCCTCTGGACAGTAGACATCTCCCACGAAGTGGTAGCCCCGCGGTAGGATTGGGGAGTTTGATGTGCAAGCCCCACAGATAGGAGGAGCAATGACCAAAGAGGAGACGCCGGGATCGCGCCCAGTCGTACTCGTCTTGTGTGCGATGTTCGCCTTTTCTTTGATGGCGTTCTTTATTCGCGAATCCCAGGCCCACATTCTCGGTATTGTGGCTTGGAGAGCCATTGTTGTTGCCTTGGTGTTCGGCATTTCTGCCATTGTACTCGAAGGTGGCACTGCGGCGCTCAAGCCAGACCGAACGACATTGAAGTTGGGGGCATGGCTGGGGGTTGCTTTGGCGGTCGCTTCCTCGACTTTTGCTGGTGGATACGTTCTGACAACGATTTCCAACGCGACCTTTTTGCATAACCTTGCGCCTGTGGCTGCCTTTCCTTTGGCTTGGTGGCTCTACAAGGAAAGGCCTGGATCGGCAGCGATGACAGGAACAGGAATTGCCCTCTTTGGGGTCGCTCTTCTGTCTGGTGTGTCCATTTTCCAAGTTTCACACTTTGCCTCTTCTCGATTTTTGATGGGTGATTTTCTCTCCCTGGTTTCCGCTCTTGGTTACGCCGGAGTGCTGGTTCTCACTCGGATGACACGCCGAGAGCAGACACCGATTCTGGGCACGCTCTTCTTTGCGTGGACAGTTGCGGCTGTGCTGTTGTCTGCGGTAGCGGTTGTGTTTGGTGGATTCCTGATTCCGATGGAGTCTTTGTTGTGGATTTTGGCTCTCGCCATCGTGTCCACCAATCTTCCTTTTTATCTTTTGAACTTGGGAATGAGATCGGTTTCAGCGGGTATGGCTGCCGTCTTGTCGCTGTCGGAAGTATTGTTTGCGACTGCCATTGGCATGGTGGTGTATGGCGAACACTTGGCACCCATTGGCTGGATTGGTGGTGTTTTGGCTGGGCTGGGTGTGCTGTATGCAATCACCCAACGGTCCGTCGAAGAAGTCGAAGAAAGCGATTCTGGAAATACGCTTCCGGACGAAGTTCGGTCCTCTCGCATGATGCGTGCAGCGATCGGTTTGGCCATCCTGAATGTGGGTGTGATCTTTCAGTGGGGTTTTGGTGTTTCCACAGGCGCTATCTTCGCATTGATGGGGCTTGCGATCTTGGCTCGATTTGGTCCAAGTGTTGCTTCAACTCTTTTGGATGGTCGGTTCTCGAGTGTCATTAAGTGGCTGGGGCTTGTCATTGGTTCAGTTGTGGTTGTTTCCACCGCTCAGCAAGTCGTTGAATCATCCTTGTCTGGATCGCTGTGGATTGCTGTTTTCGCCGGCCTATTGTTCTGGCAGGAACGGTGGATGGTGGCCAGGGAACCGGATGCAGCCCGGGACACCAACCCTCTCATCGGTTTGGCCATGGGTGGGATTGCGGTCGCACATGTTTTTGCATGGATGGGTCACGGTTCATCCATACTGGTTTTTAAAGCTGCGTATCTGGTGGTTGGACTCACGGGATTGATTGCAGTGTTGTTGTCGATCAAGGGTTCTGCTTTGTCTCCAATACCGTCTCTTCCCGCCTTGGAGGATCGGTTTGGTGTTTGGCTGCGGGGTAGGCGGCCGGGCATTGCCATTGCGACACTGTGGCTGTTGGGTAGCGCTCATTTTGTACCGACTGGACACGTCGGAATCATTGAGAGGTTCGGAAAGCCAGTGGACCAAACAGAATCTGCTGGCCTCTACTTTCGCTTACCGCCACCGCTAGAAACCTTTACGAACGTGAATNTTGGTGCCGAAAGTGAAGTAAGAATCGAGAGCCGGACGATGCTTACGGGCGATCAATCTATGGTGAGTTTGGAGGCATTGTTGCGGTATGCGGTGTCGGATGCTTCTCAGTTCGCCTACAACACCGTTGATCCTGAGGCAGCGGTTGTCGCATTGACCCGGGCGGTGTTGGTGGAAGTCATTGCTCACAAAGACCAAGACACAGTACTAACCACCGGTCGGGCGAAGATTGAGTCTGAAGTGTTGGAACGTTTACAACAGCATGTGGATGTTGTGGGCCTTGGTGTTGAGGTGGCAGAATTTCACCTCACGCAGGTTTCAGTTCCTCCGCCTGTATTGGCATCTTTTTTGGATGTCATCAGTGCAGATGAAGAGCAATTGACGCGGGTCAATCAAGCGGAAGCGTATGCCGCTGATCTTCTTCCTCGGACACGGGGTGAAGCTGTTGCGGGTATTATTCGAAGCCAAGGAGAGGCAGAGATTATCGAAGCGAAGGCCGTTGGCTACGATGTTTGGTTCCGATCCATTCAGCGCAATGCGGGTCGTTCTGTGGGGCTTACCCAGCAGCGGTTGTCCTTTGAGCGTGTGGAAAGGGATTTGGATGATGTACGTTTGATTGCAGCGCCCGCTGGTGTGCGGGTGTGGGTTGGTGACGAAGGTCATTGGCCGAAAGATGTTCCAAGTGAATCAAGCAATGGAGGGGGCCGGAAATGAATCGGACTCTACTCGTAGGTCTACTGGGCGCGTGGTTGCTTGGTGGAAGTGTATACAGTCTGGACGCACGAGAAATCGCGGTGGTCACGCTGTTTGGAAAGCCAGTGAAAACAGTCACGGAACCGGGTCTTCAAGTCCGTTTACCGTGGCCTGTACATCAGGTGATCCGCTTTGACAGGCGCGCCCAATTGCTCAGTGTAGAGCCTGCGGAAGTGTTGACCAAGGACAAGAAGAACTTGGTAGTGGAAGCCTTTCTTCTCTGGCGGATCACAGATCCCGAACGCTTTCTTGAAGCGGTTGGGAATCAAGATGGCGCCAAGACCCAACTGTCTGACTTGGTGGTCAGTCGAATTGCTGCTGGACTCGGAAATCGAGAGTTCAGTGATTTGATGACCACCGATGGGCAAGCGGTCACCATGTTGCCGGATGATCTTTTGCCCGGAGTTGTCGCTACGGTAAAGGAGCGCTTGGGTATCGATGTACTTGATGTTCGGCTTCGGCATGTAGGTTTACCACTACAGAATGAACAATCGATCTATGAAAGGATGCGTGCTGAGCGGTCTCGGATAGCGAATGCGTATCGTTCCGAAGGTGAAGAGAGAGCCAGTACGATTCGTGCGGAAGCGGATCGAAAGGCCGCAGAGATTATGGCGAATGCACAGAAAGAGTCCATGGCGATTCGGGCTCGTGCTGAGGGAACGGCCGCCAAGATCTATGCTGAAGCGTACGAAGAAGATCCTGATTTTTATCTTTTCATGCGGCGATTGGAGTCGGCTGAGACCTTGCTGGATGAAGGCTCTGTCTTGGTAGTCGACTCCAATGGACCATTGTTTCAGGGCCTCACAGGGGGAGTGAAATGAAGTCCCGTCTACTGATTTGGTTGGGGCTGGCCGCACTGTTTTTGAGCAGTGGGCTGGTCTTGGTTGATTCGGGAGATGTTGCGGTAATTTATCGTTTTGGCGCAGTTGATCGCGTAGCATCCGCAGGTCTTGGTGTTCGCGCCCCATGGCCCATCGAGTCCCATGAGCTTGTTGGAGTCAGTGAGGTTCGGCGAGTGGAGCCTGGGAAGCAACGACTGCTTACTGGTGACACCAATTTGGTGGATGTTGATTTGATCATTCAGTACACCATTTCGGATCCTGTTGCCTTTTTGATTTCGACCAAAGAGCCGGAAGGGCTGTTGACCAATGTCGTGTTTAGTGTGACCTCCGAAATCGTTGCCACGATGGGTGTGGATGTCTTGCTGACGACGGGCAGGGCGGAGCTTCAACAGGGAGCGGAGCGGACTGCTCAGGCGGCGTTGGACGCACATGGAGTGGGTGTTCGTTTGGTGGCAGTGGAGGTCCGAGAAATCACGCCACCTCCAGCGGTGTTGGATGCTTTCAAGGATGTTTCTAGTGCCAGAGGTGATCGTGACACCTTGGCTTTGGCTGCCGAGGCTTATGTATCCAAACACTTGCCGGAAGTTCGAGGCAGTGTGGCTGAAATGATGGAGTCTACAAGGGCGGGTGGCGCGCAGCAGTTGGCTCGGGCATCGGGAGATGTCTCCCGGTTTAAATCGCTTTCAGCCATCGAAAAGGAAAACCCAAACAGTACTCGGATTCAGATTTGGACAGATGCGGTTCATCGCATTGGTTCCAAGGTGAAAGTCCATGTGCTTCGTCCAAATACGGAAGTTCGAATCGACGGCTTGGAATAGGTCGCTTGAACGTTTCGCTATTCCTCTTCGTGGCTTCGATAGATTGTGAGGATTTGATCGGCCGGTATATCGTAGAAAGTCGTAATTTCGCCATCGGGCCATGAGACTTCCAGTTCATCGACTTTTTCTTCGGTACCCAAGCCAAAGTGTGCCCAGTTCGGTCCACTATTTGCGTGTCCAGTGCTGCCCGCCAACATCCAGCGGTACTGGACATTGTCTGCGATTTTGGTCCTGATGCGTGCCCCAATCCCATGAGAATTGGGGCCTGCATCCCGAAGTCGAACCTGTAGGCTGTGTGCAGTACCACAGACCCCAATATGCGCCACAGGCGCCTCTTCAAGTCGCTCTTGAATGATGTCGAGCCATCCGTCTCGGTTCAGATCTACCAACACACCGCCACGCCAGCTTGCCAGTCCGTGCAATGAATGTGCTGTTCCCTGACGTTCAAACATTCCGTCTGTTTGAATCCACATTTCTGACTTCTGCTTGGTCGAGTTCTCACGTGATGAACAGCCTACGCTTCCACAGTCTGCATCTCCAAACGCCATGTATAGATCTAAGTCTGTATCGTTATCGATATCCAAAAACTCCGTGCCCCAGCCGACTACAGAGCCTCCATCAAAATCTTCGAAGACACCGCGTGTTGCACTGGCCTCATACCAGCCCCCGACTCCATCGCTTTCCAGTATGGAAACAGAGTCGGGTCCCCAGTCGGGGATGGCAAAGTCGGGGATACCGTCCCCATTATAGTCGCCCACCGCCAAGCCCATTCCATCCATGGAAAGGTTGGTGTAGGTTTCTTCAGAGACATCTGTAAAGACCCAATCTCCGTCATTTCTCATCATGATGTTGGTCCAATCGTATGATGCAAAATCCAACACTTGGTACATGTCCAGATCCCCGTCCCCGTCAGCGTCTACGAGGGAAAACATCCAGTTGTACCCATGGCGTTGCTCAATTGTAAGAACGTCGGAGCGGTCGGCAAAAACGCCATCGCCGAGATTTTCGTACACTTGGCTCAGTAGGCCCACATCTGATGGGTTTGGTCCGAAACGGGTGCGCCCATTTCCCACCACCAAGTCGAGATCACCATCTCCATCCAGGTCTCCCATGCTCGCGTGACTTGTTCCAGCTTCATTGATTCCATCAAAGCCAGCAGATTCGGTCACGTCGAAGAAACTTCCTGTTCCATTGTTGAGCCACAACCTATTGTGGGTTCCATATCCATAGATATAGAGGTCCAGATCACCGTCTCCATCTACATCGCCTGCTACTGAGCCTATCGGTTCATCGACCATATGGGTGGGGAATGTAAAGGCGTGCGAGAGTTCCCCGGTTGTGTCGGTCAGCAAAAGCGTAGGGTTGGTATCGGTGAAAAAGAAGTCGTCCCACCCGTCTGCATTGAAATCGCCAGTGGTCAGACCAAACCCAGTAAACCGCTCTTTTCCGTTTTCGACCGTGTCCCAGATGGGGTTGGTGTCTATCTGCATTTTGTGTGCTTCTGTTCTCAGTTCGGGTGCAGCACATGGAGACAATGGTAGTGATTCGGTGCGGATGCCAGGGATGCCAGGAACCCCTGTATCAGGCGCTTCCCCGGTATCCACTTCTGAACCTGTATCTTGCTCGCCCGTGTCTTCGTCGGGAGAAGAAGTATCGGTATCCTCCAGCGTCGGATCGGCTGTGTCGGGTGAGCTTTCATGCTTGGGCGATTCGGTAGGTCTTGAACAGCCCCATACCGAAACGAACAACCAAAACCATGCCGAAGACTTCATGAGGGTGCGATTATCCTGTGGGTATGAAAGTGTACAAAAGCCCATGCTTCAGGGAAGTCATGGGTCGCCATAGATCCATATACGCAGCTTGCCATGACCATGTTTGAATGGCCACGGAAGTCGAATAGAAACCCGCCCATCGCTGCCATGATACGATTCGGGCGATGAAAAGTTGTTCGGATGAAAAGCTTATGGCTGTCGCGTATCCATTGTGTTTCTCGATGCATACCGTGAGAGATGGAACATGATGTATCTGTTCCTCAGTCTGCTCCTTTTCGTGTCGGATGCGCTCGCTTCACCCGGCAATGCGGGGGGCGATCATTTGATTGAATTTCAGGCTTCATTGTCTGAACGTACATCGTTGAGCGGGTTGACGGTTGAAGTGGTCCGTCTGGGTTCAACCAAGCGCATTGCATTGACGGATGATGGGCGGACGTTGAAGGACGTGCCCTACGATGGCGTCTGGGTTGGCTCAGATGTTGGTGCATACAGTCGAACAATCACTGTGCGCCTGTATGGACAACAGCCGACAGGGGAGCAGGTTCTACTGTATTCGGGTGTGGAACGGACGGATTCAGATGACGTAGCAACGATTGGTTGGCGCGTGAACAACGTGCATGAGCAATATACGGCCTTTCGCGCCCCTACATCCTATCCAGGCAATGTGAGTGAAATCCACGTGGGGCTGCCCTTGATTACAGCGTTTGGTTGGGGCCTGTTCGTGCTTTGCTACGTCGGGCTGTTGATTCGTTCAACGCGCCGTGAGCCGAGTCCGTGAACCCAGTTCGCAGGAATAGCATCACGGTGGGCCTCTTCCTGCTCCTGTCTTGTGCCTTTTCCTGGCCGTTAATTTTGGCGCCTTTTAGCCAACATGTCTCTCAGCAATGGGACATGTACACCTTGGTTTGGTTGATGCAGGCTGTGAGCGCTGAAGATGCGGCCTGGGTCTTCAATGGTTCGGCATGGCCTTTGGGTGAACCATTGTATCGGATGGATAGTTTTCTGATGGCATCAGTGGCCGCTCTGATGGGTCGTGCTTTGGACCCGTGGGTGTTTCCTGCCCTGTGGGTGTTGTTGGGGCCGGTTCTTTCTGCATGGGCAGCCGAACGTGTTGCAGCCAGGGTGTTTGAAGCACGTTGGCCATGGTCATTGATCGCTGGTGGATGCTTCGGGTTTTGCGGAATGGCGGTCACTTCTTTGTTGGAAGGCCATGTGTATGCCTTGCTCAATCCATGGTTGCCTCTCCTGTTGGGCAGTTGGACGTTGGCGTTGAAGGAAGATGGCACCCTCCGTCAAGGGCTGTTCGCTGGGATTTGTTGGTCCCTGTGTCTGTTGACTTCTGCATACACGGGAATGGTTGCGACTTTGTTGGTTTTGGTGGTTGCCTGCCCTGCGTTGATTCATCGAAAGACCACCTGGCACGGGTTGGCGGGTGCAGCGTTGACGTCGCTTCCCGTCGGTTTGCTGTACATCCGCATGTTTGTGGCGCATGGGGAGAGTGTTCGCACACCCACAACCGCTACGGTGGGAGACCCATTGCGCGTTCTGGATGCAGGATCGATCCATCTGGACACCTTGGCCGGTTGGAATGGTGCTGTGGATATGGTCAAGCATTCTGTCAGTGGTCCCTTGGGGTACACAGCGCTTTCCTTGGCCTTGTTTGCACCCATTGTGATTTTGCACCGGAAGCATGTGAAGACGTTGATGTGCCTTGCATTGTTGGGACTGGTTCTAGCATTGGGTCCACAACTCCAACTTCATGACGATGATCTGAACATTCCATTGCTGATGTACGGCATTGGGGTGCTGGGGGATGCGGCGTCCTTCTTTCACTTTCCCAGTCGCTTGTTGTGGCTCTGTACACTGGCCATGGGTGTGCTTGGAGCGGTTGTAGCGACGCAGGTTGCAGAGAGGCGGGGCGGGAAATGGGTGGCCCCTTTATTGGTTTTTATGGTGGTTGATGTTTTGTGTGTGACCGGCGCTCCTTTTCGTACACGTCAGGTGTCTACGGTTGTCCCAACCATCTATGAAGAGGCTCCGGATGGGCTTGCGGTCCTCGACTTGTTTCCTGAATTTGGAACGTTTAATGCGGACATGAGTTTGTATGTGAACAACCTTACCTGTTCATACCAAGTGGAACATCGGCGGCCGATTGCATCTCAATGCTTGGGAACCACGGTGGGTCGGGGGCCTCGGGTATTGATGAGCAAGTGGCTTGCCGGTGTGTTTCTTTCCAATCAGGGTTTGGCTGAGGTGGTTCCATTGATGCAATCATTGGGTTTCGGTGCAGTGGTGTTGCACCCTGATTTTTACAGTCATACCGATCGTCCATTGATGGTTCAAGGGTTGACTGAAGTGATGGGTCCGCCCACAGCCGTCCGGAAGGATGGAGGTGAGCATCTGATGCTGTTTACGGTCCCCGACGCCCATGCTTCCACTCCCGAAGCCCGTCTTGCCGGATACACCGCTATTGAGGCGCGGGTTCAATGAGTGTATTTCGACCAATGTGGTGTTTTTTGGTGATGGTGCTTTGTTCCACGAATGCATGGTCACAAGGTGTTCGTACCGTTGACTTCATTGTCATGGATCCGGGTAAATTTGTTCAGGGCCAGTTGCGTGGCGAGCTCAGTGGTTCATCGGGTGTTCGAATGTCGCTCGATTTTCGTGACGATGGACATGCGCCGGATGAAGTGGCCAAAGATGGGATTTACTCGGCTCGAACCAAGCTGGGTGACCATGCAGTTCATATCGATTTTCAGTCGAGTGCGAAGCGATGGAGCGTGGATACATCCTTACCGCCAAGCCCAGGAGATACGGCCGTGCGACTCCGTTTGGGGCCGGAACAGGGAGTTGTGGTCATTCACGGTGATGAACCCATGATTGAACACGGTGGTGGTGCCCCAAGTCCGGGTACAGGTGGCACTTGGTTGTGGTTGGTTCTGTTTGGTGGGGTTGGCATAGGGATAGGACTTGGATTGACGCGTCTGAAGCATGTTCCTGTGCGACCCGCAGAGGTTGATGGAGACATTCCGGTACCAGATTTCGCTCCCCGTCGCGTCGATGCCTCTCGATACGATGCGCTATTGCGAACACTGACATCGAAGCATTTTGTTGTGGTGCTTGGTGATTCTGTTGAGCTTGACCGGGTGGTCAATGTGACCAGTGATCGTGTCACGCCTTTTGAGCTGGTGCGCAGAGTGGAGCTGTTGGCTCTGGAGTCGGGCGGATCGGTGGCCCTCGTCGTTGGGGATGTCTCTCGAGTGGAGGCAGAGGGAGACCGGTCAAAGGCCTTGGATGTGGCGGTTGGTCGGCGTTTTTCACTGTGGGTTTTGGCTGGTCCGGACAGCTGGACAGCTTACGATGAAGCTGGAACTGCATAGATCCATAGTGAGCCGGACGACGATTGGGCGGTGTTCAGTAAAGTTTCAATGCAAGACCGGTATGCTTGGCCGCCAGCAGCGACTTTGTCTGCCAGTTCAATGTCCAGGTAAACCGTGTCTATGCCATAAGCTCTAAGGTTGCGGAACGCTTCTTCCCGGTTGATGGGCGCTGTTGTGTTGGGGTTGGTCTCGCAGTCACTGAGGTGACTAAGGCCCGGGGTCTGGGTAAAGCTGGAATAAGACGATGGTGCTGTACTGCTTGAGGGTGGCATCGGGCCGTTAACCAGGGGTCTTCCATGGTGAATCTGATCCACTAGCATTCGGGCATCGGGCTCATCGAGTCCACTGCCCAGCGGTAGAATGAGAACGGGTCCAGATGCTTCGGCCAACAAGGTTGAACGATCTGTGGAAGCTCCCCAGGTTGTGGGCATGGGCAGCCCCGGCATGGTGATGAATGCTTCTGTCAGCACCAAGATGGTGATTCCAGTGCAAGCTCCCCACCATGGAAGCCGGTGCTTGAAGTGTCTCTGTTGTAGCCAATTGGCTCCACCAGCGGCGAGCAAACTGATTGCGGGTATGGCCATTACCAATGCGCGGTCGGGCCACCACATGCGCCGCAGAACGCCGGTCAGGTTGAAGATGTGAAATGGGCCGGGGAGATCGGGACCGTTAAACAGCGTCATGCTGGGACCAGCAGCAAGTGTGATGGCGCAGCCCAGTATGACCAAAGGGGCCGTCCAGCGACGAACCGGTGAGCGAAAGCAGGCCAGTATGCAGAGTCCGAACACGAACAGTTGAGCGGTCATGACTCGATCCGTCTGAATCGTGTTCCCCAAATCTCGAAGATCGATGAGTTGCGAAAGCATCATGGAACTGTTTCCATGCACCACTTCATCGGTCCAAGCCATGTCCAGACCGGGCATTGATTGGGAGGCGGCTGCGGTGTACAGGGCAGGACCGCCGCAGATAAAGATGGTGCCGAGGGCAAGAGGGGCCAACAGCAACAACTTACGAGGATTTCTCCAGGCGGCTGGGGCAAGCAACAGGCCAGCACAGATGCTGAAAAAGACGCCGTAGTACCAGTATGACAGCGCTCCCAAGCCGAGAAAAACACCGGCTGCGAGTCCGTCTTGAACCCGTTCGTGAGCGATGCTTTTGAGGAGGAAACCAAGGCACAGGGGTAAGAATATGGCTCCAAAAAGTTGGGTAGGCCGACCATCCATGACTTCTCGAATCAGGTAGGGGTTGCACTGAGCGACGACCCCAGCGATCACGGCTGCTGTGGGTGAACCCCACCAGGCTTTTGCAAGCCAAGCGGTGCTAAGACCGATGGCGGCAAAGCATGCAAATACGAAGAATGTGAACCCAGCAGGCCAGCCAAATACCGTCAAAAACGGCCATGAGAATAGTGCGTCAAGAGGAAACCCATCGAGGATGATGCGGTCAATGCTTGCCGGGTACATCAACAATCGGGAGTGAGCAGCTTGAAGTAGACCACGTTCTTGTACCAGCCAGTGAAAGTTGACCGTGCCTGGCAGGTCAGCCAATCCAGCTTTTCCGGGTAAAGCCAAGGATGGGTGAGCCAAAGCGGGGGCGCATATGATGGCAGCTACAACCAACTGAAACAGTGCTGTGAGTCGAGATAATCGAACACGTTTTTGCACGACGGGGAGCCATCCGTGGTTCATAGAGTGTGCTCCCTTTGTGTTTCAGAAGATAGAGATAGGGGTTTCTTTTAGACCCAGATAGTCTTGAGGGTTTGTTTTCGAAGCGTCCATCCAGGAACGGAGTTGTTGTTCCATTTCGTAGGTGGTTCTGGGGTCTTGAGAACTGATGTCTTCTTGCTCCGTTGGGTCGGTGGCAAGATTGTACAACTCTCTTTTTCCATCCAACAGATCCAGGATGAGCTTTTTCTTGCCCTTCCGCATCATCCGTTGATGGACGAACAGTCGATAGTCTGTCTCTGCATACACGGTGAGGTCCAGATCCTCCCCTCGCAAGATGGGCAAAAGGCTCACGCCATCGATGCGGGCTGGACCCTTCATTTTCATGGCATCGAATACGGTCGGGAATAGGTCGATGGTGCGCGTAGGTTGGTGAATGTCTTGTCGCTTTCCGTATCCTGGGAAGCGAATCATAGAGACGACGTGGAGTTGTTCCTGGTACAGGGTGGCACCATGATCGAGGGCGTTGTGTTCCATGAACTCATCACCATGATCCGAGAAGATCACAATGATTGAGTTGTCGTACAACCCCATTGTTTTGATCTGACTCAGGAATGTGCCCAATCGTTCATCTGCGTCGCGCACTTTAAGGTCGTACACTTGGCTGAGATACTTGCCGTCATCGTCACCGAGTACACCATGGAGGTGCGCGTAATCACCGGGGTTCTTGATGTTGGCGAGTCCTTGTTCCCTAAGTTTGGCTTGTTCCTCGGCCGAGCCATTCAAGGCGCCCGAATAAGAAAGTGAACTCAGCTTGCTGTCGGCCAGCGGATATTGGCCGTGTACATCGTACCCATGCAAGAACAGGAAGAACGGCTTGCTGCTGTTTGTTTTCAGCCAACTCAGCGCAGCCGGAATGGAATAATCCATTCCTCCAAAGTATCGATCATCCAAATACGTTTCGAAATCGCGCCCAAAACCATATTTGTTTTGTACGCCCGCACCCCCGGTAAATCCGGCCGCCAGTCGTCCGTTTCGAATCAGCAGGTCTGGGTATGTTTCGATGCCAGGGGAAAGTGCCGTCTCCACCATTTTACCGCCGCTTAACGGTGTGAGTTTGTTGGTCACCTTGTGGACGCTTGGCCACCTCGACGTCCACACAGCCATGTGGGCCGGTAGTGTCCAAGGGGCTGCAGAGGTCATGTCGTGGAAGACAACAGCTTCTTCAGCAAAGCTGTCCAGGTTTGGCGTCAGGCGATCTTTATTGCCCGATGCTCCTGTGCGGTCATACCGTAGGGCATCCATACTGATGAAAATGATGTTGAGCTTGTTGGCATCCCCTTCGAGGTCGTATCGGGCGGCCGTCATGGTGTTGTCGTCCAGTAGTTCGTTCACCACAGAGGCCGTGGTTTCAGTCGCAGCTGGGTTGGGCGACTTCAGCATCAACCAGCTAACGATCGCCACATTTACGAGTACCAATAAGAGAATGATGAGTTTCAGTTGTTTGTTCATTGGTGTTTGACTCGAGGACGTGCAGGTATTTTCAATGTAATGCTGGGTCTTTGTCTACAGAGATATGTTTGGAGAGCGTTTCTACCAGCAATGGAAGGTCCTCTGCTCGGGCGCTAGAGTATGCGATTCGGATGGCATTGAATCTTGCGAAGGAGACAACCCCTATTCCATCTTTCAGCAGTTTTAGTCGAAGCTCTTCCGGGTCACACTGAACTGGAATCAGAGTGAAAAAACCACTGTTGAAAGGAAAGTAGGCAATGTTGGCTGTATCGAGGGCTGTTTTCAGTGCTTCATAGCGGTGCAAGATGACGTTTCGTATCTTGTCAATTTGGGCGTCTAGGGCTGGATTTTGCAGCGCAGAAAGAACGATGGATTGAGATATGGCGGGTGCGGATGAAACGCTGGCTCTGGCGGCACCCTTCATCTTTAGTTCAAGTGCGTCAGCCGCAGGCCCGGTTGCGCCAAATGTGACAAACCCAACTCTTGCCCCGAAGAAGACCAGTTCTTTTGTCGCGCCATCGATTTTGACTGGAAGTATTTTTTCCGGATTGCAGCCGGCGAGGTCGTGGAATGGACTTTGGGTGATCCTGTCTTCTTCGTAGACAAAGCCTGTATATGCATCATCACAGACCACGACGATGGGTTTGGGACTTTCCCGAATGGCTTCAAGCCATGGGCGTAGTTCATCCGCGGATGGGGTGTAGCCTGTCGGGTTGCCCGGGAAATTGAGAACCAGCACACCCTTTGTCTTGATTTTTGAAAGGGCTAAACGCATCGCGTCTTGTCGGAAATGATGCCCATCAAACACAGGGTATCGAATGATGTTTCCACCGCAACTGGTACCAAAGATCAGGTCATAGTTTCCCCATCCTGGCTCTGGGAGGAGTACCTCTGTGTCTTCATCTACAAAGAGGTCAGCAACCAGCTTGAGACCATGTGTGAGTCCGACGGTGCAGAAGGGGGAGGAGGTAGGCGCAGCTTCGGATTGTTGAATCCGTTCTTTCCATGCTGCGCGCAACGCTTTGTTTCCACCTTGAGGTGCATACAGCGTGGCCTCTTCTGGGGTGATCCCTTCAAGGTGCTGACAGATGGCAGCCGGTGCCATCGCATGACCTGCCCCGTCGGTAAGTTGGCCAATCGTGGCGTTTATCGATGCTTCTTTGGCTTGGCCGGCTTGTGCTGGGATTCCCATGGGGAAAAATAGACGACGGCCTCGTTGCGATAAACACGCATGGGCGGCAGGGTGGTGCCGCTCCAAAGTGTCATTTAGTTTTTCTGCAGAATTCATACAGTGGGTATATTGAACTCTCGTCCTGCTGTCTCCCGCATCCGCCACCGGAGTTGCCAGGGCTTTGTAATGCCCTTGGCTTTTGGTTTTTGTATCCGTATTTTGAGGGTTCCTTGTCGAGACTCTCACATGAGATCGGCGCTTCGGTGGTAGGCTTGCGTCATGCGCATACGAACTCCAGATGTTTCTCAATTTCTTTTGACGGAAGAGCCGTATTACCAACCTGTAGCCTCAGAGGTCGAAGGGTTTGAACAGGCGTGGCGCGCCAATATACCCGTGGTTCTTAAGGGGCCGACAGGATGTGGAAAGACACGTTTCGTATCTCACATGGCCCATAAGTTGGCGCGTCCATTGATTACGGTGGCCTGTCACGAAGACCTTACAGCGAGCGATTTGGTGGGTCGCTATTTGATTGAAGGAGATGAGACGGTTTGGGTAGACGGCCCCTTGTCGGCGGCGGTTCGGCACGGTGCGATCTTGTACCTAGATGAAGTTGTGGAAGCACGAAAAGACACCATGGTTGTCATTCATCCATTGGCTGATCATCGGCGTTCTTTGATGATCGACAAATTGGGGACGGTGCTGGAAGCCCCCGATGATTTCATGCTCGTGATTAGCTACAACCCCGGCTATCAATCGATTTTGAAAGATTTGAAGCCATCGACCCGGCAACGCTTCATATCCTTTGACTTTGGATACCCTCCCCCGGAAGTTGAAGTGCAGGTGGTGGTCCAGGAGTCGGGGGCGGATCTGCCCACAGCGGAGGCGCTTGTCCGTATTGCAGGAAAGGTTCGTAATCTTACAGACCGTGGTCTGGAAGAAGGTGTCTCTACCCGACTGCTGGTGTATGCCGGGAAGTTGATCGCCTCGGGAAGCAGTGTTCAAGACGCTTGCGCTGCTGCCTTGTCTCGTACGCTGACTGATGATCTGGACTTGCAGGAAACCATTGATCAAATTGTCGGAGATTTCTTCTGATGTCCAAGCGGAGGCTTTCGGGCTTGCGTGGGTCGGCGCGTGCGGCGGTTCGGCTTTTGCGAACCGATCCTGCCACATTCAATGTATGGGTCCGGCATGTCCGGGCCATGGAACAGGCTTTGGGTGTTGAAGCGGCACACAACTACACAGATGTGGTTGTGCGTGCTGCGAAGAACGATGGCGGCTCGATAGAGCTTGCACATTCGATTCCAGATCTATTTGCACAAGTGGACCCAGCGAACCGCCAACGCTTTGTTGGTATTTTGATGCGTGTTTTGGAAACGCATCCAGCGGCGGCCAAAATGGTGGCTCGCACCCTTCCAGCTTTGCTTGACACCATGGATGACCACACCTTGGCCAGCTTTGTTGCCAAAGCGTTGTCTTTGCATGACGGATCGGCTCGGAAGGCGGAAAGCTTTCTTCGTATGGAGTCTGAAACAGCGCATGTGGCTGCAGACACCCTTGTAGAGGGGACGTCGCTTCGGTCCATGTATCGGCAATTGACCCTGTATGCGCGGGCGCATTGTGGGGAAAGCGTTCAGATTCGCCCGGGTGGCGAGCGTGCTTTTACCGATGGCAGAAACTTGTATTTGCCCAATCGAATTTCGGTCTATGGCGACGAGCGGGATGTCGAGGTTTACCGGGTGCTGACTGCGCGGGCATCCGGATTTATCGAATTTGGTTCGTTAAATCTCGACCTTGAGGTCGTTGGTGGTTCTTGGCCGGCGCCACGAGAAGGAGAAATGGTGCTGGACCGAATGCTGCGAGGGTTTGCCAATCCTTCGATTGCTCGTTCCTTGTTTTTGATGTTTGAGCATGCGCGGGTCGAAGCCCGTCTGCGGCAGGTGTATCCAGGAGTGGCGCGTCGGATGGACACATTGGGTCCTGATTGGCGGATTCGCGTTGATCCGTCGTTGGCGAAGACCGCGGTTGACCAGGTTCTGGCGCTTGTTTTGGCGAAGATTACGGGCGGCGAAGAGCCTGTGGTGGATGCTGTGTGTATAGGAATTGCGGAATCTGTTTTGTCCCATGTGCAGACGGAAAAATGGGTGCGGGTAGAAGATACGGTTGCTGCTGTGGTGTCGGCCTATCCGTTGATCGACGCACTGCTGGAACGCGTACAGGAGACCGCTCAGATTGGGTTGGAGGTTGTGGGTTTTGATCCCCAAGCGCTGAGTCAGTCGGATCGGGATGTCGAGGTGCAAGCTGAGTCCCTGTTGCGGAGCCTGAAGGATGTGAGTCCGCAGGACTGGAAGGATGCGAGAGACAAGGCGAAAAATGAACGGCAGTCGTACGAAGAGATGTCTGACTTTTTGGATTCATTGTCCGCGCCCGACGGTCCTTTGCGCAATCATGAGGAAGATGCGGCAGAGGCGGTTCGTTCGGGTCGATTCTCGGATGATCCAGATGTGGACCATGATGTGGGTGTGGGCGTGTTTCAGTACCCTGAATGGGATCATCAGTTGATGGATTACAAGCCTGGATGGGTGCGTTTGACTGAGTATGCGTTGCGCGCTGGACACACCGATTTTGTGGATGCCGTGATTGCGGAACATGGACAAATGATTGATGGTTTAAGGAAATCGTTTGAAGCGCTTCGTCCAGAAAGTACGCAACGATTGCGTGGTTTGACCGATGGTGACGAATTGGATTTTGATGCAGTCGTAAAAGCCCACATTTCAAGGCGCGCAGGTCACGGAGGGGAAGAGGGTCTTTACATTAAGAAAGTGCGTGCGAACCGTGATGTGGCAGTGGCTTTTTTGGTCGATATGTCGTCGTCGACCAACGAACACATCAATACGGCATCAAAGCGGATTATCGATGTGGAGCGTGAGGCTTTGGTGTTGACTTCCGAGGCCATACACGCGCTTGGTGATGACGCTGCAATTTACGGGTACTCTGGTTTTGGGCGGGATCAAGTGGCCTTTTATGTGGCCAAAGAGTTTTCGGATCCGTGGGATGATCGGGTGCGAGAACGGATTGGTCGGATTGGTTGGAAGATGGAGAATCGAGACGGTGCGGCAATTCGTCATGCGATTACCAAAATGGCCGATCATCCCGCAAAGGTGAAACTCCTGATTTTGTTGAGTGATGGAAAGCCATTGGATTGTGGGTGTGACCATTACTCGGACGTGTATGCGCAAGAGGACACGCGACAGGCATNGATAGAGGNCCGTCAGCAAGGCGTTCATCCTTTCTGTATTACGGTGGATCCGCATGGTCGGACTTACTTACGGCGAATGTACGGTGATGGAAGTTACACCATTATCGATTCGGTGGAGGCGCTCCCGCAGCGTTTGCCGACCATCTACCGGCGGCTCACTCGCTGACGGGCTACCTCAATTGAAAGGGAGGTTTCATGGACGTAGGAATACAGCACATGCATCGGAGTTTGGCTTATCTGGTCATTCTGAGTGCACTGATCGACATGATTCTCGCCGTACTGGGTGCAAACAAGAAGCCCAGTCTTGCTGGCATCATGTCCAAAACTCATAAGTTCGGTTTGATGATGACCGGCCGGCTGGTCTACCTTTTGGGCTTTGCAAACGTTGTTTTAGGCGGTCATTCGTTTACCAATCACACCATTATCGCGGGTATTATTCTGTGGATTCCAATGGAGGTTGTTGCCAAAAGAATGGTGAAACCCGAATTGTCAGATGTGCTGGAAGGTGGGCGTGCTGGCGGTAGGTTGATGGCTGGTGCAGCCATTCAACTGTTGGTTATCGTCGCTACTTTTGGGTTGATGGACCGAACCTTTTGAGTGCTGTTTTTGGTGTCATTGGGGATGTACA
The DNA here is from genome assembly GCA_002707085.1 of Deltaproteobacteria bacterium. Taxonomy (GTDB): domain Bacteria; phylum Myxococcota_A; class UBA796; order UBA796; family UBA796; genus UBA796. Next base: position 70,216 of record PALY01000037.1, read on the forward strand.
TGCCCGGTGGCCACTTCTTGATACTGTCCTGAACGCTCTCGCTAAGGGTCCTTCCTTGGATGCGGTAGTGCTGGTTGGTGACCTGGCGTGTGCTGGTCGGGGTCGCTTTGTTCCAGGCCAACGGGTGGAGTACCTCTTGCAGGTCGATCAGGTGTTGAAGAAGGTTGGGGGTTTGGGGTGTCCGGTCGTATATGTTCCCGGCAATCACGATGTTCAAGACCTGACGTTTGCGGGGAACATTGATGGAAAGTGCATTGAAGTGGGCGGACTGAAGATTGAGGGTATTGGGGGCGCCGGTCCCGACAAGTTTGGATTTCAGTACGAATGGGATGAAGAAGATGTGCGTCGCCGGTCCACTTCAGATGTGGATGTTTTAGTGAGCCATTGTCCACCGGCTGGAACACCGTTTGATCGCTTGCCTGGGGGGCGCCATGTGGGCAGTCAGGCGGTATTAGAGCGTGTTCAGGGCATGTCGGGTGTGGCAATGTTCGGACATATTCATGAGTCGCACGGTGTGGGCCGGATCGGTGATTGTTTGTGTATAAACGCCGGAGGTCTCGGCCCTCCCGCCGCATATCCTCGTGCCGGATGGGTCTATGGAACGGATGCGGTAGTGCTGAAGGACCTTAAAACGGGTGAAGAACAGCGCGCCGAACGCTAGCTGCGACGTTACACGGGTCACATGAGTAAAGATGGTCAGGGTCGGGGAGGCCCAAAGAGTCGGTTTCCCCAACGTGGCGCACCTTCGAAAGGTGGCGCCCGTAAGAAGGATGCCAGAGGTGGCGATTCCCGAGCGCGTGGAGGTCCGCCGAAGGGTCGGCGCGATGACCGAAATGGACCACAAAAGGGTCGTGACGATCGCGGTGGGCCGCCGAAGGGTCGCGATAACCGAAGTGGGCCGCCGAAGGGTCGCGATAACCGAAGTGGGCCACCAAGGGGCAACAAGCAAGACCGTGGCGGACCACCCAGAGGTAATCGCCAAGACCGTGGGGCTTCTCGAAAACCGCATCCTGGTGGGCGCGATGGTCCACGGAAACCCCACAATGTGCCTTGGATGGACCCCGATATGCCGATCACGCCAGATCGGTGGGTGGGGCGTGGCGAGGCTGTTTTTGAAGGTGGCGCTAAGCCCCTTCTTGTGTGGGGTGGGATTCCAGGAGAAACCGGCATTGTCAAAATGTTTCGCCACGGACAAAACCAAGATCGGGCCCGATGGTTGCGCGCCGAAGAGCCACATGAAACACGAAGAGAGCCACCTTGCGACAAATACAACCGATGTGGTGGTTGTCCGTTGATGCATGTTGTGCCGGAGGCGCAAAATGATGCCCGCCTCGCGATGGTTCAGCGCCTTTTCGATGACCAAAACCTGAAATTACCGCTTCCTACCACCGTGGCAGCATCACCCGATGGAGATGAGAATTACCGCCATGTGGTGAAATTGGCCTGTGGTCGATCGGACTGGGGACGGCCTCGGTTGGGCGCGTATGGCCGGGATTCGCACGATGTGCTCCCGATCCCGAATTGTCGTGTTGCCACCAGTGGCTTGCGTCGAGCGATGAGTACCATCACGCACCATGTTCTCGATTTAGAAGTGTATCCGTACGATGAAGCCGAAGAGAAGGGCGTTTTGCGGCATGTTGTTGTTCGCCAAAGCCGATTGACGGGCGAGATGCTTGTGACATTGGTTGTGGCAAGGCGCAGCAAGATTTTGAATGACTTGGCCGATCGGATTGCGGAGAGCTTGGCGCCAGTTGCTGGTGTTCACATGCACATCAATGAGGTTCCAGGAAATGCAATTTTCAATTCGGATGAAAATGGAATTCGAACCACACCTTTGGTGGGTAAACGGACCATAGAGGACGAAATAGCCGGTGTTCGTATGCAGATTGGTGCCGCGGACTTTTTTCAGGCCAATCCAGGAACGGCTGAGTTGATCGTCAACGATGTGTTGGAGCTGACGGCCGATATGCGCGAGCGTCCCGTTGTTGATTTGTTTTGTGGTGTGGGAACGTTCACGCTTCCTTTGGCCAAGGTTCATCCATGGGTGGGTGGCATAGAGGTGGTGCATGGTGCTGTAGAGCGCGGACGTGAAAGCGCACGCTCTTTGAGGCTTCCGGTAGAGTTTACCGTTGGCCCGGTAGCGGAGAAGCTTCCTGAGATGGCCAGTCGTTTGCGGGATGCGGCGCCGATTGTTGTGTTGGACCCATCACGAAAGGGTCTGAGTGAAGAGGCTTTTGAACCCATCGAGAATTTGAATCCGGCTCGATTGTTGTACGTGTCTTGCAATCCCGCCTCACTGGCCCGGGATTTGAGGATTTGGTTGGACAAGGGCTGGAGTGTTGACGAGATTCGCGCCTACGACATGTTCCCTCAAACGGCTCATCTGGAGCTGTTGGCGGTTCTGTCGCCTCCTGCTGCGCCAATACCAACTACGGGTGGACCCCGCCGCCGAATCGTTCGATAAGGGATCATAGATGAAACTATTGGGTAGGCTTTCGTTGCTTTTATTGGCTGGAATACCAACAGCTTATGGGCAAGATTTCGGCTTTGATGATCCGGTTGACGACATCGACTCTCAGTCAGAGGCTGTATTTGTGTCTCCCTTTCAGGCGCTGAACCCGGAAGCTGCAGGGTTGGCGAGCATGATGTCGTCATTTCTGGAAGCGCAGCTCGCACAGTTGGGTGATTTACAGATCGTCCCATTGTCTGATGTGCGGCCCGTTCACGACATGTCTGCAGAGGTTTACCTTGAAAGTTGCCCTCCGGGTCAGGCCATTGGGTGTGCTTTTGTTGTGGGCGAGAATGCGGAAGCGGGCTTTGCGTTGACGGGTACCGTTCAAGCGGAGACTTCGGGAACTTTGGTTGAGGTTTCCATTATCGATGTTCGCAATGCGCGAGAAGCGATGAACTTTGTTGTTCAGCTTGGCGTCGGAGATGATGAGCGTTTCGCGGAAGGCGTTGCTTCGGTATTGGTTGCNGTGGTTCGTGGAGAAGCCGGTCGTGTAGAAGACATTCGTGACATGACAGAGGATGTGGCTCCTGACTATTCTGCGGCAGCGGCACAGCTTTCGCAGCTTACAAGTGAACTTGGAGATGTNCGTACACTTTCCAGTCGAACCGCCGCGGTAATTCAGCGCCCGGAATTGACCGATGAGTACGTATCGGAACGCATGCAGACCGAGGGNGTAAAGCCTTGGGAGCGTGTNAATATGGGGCCGGATGAGTACCTGCGGTGGCGGAATTCGGGAGAGGCNCTTTCGGACTGGAGAGAGCGGACTTCGGGGCGAACCAAGCAGATGGTGATTCGTTCTGGCTTTGGTTTTGGTCGTGGTCCTGTGGATGGTGAATACGATGGTTCCTACGTCCGTGGCATTTCTGAAACGACGGGNGGGTTTGCGGTGGAGCAGGTGTATGCTTGGCAGTCCCAAGCTTCAGGCAATGGCATCACCGCAGATGTGTCCATCGGTGCAGGTCTTGGTCCCACGTTAGAGGTGGGCGCTCAACTTGGATATGCATCGGGTGCGTACCGCGTGAATGTTCTTTCGAAGACCAAGAACAATACGGCCGCACCGCCAAAAGAAAACGAATTCCCCAACTCAAACATGTATGTCGGTCCCTACTTATTGGCGGG
>PALY01000038.1 GCA_002707085.1 Deltaproteobacteria bacterium
TTAGTGGGCCAGTTTCATCAAGCAACCGCTTCGCTCAATCGTGATTTTCACTTTTCGAGGCCAGGAGCCCACGACACCGTGCTTCATATGAACACGCTTCGCGAAGCACTCAATCATGCGGACGATCACCCACTTGCCGGCCCCGCACGCTCGCTGGGTCAAGAAATTCTGTCAGCTTGGGAGAGTTGGGAGGGAACCTTAGACCTGCCCCTTCACATTTGTCACGGAGATCTCAAAATCTCGAATATTCGCTTTGCTGATGATCGTTCCTCTGCACTCTGCCTTCTCGATCTCGACACGCTGGGCCTCCAAAGCTTCGCAGTAGAAATGGGAGACGCGTGGCGAAGTTGGTGCAACCCCGCAGGAGAGAGCGAACCTGAAGCTGCCACCTTCGACATTGAGATATTTCGTGCAAGTGCAAGCGCTTGGCTCCAGAGTGGACCCGAACTGACTCAACTTGAATTGGAAAACCTCGCACCCGGAATCGAACGAATCTGTCTGGAACTCGCCGCACGTTTTTGTGCTGACTCGGTGGTAAATCAGTATTTCAAAGAGGATACTTCCACATACCCTCAACCCGGAAAACACAACCTTGTAAGGGCAGCCACCCAATTCAAGGTCGCAGAATCTTCGCGGAACTGTCGAGTAGAAACCCAACGCATCATCACAGCGCGTTAACCCCACACTTATGTCCATTTCACAACCAAACGGCCCCACTGGGGCGTACTTTGCCAATCTCGGAGTCACATCCGAGGTTCTTCGAACCGTCATGTCGGATGCACTCAGCAAAGGGGGCGACGACTGCGATCTATATTTTGAACACTCCAGCTCTACCTCGGTGTCTCTTACCGATGGAAAGGTCAATCAAGCATCCACCCATGTGACGCTTGGAATGGGTGTCCGTGTGCGGGTAGGCGATCAGGTCGGATACGCCTATTCGGAAGACCTCTCTCCCGACGCACTTCGCTCAGCGGCCAAAACAGCAGCTGGCATCGCCGCTTCCAACCAACCGCGTCAGGTGGCCTTGCCCGTAGCGATCCCACTTCCCAATCACTACCCTGTGTCCAGGCCGTGGGATCAAGTCGACATCAACCTCCGTATCGACCTGATCCGCAAATGGGAACAAGCTGCATTCGCCAAGGATGAGCGAATCCAGCGGGTAGAAGTCTCGTTGGCTGACTCTGCAAAAGTTGTCATGATTGTACGCCCGGACGGACGGCTGGTAGAAGACTGGCGTCCCATGACCCGCGCTCATCTTCGCTGCACGGCAGAAGGCGTGGGACCCAACGGGGAAACCGTTCGAGAATCCAATGGATACAATGTCGCCGCCCGAGCTGGACTTGAGTTCCTGGATGAATCGCGCCAAACCCGACTGGTGGATGAAGCCGTTCATCGGACGGTATTTCTCTTGGGTGCCACCAGCCCATCTCCTGGTGAGATGCCGGTCGTGTTGGCGGCAGGACCCAGCGCCATTCTGCTTCACGAAGCCATCGGTCACGGCATGGAGGCTGACTTCAATCGCAAGAGAATCAGCATTTACGCCAACCGCATGAACCAATCCATTGCCAACGACCAAGTAACCATCGTGGATGATGGCACGATCCTTGGCGCGCGGGGTTCCATCAATGTTGATGACGAAGGAAATCAAGCAGAGCGAACGGTGCTGGTGGAGAATGGCGTTTTGCGTTCATACATGCACGATGAAATGAGTGCAGCACATTACGGAATTTCACCTACAGGTTCCGGTCGCAGGCAGAGCTTTCGACATGCACCCATGCCCAGAATGCGCAGCACAATCATGGAGGCCGGCCCCCACGATCCTGATGAAATCATCGCGAGTGTAGACAAGGGCATCTACTGTGTCAGCTTTGCCAACGGCGCTGTTCATATTGGTGGCGGTGACTTCAGTTTCTACATGAAGACGGGCTACCTCATCGAAAATGGAAAGCTGAGCCAACCCATCAAGGACGTCAATATTATTGGTAACGGTCCAGAAGCACTTTCAAGAATCGATATGGTGGGCAACGACCTCAAAATCGATGAAGGCGGCTGGACTTGTGGCAAAGATGGGCAGTCTGTTCCCGTGAGTCAAGGCATGCCAACGGTTCGGGTATCGAGCTTGGTTGTCGGAGGTGAACAGTCATGAGTGACCTTCTAAACACAGCCTCACTGATCGTAGATACAGCCCGCAGTCTTGGCGCAGACGAAATCACAGCATGGGCCAGCGAAGGCACCTGGACTGACGTGAAGCAACGAGACGGAAAAATCGAGAAATGGCAAGATTCAAGATCGCGCTCTGCTTCTGCCGCCCTTCTTGTAAATGATCGATTCTCGGTTCATTCCACAAACGATCTCAGGCCCGATGCTCTCCGTCAATTTCTGGGACGAGCCATCGAAGCGACACGGCATCTGGAAGCAGACAAGAACCGTCGCCTTCCCGACCCAGAAATTATGGGGGCCGGTGACACCGCCTCCCTCGATCTTGTGGACCAAAACCCGCCGGACATCGACCACCGCGAATGGGTAGACAAGGTCCAGCGGAGTACAACAAAGGCCATCCCCAACAGTCTCCGCAGTTGCGAAGGTTTCGTCTGGAGCGGCTCTTCCAACAGCGTCATGGTGACCTCAAACGGCTTCCTTGGGGAAAAGGCCACTACAGAGTTTGGACACGGGGCCGACATCAGCATGGAAGATGTAGATGGACGCCTCCCAGAAGCTGCCGACTGGGCGGTATCTCGACACCATTGCGATCTTCTTTCCATTGAAGACATTTCTAAACGTGCCGCAAACCGTGCCATGCAACGCCTTGGGTCCGGCCCGGTATCGAGCCGCCGAGGTGCAATGTTGGTCGAAAACCGCGTAGCGAGTCGAATCCTCGGAACAATTGTGGCTCCCATGAGTGGCAGTTCCATTTACGAACAACGAAGTTGTCTCGCCGACAAACTGGGCAAACAAATCGCAGCATCTGGTTTCAATCTGATCGACGACCCCCACATCAGCAGAGGCATGGGTTCAAAAGCGTATGACTCCGATGGACGACCGACACAGAAGCGCAGCCTCGTGGAAGATGGAGTTCTTCAAACTTGGCTGATTGACGTGTACCACTCCCGAAGGTTGAACCGAGAACCAACCGTAAGCGACATCTCAAACCTTGTGGTTCCCGCAGGCTCCCGCACCCCCAAACAGATTCTCGCTGATCGCGATTGGGTGATTCTCGTTGATGGATTTTTGGGTGGGAATTCCAACCCAACAACGGGTCGATACTCTTTTGGTATTCGTGGGACCCTGTACGAAGCTGGCAAGGCCGTCAGCCCAATCTCTGAAATGAACATTACGGGTTCCATTTTCGATCTAATGGATGGTTTCGTAGAAGCCGCAAATGACACTTGGACCAATGGCGCATGCCGAAGTCCAAGCCTACTGTTTGATGCTGTTCAATTCTCTGGCCAATAGCCTACTTCTCTGGGTGATCTTGGCGGGACCTTCTCGTGCCGAAGACTCTACCCACACAGAAGATGCCGATTCAAACGCAGCCAGTGAAGAATTGATCATCATGGGTGAAATGGAAATTGCGAGAAGACGTGGAGAAGTGGTTCGAAATCTCAAGATGATGGGGTACCGCGAAGGCAAAACGAAAAACGGAAGAACGGTCTACAAACCGGACACCCCGTACCACCCAACCGTAATCTTAGATGACGACGCCTGGATGCGCATCAAGCGAACACCGGTACGCATTGATCCACCGGGAGCAAAAGACAATCGGCTCCGATACTTGTGGTGTTTGCCCCCGCTGACCATCACCCCCGCGTGTATTCAAGCAGGCGGGCAGGTGATCAGCAAACGAAGACTCGCACACTTTAAGGAAGATGTGGTTCGAAGCACCCGATACGAGATGGGTCAATGGCAATCCGCGGTTGTCGCCCACGCCATGGACAAGCGATTGGGAGAAGAGATCCCCGACATGCTGGAGCAGATATGGACGGCTGGCCTGCCCGAAAGCAACAATGGGCCTGTTCTTGAAACCTTCGCTGAACGAAGGAACGCCATTCTGCAATTCTGGAGTTCCAGAGCGTGTGTAAAAGAAGGCGCTCAGGCCCGAGTGGTGGTGTCTGATTTCATCGAGTACACCATCCAAACATCCGAGAACAGAGCTTCGACAGAGGAAATCGAGAAAGCAAACCAAGATCAGCGATGTCCTGACGCAGCACCCCTGGAACTGTCCCCAGTTCCTTGACTGTCGCCCAGCCTAGAATTAGCTGGCGCCCACATTTCGGATACGCACACCCTAGAGTGGAGCGGCCGGTCGGCCCCTCCCCTCTTTTTTTTTGGTCAAAGCAAAACATGGACGCCTCAATACGCCTCAATCTCAGACAGCAAATTCGCGCAGTGGTCGAACCCACTGTTGCCGCTGAGGGGTTTCGGCTGGTTGCCATCGAATTGACGGGTGATTCAACCGGAAACATCGTCCGCCTGTACTGCGATGGGCCGGAATTTGGAATCGACGATTGCGCCCGAATTAGTCGCGCCCTCTCTCCTGTATTGGATGTGGAAGACCCCATGGAGAGCGCGTACCGTCTAGAGGTTTCCAGCCCCGGGATCAATCGTCCCGTTCAGACAGCGGAAGACTTCATCCGATTCGAGGGCTTTCGGGCCAAACTCAGACTGATTCCTGGCGTAGAACGCCGTCGATATACGGGCACACTTCGTGGCTTCGAAAACGAAAACATCGTGATCGAAGTGGACGGAGAAACCCATCATGTACCGCTCATCGAAATGGACTGGGGCCACTTGGTTCTCAACCTCGATGAGTTCAATCAGATTCATTCCGCGATGAATGCGGAAAATCAGCAACAAGGAGCCGAGCAATGATTAGCGATCTCGCACGATTAGTGGATACTGTTCAAAGAGAAAAGAACATCCCCCGCGACATCCTCATCGAGGTTCTCGAGCAAGCGATGGTGGCCGCTGGCCGCAAACGCTTTGGACTTGAGCGCGACCTCGAAGCCCAGTTCAATGAAGACCTCGGTGAGGTCGAACTCTTTGAGTTCCGAACTGTCGTGGATGATGTTGAAGACGACGAACTGGAGATCAGCGTCGATCTTGCCCGCATCGCTGACCCCGAATGTGAAGTCGGAGACTCCCTCGGAATCAAAGTTGGTGTTGAAGATCTTGGACGAATTGCGGCACAAACTGCCAAGCAAGTCATCATTCAGAAGATCCGTGATGCCGAACGCGAAATGACATTCAATGAGTTCAAGGACCGCAAGGGTGAACTCATCACAGGTATCGTTCGCCGCTTTGAAAAAGGCAACATCATTGTCGACTTGGGCCGTGCAGAAGCCATTCTTCCCAAGCGCGAACAAGTACAAACCGAGACGTACCGACAAGGTGATCGGATTCAAGCGTACGTGCTGGACATTACCCGAGCATCCAAGTCACCCCAAGTGGTCTTGAGTCGGACACATCCAGGCCTCTTGATGAAGCTCTTCGAACTTGAAGTGCCAGAAATCTACGAAGGCATCGTTCGCATCGAGGCTTGCGCCCGCGAACCGGGTCACCGCGCCAAGATCGCCGTGTCCAGTATGGACCGTGATGTTGATCCAGTCGGCGCATGCGTCGGACTCAAGGGATCCCGTGTACAAGCGGTTGTCCAAGAGCTTCGCGGTGAAGCCATCGACATCATTCCATTCCACCCAGACCCTGCTCGATTCATCGTTCACGCGATTTCTCCAGCAAATGTCACACGGGTGTTCATTGATGAACATACGCACTCCATGGAACTCATCGTCCCAGACGATCAGCTTTCAAAGGCCATTGGTCGTCGGGGTCAAAATGTCCGGCTTGCGGCCCAACTCACGGGTTGGCGAATCGACATCTTCTCTGATGCACGTCACGCTGAAGTGACCGAAGCTGCTCGTTCAGAGCTGTCTCGTGTCGCTGCGCTTAACGAAGATCAGGTCGAACTTCTGATTCGTCATGGCTATCGAAGCGCCAAAGAACTCTTCGATGCGGAAGCCTACGAACTGGGTTCCATCCTGGAAATCGAAGACGAGGACGCGGAAACCATCATCGAACAAACAGGCGATGTACTCGACCAAATCATCCTGGAAGATCGTGAGCGCCTGAATGCAGCCCCACAAGAAGAAGAGGCTGCAGATGATGAAGAACTTCCGCCAGAACCGGAAGAAGACGCTGCAGGTGAAGAAGAACTTCCGCCAGAGCCTGAAGAAGACACTGCAGGTGAAGAAGAACTTCCGCCAGAACCGGAAGAAGACGCTGCAGGTGAAGAAGAACTTCCGCCAGAACCCGAGGACGCCTAAAACGTTGCCGACTCGTATGTGCATCGCCTGTAGAAAACGGGCCAGCAGTCAAAACATGATCCCTCTGGGTGTAAGCCCAGAGGGATCATTGTTGGTTGGTACTGCATGTATCAAACAGGAGACTTCTGGGAAGAGAGGCTGGCTGTGCACATCCAAGTCATGCGTGGACAAGGCAATGAAACGCCCTCACCTGTTGGTACGCGCAACCCAAAAGGAGTCTCTTGACCTCAGTCGACTGAGGGAAGATGTTCGTTCACACCTGCAAGAATGCTGGGAATCCGACCTCCAACTTGCGAATCGTCAGGGCTTAATCCGGAGTGGACACTCGATTTTCGAATCAAAAGATCCAGAAAACTTCATCGGAATATTGATAGCCGCTGACGCAGGCACGAAAATCAAAACCTCAACTTCATTTAATTTTATCAAGTTTAAAACTACACTATCAAGCACAAACAAAGCTTCCCTTGGCGCTTTAATTGGCAAAGGGCCTCGTGCAGTGGTCGGATTAAGGTCCGGTCAAGCCACACGGCGCCTAATTGGACAGTTGCAGCGATGGGACAGCTTGGGTTAGCTTGCCAGGCTTTCTGCAGACAGCAACCACTGTTCTGCAACCCAGGGGCTACTTTCATTTTGGCAATCAGCCAAGAGGTTTCTCAACCTCAAAGGTGAAGCCCGGGTACTCCGGCGAGAAGGGAATCGGATGTCGACCAAGGATCTCATTGAACGACTCAACAGAACGACCACAACTCGGCGTTCGAGCAAAACTCAGGATGGTGAAAGCACCGGCGGAGTCTCGACACGCGTCGGGGCTCGGGTCATTCGCCGTCGTCGAAAAGCTGATGTTGCAGAAGAGCCACCAGAATTGCCCGTCGCCGCCAAAGCGACTGAACCTGCGGCTGAGCCTGAGAACGAGGCAGCAGCAGAACCTGCGGCAGAAGAAGTAGTTGAAGCGAAGCCAGTCAAAAAGAAGGCTGCAAAGAAGACGACGAAGAAAGACACCAAGAAAACCGCCAAAAAGGAAGTCGAAGCAGAAGCCAAAACTGAAGCTGCGGAAGAGCAAGAGGCTCCATCAGAGACCGAAGCTCCTGCAGAAGCCGAAACTTCAGCCGAAGTAGAAGCCAAAACTGAAGCTGCGACTGAAGCACCCGCCGAAGAAGCACCGGCTGACACCGATAAAGCAGAAGCGAAAGCGGAAGCTGCGGAAGAAGCGACGGATGCGGACAAGGCCGAAGAAAGCAGTGGCTCAGACGAGGAGTCCGCTGAGGCAGCCGCAGATACAGACAAAAGCGCCGAAACAGGTACATCCAAACTCGCAAGCGGCCTGCCAAGAGCTGGTGGCTCGCCAAGCAAAGGTCTTCCTCGACTGGGTGGACCAAAGGCAGGCGACAAGGCTTTTCCAGGACTTGGTTCCGCGGTTGTCCGACCACCTCCAGGATACGACCCAACAAATCCCGAGGCGACCAGAGCTGCACCCGCTCAACCCGAAGCCAAAAAAGAAACGAAAGAAAAGCAGTGGAGAGACGAACAAAACAAGACTCGTCCAGGCCGTGGCCGCTCCAGTGATGCCGAGATCGAAGAGAAGCGCAAAGCATCTGGCCGCGCCCGACGTGGCGGTAAGGACCGTCGTACTCGTGTAGAGATGTACATGGACGACATCGCGTCAGCGACTCGCCGTCGTCGTAAGAGCCGTCGTTCTTCGGGGCCCAAGAAGGCTTCTCCAATGGCGAAAGCCATCAAGCGCCGCGTCGAGGTCGATGGCACGATATCCGTTTCAAACTTGGCCCACGGGATGAGTGTAAAAACGGGTCAAGTCATCAAAAGCCTTATCGCCATGGGTCAAATGGCCACAGCAAATGATGAACTCGACATCGAAACAGCCACACTGGTCGCAGAAGAGTTCAAGTTTGAGATTGTGAACACCACCTTCTCAGAAGAAGAACACATGATTCAGGTAGAAGCTGAAGAAGGTGAGGAAAACCTCACAACTCGGCCACCTGTCGTCACCATCATGGGTCACGTCGATCACGGTAAGACCACACTCTTGGATACCATCCGAAAGGCCAACGTCGCCGACGGTGAAGCTGGCGGTATTACGCAACACACGGCTGCATACCAAGTCAGTCATGAAGGTCAACTGATCACCTTCATCGACACTCCTGGCCACGCTGCATTCACTGAAATGCGTTCACGTGGAGCGCAGGTGACGGACATCGTCATCCTTGTCGTTGCTGCAGATGATGGAATCATGCCGCAGACTGTAGAAGCCATCAATCACTCCAAAGCAGCCGGCGTTCAAATTCTGGTTGCAGTCAACAAATGTGACAAGCCTGGCGTCGACCCAAATACTGTGCGCCAAGCACTAATGGAACACGAACTGGTTCCAGAAGAGTACGGTGGGGACACCATCATGTGCAACGTTTCCGCACTCAAGGGTGACGGATTGGATGATCTTCTCGCGAACATTCTATTGCTCGCCGAGGTGGCCGAATACAAGGCCAATCCGGAACGTCATGGTGAAGGAAGCGTCCTTGAATCCCGCATTGAAACTGGACGCGGTCCAGTTGCGACAGTGATCGTACAGAAAGGAACCATCCGAAAGGGTGATTCCGTCGCGATGGGATCCGTTTGGGGACGAATCAGAGCGATGGCAGACTGTAATGGAAAGCCAGTGAAAGAAGCTGGACCATCCATGCCGGTTGAAATTACCGGAATGCAAGATGTCCCAACGGCTGGAGACTCTTTTGCCATCGTAGAAGATGACAAGGCAGCCCGTGCTTTGGCCGAACATCGCGCCGATATCATTCGCCGCAACGCCCACATCGCTCCCAAGTCCGTAAGTTTGGAAGAACTACTGGCACAAGCGAACGAAGGCGAAAAGGTTCAACTCAACCTGATCGTCAAGGCCGATGTGAACGGAACCCTGGAAGCCATCAAGAGTTCCTTCGACAAGATCGATGTGGAAGGTGCCAACGTCAAGATTCTGCACTCTGCAGTCGGGGGAGTGTCTGTTAGCGATGTCACCCTCGCTCAGACCTACGGTGCAGTCATCATTGGTTTCAATGTCCGTCCAGACTCAAAAGCGCGTCATGCCGCTGACGAGTACGCTGTACAAATCCGTACATACAACGTGATTTATGAAGCCATCGAAGACGTAGAAGCCGCCATGAAGGGCTTGCTCGCTCCGAAAATCGAGGAAGTCATCAAGGGTACTGCAGAGATTCGTCAGACCATTCCAATTCCAAAAGTTGGTACGGTCGCGGGTGTCATGGTCATGGAAGGTTCCATTGCGCGGGCGCACCAAGTTCGGTTGCTTCGCGAAGGTGTCATTCTTTGGACTGGAAAACTCGCCAGCTTGCGTCGATTCAAGGACAATGTCCGCGAAGTCGAGAAGGGCTACGAATGCGGTATGAACCTCGAAGGCTTCAACGACATCAAGGTCGGCGATGTTCTTGAAACATTCGTAGAAGAAGAAACCAAAGTAATTTAAGACTGCCGTGTTTCTTCCTGCTCCGGATGAGTCATGCTGGATTGGTCTTTTGCGATTGGGCCTGCGTGTGCCAGGCTCCCGCAGCCTAAAAGACAAGCGACGTGCCGTTTCCCAAATTCGAGACCGATTGCGGGCTCGACACAACCTGAGTGTTTCCGAAACTGGACATCTTGAAGACCACGGACGCGCCATCCTTTGCATTGCGTTGGTTGCGAATGATCGACGTTTTGTACAGTCCGTTTTGGACGGGATCGCACATGAAGTCGGGCAATGGAGAGCCGCGTTGGTCGAAAATGCCTCTGTGGTTACCTTTCGTCCGGGCGACGAAAGCGATGAAAGCCAATATGATGAATGGACCAACGGGTAATTGAGTGCAGACGCAAAACGGACGAGAAATTTGGATCACCCGGGGCCACTTGGCAGCCCTTGGAACAGCCACACTGTTCATCGCCTTATTGGCCTTTTTTGTCGGAATACAGGTCGGTAGAAAGCAAGCCGACTCGCCACAATCTGCCAACTCGGACACCCTCCTACCGGACCCAAACCGAGAAGATGCATTGGAGGCGCTCCTTCGGGAGGTCGAAGCAGCGCAGTCTGCCGCTCCGCCCTTGGCTTTTCCTGAAGCGCTCACAGAGGACAACCCACCAGAAGTCCCCGAGAAAGAAAAAGAGGCCTCTGTTGAAACAGCGGTAAAACCCGCCGAAGAAGCCACACCTGAACCACCGCCAGACCCACCCAAAAGCGCACCTGTTCCAGCAAGTGGTTGGTCTGTGCAGGTCGCGAGCTATGACAATGTCGCCGACGCAGATGCACGCGTTGAGGATCTGCGGGAGCGAAAAATGAAGGCCTACCGCGTCACAGCGCTGGTCCGAGGTAAGAACTGGTACAGGGTGAAAGTCGGTAGTTATCCAAGCGAAGACGCAGCCGTGGCCGCTCGGAAAAACCTGTCTTCCATCTTGGGTACTCGAGATTTGATGATTACGGAGGCCCCATGAGTAGAACTGTAGACAAGCCATGGGGACACGAAGAAATCTGGGCGGAGACAGAACGCTACGTCGGTAAAATTCTTCACATCACAGCCGGGCACAGACTCAGCTTACAACATCATGAAATCAAGGATGAGACCATCCGAATCCTGACTGGAACCATGAAGCTTGAACTGGAAGACGACGATGGGAACATCCAAGATNTAATCCTTGAAACTGGCATGGCAGCACACATCGCACCACATCGAAAACATAGAATGGAGGCAATAACAGACGTCTCGGTTCTTGAAGTATCTACTCCAGAATTGGACGACGTTGTGCGACATCAGGATGATTACGGGCGAACTGGCGGTTAAGCAGTGCTGAGAACGTTTGACAGAAGCCCACCCGGGCTGAGAAACTTGGTTCCTAATGGGGCATTTTTATGTGGACTTTGATCACAGCCTTGATTCTCAACATCGGCACTGCCAGTGCCGAGGACGTACCGAACTACACCGGTTCCGGAGATCAAGTCAGCTACGTGCCAACTGAAGCGGGCTCACCAGAGTTCTACACGGTCGCACCCGGGGACACCTTGTGGGAGATCGCTCAAGCATTCTTAGGCAACTCCTACTATTGGCCTCGACTGTGGTCCATCAACGACTACATCACAAACCCTCACTGGATTTATCCAGGCAACCGAATCGTCTTCAAGATGGGTTCACTCATCGAACCTCCCAGTGTTGAGTTGGAAACCACACGAGATGGCTTCAGTGTAGAAGGCCTAGATTATGCGGAAATCGAGGTCGAGTGCGGCCCGGACCTTCGCTTCGGAAACAATCTGGCGGCAGACAAATACACAGCACCAGCATTTCTTCGCAAAAAGAACGATCTGGAAGTATTCGGCGAAATCGCGAAAGCACGTGAACCATCCATCATGTTGTCCGAAGACAATTTGGTCTACGTGAAAGTGGATGATCCGGACGCATATGAATGCGGAGACATCCTGTCGGTATTTCGACAGGAAAAGAAACGCGTTCGACACCCTCGGATTCGTCGTCAAAAGTACGGAAACATGTATCGCGTACTTGGAGAACTCAAGGTGGTTCACAAATACGGTGACTACCTGAGCGCAACCGTTCGCGAGTCATACATCGAACTGTTCCGTGGAGATTTGGTAGGCCCGGCCATGCCCATCACTGTGGAGCTGGAAGTTGGAAAACCTGTTGGCGATCTTGAAGGTCAAATCGTCGCACGCATGGACCACATGAACACCCTCGCAGCCATCGGTGAAACTGTATTCATTGATCGTGGCCGCGCTGACGGCGTTCGTGTTGGGAACAGCTTTTACGTGGTGACCCGCCGGGACGAAATTCTGGACACAAAGAGACCTGACGTACACCTGCCCCCCAGTGTTGTGGGCAGATTGGTGGTTGTGCGAGTGGATGATTACTCGGCCACAGCTGTCATCACGGATGCCCACCGTTCTATCGCTGTGGGTTCTGAGATCTTGACGCGACTGAACTGACAGTTGCAGAAAACCAACCAAGCGCTACGAGCCTGATTGGTTCATAGATTCGTGTGGGTGTCTTCGGAGACACCATGTACACAATCACTGGCTTTTGGCACGGCGCCGCTACACTCAGCGGACGCATCGACTTGTCTCAAGCATTGGCTACCCACGGACACCTACTCGACCGCTGTACGGATCAACAACTTAAACGTTCGGATATACACTCCCGGCACATTCATAGGCTTCGCACATCACAGCCTCTTTCATCTTGCCAAGATTCGCTTCTATTGGGACAGCCCACCTACCCCTCAGGTTTGGGGGTCGTCCCTTTCGCGCCACCCGTTCTGTTCTTTATGGGCAACCAAGACTTACTTTCAGAAACGTGTGTAGCCATCGTGGGAGCCAGACGGTGTACACAACGAGGCATCGACACCGCTCGTTCATTGGCACATGGTTTGACCCAAGCTGGATGTGTTGTGGTCAGCGGACTCGCCTACGGAATTGATACCGCAGCCCACCTTGCAAGACCCGACAAAACCATCGCCGTTTTGGGGCAAGGAATCGAACAAGCCATCAACAGTCAGAAACGCAAAATCATAGAACGCATCGTGTCTTCCGGGGGCCTAGTGTTGTCCGAATTTCCACCCAAAATACCCGCGAGTCGGTACACCTTCCCACAGCGAAACCGCATCATTAGCGGCCTGTGTGATGGAACCGTTGTCGTAGAGGCCACCATGCGATCAGGTACACGAATCACAGCGCGTCAAACCCTAGAACAAGGGCGAGAATTGATGGTGGTTCCAGGACATCCCAGCGACAGAACTTCAACCGGGTGCAACACCATGCTCATGGAGGGCGCTGCATTAATTCGTGATGCTGACGATGTTTTGCAGTGTCTGGGGCGAGAGGTTCTCTCTAAACAAAAACGACCGTTACCTTCATGCTCCCATCAAGTACGGGTCATCTCTGCACTGGATACCGGAGACACCTTCGACCACATCGTACAATGCACAGGCCTGGGTCAATCCGAAGTTTCTGTAGCGCTGGCTGCCCTCGAACTGACCGGATGGATACAAAGGCTACCCGGGGACCGAGTGACCGTAGATACAAGCGCAAAAGAGCGCAATCTATACGCAGACACCACAAAAGGCTGAAACATGGCCAAGCAATAAGCCTGACCTATTTCTTCTTCTTCGTTGCCGTCTTCTTTCGTCGTGCAGGCCGCTTCTTCTTGGGTGCTTTTTCTCTTGCCCGAATCAACTCAATCGCGGTTTCCAGCGTCAATGANTCCGGNTCTACACCCTTTCCAATACTTGCGTTGGTAGAGCCACACTTCACATAGGGGCCATACCGGCCATCCATGAGGCGTATGGGCTGTTCTGTCACCGGGTCTACACCCAGTTCACGAAGCGGCTCCGAACGCTTACTTCCCGCCTTTTCTTGAGCAAGCAATTCGATACATTCATCTTTGGATATTTCTGTGTGCTTGAGTGGGTTCTTATCCTTAATGCTTCGCGTTTCCTTTCCGCACTTCACATAAGGACCGTACCGACCATCATGAACCATGATGTCATCACCAAGGGTGGGATGGGCGCCCAAATTGCGCGGTAAACTCAACAGACTCAGCCCCATCTCCAAGGTCACATCGTCCGGACGGAACTTCTTGGGTATTGAACTCCGTTTGGGCTTTTCTTCTTCTTCATTGTGGCCAAGCTGCGCATACCAACCGAATCGCCCATTCGCGAGCAAAACATCTTTCCCCGTTTCGGGATCTACACCCAAAACCTTGGGTCCTTGGAGAAGCTCGGATGCTTTCTCGATGGTCATTTCGTCTGGTGGTAGTTCATCGGGAATGTTGGCGGTAATCTCTCCAGCCTGAAGGAATGGACCAAACTTTCCTACCCGAACGACAACATGGGTTTCCTCATCGATCTTGAGGCTCTTGCAGACTTTTGCCGGCAACTCACCCAAATCAATCGTACACACAGTCCTTGGGTCGATGGCATCGATCCCCACCTTCAAAGACTCCTGCAATGTTCCCCAGAAATTCTCTAGGTAGGTCGTACGCTCGCCTTTTCCTTCAGCAATTCCGTCCAAATCATTTTCCATGCGGGCCGTAAAATCATACTCGACCAACCATGAAAAATGTTCAGACTCCAGCAAACGCGTCACTGCAAAAGCCGTCCAAGTTGGCACCAAGGCCGTTCCTTTCTTGAACACATAGTCGCGCCGTAAAATCGTATCGATAATAGAAGCGAAAGTGGATGGACGACCGATCCCCCGCTCTTCCAACTCCTTGACCAAAGCCGCCTCAGTCAATCTTGGTGGAGGCTTGGTCGCATGCTTCCGGGCTTCGAAATCATCTACTGAAAGCACATCATCTGCTTTCACAGGTGGAAGCAAGCGTTCCATGTCAGCAGCAGCCGCTTCGGGATCATCCGAACCCGCAATATAAGCCAAACGATACCCGTGAAAGTCTACCGTCTTGCCTTTGACTTCAAAGGATCCGTCGCCAGCAGCAATGCGGACCGTGACCGTACGGCCCCGTGCATTCTCCATCTGACAACCGACTGTCCGTTTCCAAATCAACTCGTACAAACGCTGTTCATCTGCACCGAGTTCCCGCTTGGCTTCCGCCAAGGATCGGAAATTATCTCCTGAAGGCCGAATGGCTTCATGCGCCTCTTGGGCGTTCTTGGACTTGCCCGAATAAANGCGCGGTGAATCGGGCAAATATTTGTCACCGTATTCCGCCTTGATCAAACTGCGCGCCATTGCAATGGCTTGCTTGGACAAGGTGATGGAGTCCGTTCGCATGTAGGTGATCCACCCATTCTCGTACAAACGTTGTGCGGCACTCATGGTNCGCTTGGCCGTCCACTTGAGCCTACGGTTGGCTTCTTGTTGCAAGGTTGAAGTGGTGAACGGTGGCGATGGTTTGTCCACATATGGACGTTCGTCGACACCTGAAACGACTCCACCACCCGTCGCCATGGCTTCACATGCAGCCTTCGCTCCTGCTGCATCAAGCAGTTTCAATTTGGTGTTCTTTAGCTTTCCGTTGGAATCAAAGTCTTTACCCGTCGCAATGCGGGCGCCTTGCCAATGGGTCAGATTCGCATCCAAGCTTCCTTCAGGGTGTTGAAACATCGCCC
Source organism: Deltaproteobacteria bacterium (assembly GCA_002707085.1). Classification (GTDB taxonomy): domain Bacteria; phylum Myxococcota_A; class UBA796; order UBA796; family UBA796; genus UBA796. The sequence continues at coordinate 15,441 of PALY01000038.1, forward strand.
GGATGTCCCACCATTCAGCCGACGTGTGAGCCATTCTGGCGCGCTCTCTGTCGACCACCAGACNGACCGCAACAGACTGTACTCGTCCAGCAGAGAGAGACGGCCGGATTTTCCGCCAAAGAAGGTTCGACATCGGATAGCCAAACAGACGATCAACGATGCGTCGAGCTTCTTGCGCTCGAACCAAATTTTCGTCCACAAAACGGGGTGTATCCAACGCTTTTTGAATGGCTGAAGCTGTGACTTCATGGAACACCAAACGATGGATCGGCAANTTTGGGTCCGGCTTNAATGCTTGAAGCAAATGCCACGAAATGCTCTCTCCTTCACGGTCTTCATCAGTTGCGAGGTAGAGGGCGGGNGCATCTTCAAGGCACTTTTTCAAATGCTTGATGAGATCCTTTTTATCCGGATGCGTGACATACAGAGCCTTAAACCCATCTCCGATATCGACTGAATATTCAGCACCTTCCACACCCTGGAGTTTCTTGGTCAACTCACTCTTCTTTCGAGCAAGATCACGGATGTGTCCGACAGAAGCCTCGACTTGGTAGTCGCCACCCAAAAATCGGGCAATGGTTCTAGCTTTAGCGGGGGACTCGACGATGACGAGTGGTTTTCCCATAGTTTCAGCTACCTCTGAGCAATCAGGACCACGAGGACGTCCATAAACAAAATGGAACGTCTCGAGTACAGTTCAAGCGGCATTGATTACCCCTCGATCTGGAGATGCGCAAACACCCTCTTCTATGGCCGTAGGCCAAAAAGCAATTTTACACTTGACGCGTCCAGGGTGTACCTTGGGAATTGATGAATCGCGATCTTCAACGCTGGGAAGACTATTTACGTGCAGAACGTGGGGCGTCACCGCACACGCTTCGAGCATACATACGCAACGTAGAAGGCCTGTCTCTATTTCTTGAAAAAAGAGACAAAACACTCCGAACTTCAACCCTCCACGATCTTAGAAGTTGGCTGTCATGGGCCCGGCTTGGGGGTGAAAAAAGAAAGAAGACGGCTCTCGCCCCGGCAACCATGGCCAGAAAAATTGCAGCGATCAGAAGTTTTTACAAGTGGACACAACGGGAAGGAATTCTCGACATCAACCCTGCCGCGCGACTCCAACGGCCTCGATTGCCCAAGAAAACACCTCGGTTCCTCGATGTCTCAGAGGCCGCTATTGTGGTGGAGCAACCCAGCCAGGGTGGCTGGTACTTGGCCAGAAACCGAGCCCTTCTTGAACTGATGTATGGGTCTGGCATTCGTGTGTCAGAAGCCGTTCAACTGGACGTACATAATATAGACGTGTCAGAACGACTGGTCCGAGTGATGGGTAAGGGCAAAAAGGAACGAATTGTTCCTTTCGGCCCACCCGCTGCCGATGCCCTAGGTCATTGGCTGGAACAAATCCCAAACAACGGTCCGTTGTTTTTGAATCGTCATTACACCCGCCTCAGTTCACGCTCTGCTTGGAAAATTGTCCGTGATGCGGGCGCTACAAATGGAATCTCGGGCCTTCACCCTCATGCGCTCCGCCACAGTTGCGCCACACACCTCCTCGGATCCGGTGCAGACCTTCGCGCCATTCAGGAACAATTGGGTCACGCTTCGTTGTCGACCACCCAGCGCTACACCCACGTAGACGCTGCCCACTTATTGTCCGTTTACCGCTCGGCTCACCCTCGCGCAGGCTCCGAAGAAAAAGACTGAGTGGTACGGAAGCTTTCGCATTCGATATGCTGCAAGTATGGGGACTGGTGATCTAACAGAAGCAGAGATTGGCTCGCTCGACAGCATTCATGAGCATGCATCCGCCGGCAATCACTATGGTGTGCTTGGAGTCGCGCCCGATGCACAAGTCGATGACATTCAAAAAGCGTACTACCAACTGTCGCGAGACTGGCACCCTGATCGACACTTCCGTCGGGACTTGGGTGACTATGCACAAAAATTACAGTTCATTTTTATTCAGATCACCAAAGCCTACAAAGTGCTTTCGGACAAAGATGGTCGACGTCGCTTCGATCGAGACAATAAAAAACTGATCGCAGCCATGGCTGTGCAAGCCTCCCCAAAGGCCACTTCAAAAGCTGCATCAAAACAGCGCAATATCGATCCAAAATCACCCGAAGCCATTGCCGCCAGGAAACGCCGACGCGCCAGGCGCAAGCAAGAAGAACTCAACCGGAAAAGGGTTGCTTCCAAACCGAGAGATGCCCGCTCTCGCGCTATCCAGCAGTTGAAAGCCCAGATGAAAGGACGAGTCGGCCGAGCAAGGCGGTATTTTGATCAAGGAAAACAGGATTACGATGAAGGCAATACCACCAAAGCGGTTTCAGCACTTCATCTCGCCTGTCAGTTTGAACCGGACAACAAAGAATACCGGGCGCTCTACGAACTCGCACGACGGGAGTCACGAACCACACTGGCCCAACGTCATGTGGAAGCGGGCGAAAGTGCAGAAAGCCTGAGCAATTACCGAGAAGCCATCCATCAATACACCGAAGCGTGCAAAATGAAGCCCTTAGATGGGCTGCCTCACTACCGATTGGCCAATCTTTTGATTCACGTCGAACACAACAAACGAGAGGCACTGACACACCTTCGAGAAGCCGTTTCGAAGAGTCCAAAAAGTACAGATTATCGACTCGTATTGGCAGATTTGTACGCAGAACTCAACATGGGACTCAACGCAAAACGTGAGTATCAAACCGTCTTGCAATTGGATCCGAAGAATCAACGTGCAAAGACCGGCCTTAGGAACGTGCGCTGAGCGCTGACCAGCGTTAGTCACACTCGCCTCCGAAACCGGAGAGGGGTGAGCTATGCAAAGCCAACGAGCTACTCACAATACCGTTGTCGTCGGACTCCAATGGGGTGACGAAGGCAAAGGGAAAATTGTCGATCTACTTGCAGCCAATGCGCGTCATGTCGTTCGTTTCCAAGGAGGAAACAACGCAGGACACACACTGGTCGTTGATGGAGAGACAGTCATTCTGCATCTGATTCCATCCGGTGTACTTCAGCCACACACCACCTGTGTCATTGGAAACGGGGTGGTGGTGGACCCAGAAGTACTGGTGGGCGAGCTAGACGCTTTAGAAAAGCGTGGCCACAGTGTAGGTCCCGAAACTTTATTGCTTAGCGCCGACGCTCACCTGGTTCTTCCGATCCATCGAACCCTCGATGGCCTTCGAGAACAAGCCTTGGGTGGTGACATGATCGGAACCACAAAGAAAGGCATCGGGCCGGCCTATGAAGATAAGGTTGCACGACGCGGAGTGCAGGCAGGAGCTTTGCTCGACATTGCCCGCCTACGAAAAGATTTAGAAAGCACGCTGGATGAAAAAAACCGTATGTTCACCGAGTGGTACGGAGCCAAATCCGTTTCCATCGACGAATTGATCGAATGGGCTCAACCCTTAATTGAACGCCTCGCACCGTATATCGGTGACTCCGTCGGTCATCTTCATCGCGCAGCAGACCAAAGTGAATCCATTTTGTTTGAAGGCGCGCAAGGAACATTCTTAGATGTAGATCACGGCACATACCCCTTTGTCACATCCTCCAACACTGTGGCTGGAAATGCGGCAGCGGGAACAGGTATGGGACCCAAAGACCTACATGCGGTCGTAGGCATCGTAAAAGCCTATGCAACGCGGGTGGGTGCAGGCCCCTTCCCAACGCAGCTGCCACCCGAACAAGAAGAAGCCCTTCGCTCACAAGGTGGAGAATTTGGAGCCACCACGGGTCGACCTCGCTCATGTGGCTGGTTTGATGCCCCCATGGTTCGACACGCCATTCGACTCAATGGCGTCACAAATCTTGTGCTGACAAAACTCGATGTATTGAGCGGAATCAAAGAAATTCAGATTGGAGTGTCCTACGACACCCCAGAAGGTGAATCACGATTTAGTGGAAATCCTATCTATGAAACCATGCCCGGCTGGGATGAAGACATCACAGCTTGTCGGTCTTATGACGAGCTACCAGAAACCTGCAAAGCCTACGTTGAGAGACTAGAATCGCTGGTTGGCATCCAGATCGGATTGGTCAGCGTTGGCCCAGGTCGAGAGCAAGTAATCCCACGCGAATCACTTTTCCGCGAAGCAATCCATTGACACATGAGAACCTTTCCCGTTAGAAGGCGAATGTTCTGGGGGCCGCTAGCTCAGTTGGTAGAGCACCGGCCTTTTAAGCCGAGGGCCACAGGTTCGAATCCTGTGCGGCCCACTCTTTAGACCCCATCGTCTAGTCAGGTCAGGACACCGGGTTTTCATCCCGGCAACACGGGTTCGAATCCCGTTGGGGTCACTTTCTTAAAAACTCCACTCCCCCCCCCGGGAGTGGAGTTTTTTTCTTCGTCTTGCGAAATCAAACATCCCATTTCAGACATCGTTTCTGTACACGGTCTACACTCCGCACATGCCCGTCTGGCTCCTTCCAACCCTGTTCGCTGCAGCAATCGCCATCACAATCACCGTGGTTATCGAAAAACTCGGTGGAAAGAAGGGTGGTCTACTCGGTTCTTTGCCCAGCACAATTGTACCTGCAACCATTGGAATTTATGCGTCCGCTCCCAACTTGGATGCTTTCCGCGAAGCCATGTACATCACACCTGCCGGCATGCTCATTAACGGCATATTTTTGTATTTATGGAGGGTCGTGCCGCCACGCATCCCAGCCTTTGGGACACATGTCCGCCTTGGAATATGCGCCACCATCAACCTGATCGCATGGGGAGTGATTGCCGTCCTTCTGGTCCAAATCATCTCGATACTAAAAACTTGGGAGATCAGTCTATTTACCATCAGCATCGTGGTGATGGTCCTGTTGGGAGGTTTCGGAATCTTCGCCTGCCTCCGAAACCCTCCCGCACCCAAAGGACACAATAAGGTCAGCCTGATCACCCTTTTGTTCCGAGGAGTTTTGGCTGGAGCGGCCATCGGAATCGCCGTTTTGCTGTCAGAACATGGTGGCGCAATGCTTGCCGGAATCGCCGCTGTATTCCCCGCTATTTTCCTCACGACAATGTGCGCACTGTGGATTTCTCAAGGTGAAACTGTGGGGGCGGGAGCCGCAGGTCCGATGATGCTTGGCGGCACATCTGTCAGCCTTTTTTCTATCCTGGCAGCGTGGGCCGTCCCTGTTCTCGGTGTCACCATTGGCTGTACGCTTTCTTGGTGTGTGGCCGTAGGCACTGTGACAATCCCCGCATGGTTTTGGCTAAACCGACGCGCCTAAATCATTTGTCGCCGATCTTGATTGCCCCTGAGCCAGCGCGACTGGCCTGGGCGGACTAAGGCATATGCGTCAACCTTCCATCGGGGGAACCATGCCCAAAGATTTCATCTCTCTCGCCGATTACTCCACCGAACAAATCCGAAAGCTCGTCGATTTAGCGCACGATGTAAAGCGCAACCCTCGCGCGTATCGGGATGCCTGTGAGGGACAGACCCTCGCGATGATTTTTCAAAAACCATCTCTGAGAACCCGCGTGAGTTTCCAGACCGGCATCTATCAACTCGGAGGCCAAGGCATTTATCTCGGCCCCACCGACATCCAGCTTCATCGTGGTGAAACCATCGCAGATACAGCGCAAGTACTCGCCCGCTATGTGGACGGGATCATGGCTCGCGTCTTCGCTCATTCCGATGTGGTTGAACTGGGTGTCAACGCAAGCGTTCCGGTGATCAATGGACTGTCTGACCTTCTTCATCCATGCCAAGTCTTGGCAGATCTTCAAACTGTGTCCGAAAAGTTTGGACGTCTTCAAGGTCTGAAGTTCGCCTATATTGGCGACGGAAACAATATGGCCCATTCGATTTTGTATGGTTGCGCCAAAGTCGGAATGAATGTGGCCGTTGGCCACCCCCACGGGTACGCGCCCGACCCCGACGTGGTGACGCGCACTCGAGAACTCGCTGCACTCCACGGAAGCGCTGTTCAAATCACCGCAGACCCAATGGAAGCGGCGGCCGATGCAGACATTATCTACACCGACGTGTGGACCAGCATGGGCCAAGAAGATGAAGCCAAAGAGCGCTTAAAGCGCTTTGAAGGCTTTCAAGTCAATGCCAATATGATGGGGGCAGCAAACCCAGGCGCCATCTTTATGCACTGTTTGCCCGCACATCGCGGTGAAGAAGTGTCCGCAGATGTCATTGACGGACCACAATCTGTCGTCTTCGATCAGGCAGAAAACCGCTTGCATGCTCAAAAAGCAATCATGATTTCACTCATGGGTCGACGTCATTGACTGATCTTGCGCTCGCTCGTGTTAAAATGGTGGGGATGCCAATTAATTCCACACCATCCGTGTCCGTGTACGAAGTGTCGCCACGAGACGGCCTGCAGAATGAAGCCGTTGTCGTGCCGACTGACGTAAAAGTCGAACTGATCTCACGGTTGATCGCGGCTGGAGTGAAAGACATCGAAGTGACGAGTTTTGTGCGACCCAGCTGGATTCCACAACTCGCGGATGCATCAGAGGTGGTGGCCCGGCTTCCACACACAGACGGTGTGAACTTTTGGGGGTTGATTCCCAATCGACGTGGACTCGACCGTGCCATTGATGGCGGACTCACCCACGTCGCTACGTTCATGTCTGCCTCTGAAACGCACAACCAGAAAAACCTAAACCGCACCCAACGTGAAACCCTCTCAGCACAACGTGAGGTCATTGAAAGCGCCAAGGCAGAAGACTTGGTGGTGCGCGCATACATCTCTACTGTGTTCGGATGCCCTTATGAAGGTGCCGTCTCTATAGAGCGCACCACACAATTGGCCAAACAGCTATCGGACGCAGGTGCAGACATCATTGTCTTGAGCGATACCATCGGAACAGGAAATCCAAACCAAGTCACAGAAGTGGTGCGGTCGGTGACGGAAGCCGGAATCCCTCTTGAACGACTGGCCCTTCACATGCACGACACCCGTGGCACAGCAATTCCAAATATTGTGGCTGGACTGCAGGCAGGCATTCGGACTTTTGATGGTTCTGTGGGTGGTGTCGGTGGTTGTCCATACGCTCCTGGTGCAGCTGGCAATGCAGCCAGTGAAGACCTGGTCCACGTTCTTGAATCCATAGGCTGGGACACAGGGGTGGACATGAGCGCCATCGCTGACGCCGGTGCATTTTTGTCCGCAGAACTGAAGCGTGAACTCCCCAAACGACTGAACCGTTATCACACAGAAAGTCGAAGCTTTGTGGAGAGCTGTAGCGCCTAATGCCCAGCGCCTTTCTCAAGGTTGTCTCCGGGTCCAGGCAAGGACTCAATGTACCGCTAAATGCGAATGAACCGTTGGTCATTGGCCGCAAGCGTGGTGACTTGGTGCTGGACGATCCCTTGGTCAGTTCCACACATGCCAAGATCCTTTGCAGAGATGACGGGTTTGTCATCCAAGACATGGGCAGTACGAACGGAACCTTGGTCGACGGGCGACTGATCAGAGAAGCAACCCTTCGCCCAGGTGCAGAAATCTCGATTGGCAACAGTCGTTTGGTCTTGTTCGTAGGGCTTGATGACGCGGATTCTGAAAACAGTGAAATCGAATCCAGCCAAGCCCCTGCTACAGAACTCGCATGGCTACTGGATGAAGAACTGGTCGAACTTCAAGGCTCGCAAGACCGCACCAGCAGCGGCAGTGATGTCATCGACCAAGACTTGCGATTGCCTCCAGGACTACGCGCCACGGTAGAATGTGTTGCGGGTGCAGATGCCGGTAAAGTCTTTCGATTTACTCGCGGCAATGTCACCATCGGTCGAAAAACCGGAGAGATTCCCCTGACAGACTTAGAGATCTCCCGACGCCATGCCGTCATCGAGGTCTTTGGCCGCGAGATGATTTTTCTGCGGGACCTGGGCAGCACCAACGGCACCTACCACAACGGGCAACGGATCGTGGTTTCCCGACTCCGCAATGGAGACACGGTGGGAATTGGTCGTTCGGTCCTAAAACTCGACGTGCGAAGCTAGCGGGTATTTCGAAGTTCGTTGCTCAAAAAGCGACGCCAAGCTTCTCTTTCCTGGCTTTCACTCCGCCCTTCTTTGTAAGAGAAGCCAGCGATTGACTCCAATGCTGGAATCACCGCTCCAGACACCGTTGCATCGGCATCGTCGATCACACGCAACAAGGCTGGATAGCCCTTCTTAGAGCCGATCCCCCCAAGCGCTTCGACAAAATATTTCCGGACCCAAATGCTTTGGCCACGGAAGGTGTTTTTCTTGTCTTGTAGGGCATCCGATAGTGCGTCTATGGCCCGCTCATCGCCCATCGCCGCGAGAGACTGCGTGGCGGTTGCACGAACAATCACGGCAGGGTCTTGAACAAGCCGAACCAAGTAGGGAACAAAGTCTTCATGACCGAAGTCACCCATGGCCCCACAAGCTGCCGTACGGATTGCCGGTTGAGGATCTTCGGACAAAGAGATCAGTAGATTGCGAGACCGGTCTCCTTTGATTTGCCCAAGGGCACGAATCGCTACCCACCGAAGCCGAGTATCCGCCGCTTCAGACTGGGCGATTTCAGACACATAGGCCATGTCTGTAGAACCCAAATCCACCAATCGTTCGAACGCTTCCATCCGTATGGCATCAGAGACATCCTTTGAAGAAGCAATCTCCAAGTCTCCTGGTGCGTCGGCCAGAGCGGTCGCCAGCAATAAAATAAATAATGTCATGTCAGTACCAGCTTGAGGCCTGTGAGCGCGATGATCAACACGATGGGACTTAAATCCCATCCACGCGTGGGCATTTTATCAAGGATAGCGCGAAGCGGAACGAGCAGTGGTTCAGTGAGCCAATGCGTGATGCGCCTGGGCCACTGCCGTGGGTTTTCTTGAACCCACGAAAGCAAAACATCGACCACCAATAACAGGCAGTACAGTTCGATAAAGGACGACGCAGTCACACTAGAACTCGAATGCTGCCCGAGCTTGGAGGGTAAAGAATTCGCCCTCAGGATTCAGTCCAGCCCGGTCAAGTGGAATGCGATCTGAGGTCTTCGCCCAAGCGGTTTCGAGTGCCACCTTCATGTGTTCATGAAAAGTGTGATGCACGCCGAAGTTCGCTTCCCAGCCGATGTGTTTGTCTTTGGCGTCGTATGTGGCGCATTCAAGCTTCTTTCCATCCACTTCATCGCCATCCGCACAGAGAATATTGGTCCCGTCTGGTTTGTCAGGCCAAGCACGAAGATACGCCGCACGGATTTCCAAGTTCTCTTTCGGACGCACTTTGACGTG
>PALY01000039.1 GCA_002707085.1 Deltaproteobacteria bacterium
TACCACTCCCAAGCGAGGACACCTGGCCAGAGCGACGCATACAGGTAGTTTCTATCTGAGAAGTCCATGCTGCCGTCTCGGGCGATGGATGGATAGCCTTCATGTTCCTCGTGGCAGACGGCCACCATCGGGATCGTGCCGTCAAAGACATGCTCATCCATGCCGGCCTCAAGCGAGGCCACGTCGATTCTGTTCATCGATGTCGTCGATCCGGTCATGGTGACCGCACCGGTGGCCAGTAGGTCTCGGTCTTCGAAGTCGTCGGTGCTGAGCTCATAGAATTCGACGATGAAGATCTTGCTGGTCGATGAGCCGCCGACCAGGGCATCGATGTGCTTGATGGAGAACGGTCCGGTGCCGGGCTCTGGCACAAAGATGGAACCCCAGCACTCGCCCTCGATAAATCCACCCATAAAGTAGGCGGTGTCGCCATCGGTATGGTCATCATTGCGGACCAGTGCTTCTCCCGCACTGGCCGCTCCTGACCACATACTCATCGCCATCCACAGTCCCATTCCAACCATACGATGCTCCCTCTTCAATGGCACAGCCACCGGGTGTCATCGTACCACTGCTCTGAGGGCTCGCACGAGGAACAGGAGGGGAGGGTGGGCTATTCCTCGTCTACCCACTCTTCTTCGGGGGCGAGGCCTGCCCGACTGCGTACGGCCAGCAAGCCCAGTCCGATCACCAGCGTGGGTATGCTCACCAGCTGGCTGGTGGACAGGAAGCCGAACCAGTCGGTCCCGCGCACCATATCGCCCCGGAAGGTCTCGATGGTGCCTCGCAGGAGCGGGTAGAAGATGAGGAGTGATCCAAAGATCTGCCCATCAAAGCGGCGCTTGCTGGCCCACATCCAGCTGAGGAAGAGGAAGATGCTGAGGGCGCCGAGGCTCTCAAACATCTGAGTGGGGTGGATGGGCACACCATGAATGCTCCCCACGCCCACCCCGGAGATGAAGTTGAAGGCCACGAGGGGCATGTCATCTGTCAGCACGATCGATCCACCCGGCATCGACAGGAGGGTGCTGGTCTCGGCCCCGGCGACGTGACGGCCGTGGCAGCAGCCGGCGAAGAAGCAGCCCATTCGGCCGACTGCAAGGCCGAGCATCAAGGTCGGGGCGGCCGCATCCAGCAGCTTCCAGAAGGGGATCTTCTTCCAGCGGACGTACGCGATCCCGGACAGCGATCCACCAATGGCGCCGCCGTAGAACGCGAAGCCGCCCTGGTTCACATCGAAGAAGATCAGCGGGTCCGCGAAGAAGAGTGCTGGTTCAGCGAAAACGAAGTGAAGCAGGCGACTTCCCAGCAGCGCCGCGATGATGATCACCTGGTAAAACATCACCAGCACATCCGGGTCGATGCCCACCTTCTTGGCGCGTCGATTCAGGACCAGGATCGCTGCGGCGAAGGCAAACATCACCATCAGGCCCCACATATGGAAGCCTTGGCCTTGAAAACGGAAGAAGGTGGGGTACATGCACGCCTCTGCAGGACAAACCCCCTAACCAAGAGAGACCCGACGTGAATGATGCCCTCATCGTCTCCCTGCTCAGCGTGGTGCCCAAGAACCGCGGTGCGCGCTTGCTTGGTGCAGGCGCTCGTCTTCGGCTGCCGGGCTTTGCCCATCGCTGGCTGCTCGGTTGGTTTGTTCGAAAGTATGCGGTCGATCTGAGTGAGTCTGAGGGGTCCATCGATGACTTCGACTCCCTCAGTAAGTTCTTCATCCGCACCCTCAAGCCAGGCATGCGCCCGATTGACCAAGCAGATGGCATCCTGGTGAGTCCAGTGGACGGCAAGGCCCACACCTTCGGTCGCATCGAAAATGGCCTCTTTTTGCAGGCGGATGGGCGCCCCGCCTCGGTGGCCGAGCTCGTGGGTGAGGAAGAGGCAGNNCGCTACGAGGGCGGTGACTATGCGGTGCTCTACTTGGCTCCGCCCGACTACCACCGGGTGCACTCGCCGATACAGGGACGGATCTTGTCCCTCGACTACAGGCCGGGCAAGCTCTGGCCCGTCTTTGCGGCGGCGACCCGAAAGGTGGATGAGCTGTTTGGGCGCAACGAGCGGCTGGTCTTTCACATGGACACAGCTGCTGGTCGCATCGCCTACGTCATGGTCGGCGCGTTCGGCGTGGGTCGCATCGGCAATGTCTTCGACGAGCAGATCACCAACACCGGAAAGCGGCTGGAGAGCCGGGCGCTGGAGCCTGCACCAGAGGTGGCACGCGGCGGCGAGATGGGACGCTTTGAGCTTGGCAGCACGGTCATTCTCCTGACCGAGCCAGGTCGTGTCTCGTGGACGATGGAGCTGGGTCAGGTGTTAAGGATGGGGCGACCGATTGCAGACATCCGCCCCGCGCCTTCCGCGGACTGAGCGCCCTCACTNGTCGACCAGGACGGACTGGGTCACCTTTTCAGGTTGGGTTGAGGCGGCTGCTGAATTAGGGCCGACCGTAGGCGTGCGCGCCCGAGAACCACACACCCTTCGAGATCAGATGAGCCTTTACACCGACTACCTTGAGCAGATCGACACCCGCAGAGACCAGGGCCTGCATCCCAAGCCCATTGAGGACGCGGCATTTGTCGAAGAACTGATCCTTCAGATCAAGGATCTGCAGCATGAGCATCGGACGGACTCCCTGAACTTCTTCATCTACAACACGCTGCCAGGCACCACGAGTGCAGCGGGCGTGAAGGCGCGGTTCCTCAAGGAAGTCGTCCTTGGCGGCACTGTTGTTGATGAGATCTCTCCGAACTTTGCGCTCGAGCTGCTCTCNCACATGAAGGGTGGCCCATCAGTGGAGGTGCTTCTGGACCTCGCACTCGGCGCGGATGCGGCCATTGCTCGAGCAGCGGCTGACGTCCTGAAGACTCAGGTCTTTCTGTATGAAGCGGATACGGATCGCCTGGCCGAGGCTCATGGCAGCGGAAACGCCATCGCATCAGAGCTCCTCAACAGCTACGCGAAGGCGGAGTTCTTCACCCAGCTGCCCCCGATCGACGAGATCATCAAGGTCGTGACTTATGTCACAGCGGTGGGCGATGTCTCCACAGACTTGCTCTCACCGGGGAGCGATGCGCACTCGCGCGCGGATCGCGAGCTGCACGGACAGTGTTTGTTCGAGCACAACAAGGAATCTCAGGGCGTATTGCTCTCGCTCAAGGAGCAGCATCCTGACAAGCGGGTCATGCTCGTGGCGGACAAGGGCACCATGGGTGTGGGTTCATCTCGGATGTCCGGTGTGAACAATGTGGCGCTGTGGACAGGGGTCCAGGCCAGTCCCTATGTGCCATTCATCAACATCGCGCCGATCGTGGGCGGGACCAACGGCATCTCGCCCATCTTCCTCACGACAGTTGGCGTGACCGGGGGCATCGGCGTCGACCTTAAGAACTGGGTCAAGAAGCGGGACGCCAATGGCCAGACTGTGCTCGATGAGGATGGCGAGCCGGTGCTCGAGCAGGCGTTCTCTATAGACACCGGCACCGTACTCACGATCAACACCAAGACCAAGAAGCTCTACAACGAAGACGAATCCCAAGAGCTCTGCGACATCTCAGCGGCCCTGACGCCGCAGAAGCTGGAGTTCATCCGTGCGCAGGGCTCATATGCTGTGGTCTTCGGTAAGAAGCTGCAGAGCACAGCTGCGGGCATCTTGGGCATCGATGCGCCCGCGGTCTACGCCACGTCCAAGGAAATCTCTCATGCTGGGCAGGGCCTCACGGCAGTTGAGAAGATCTTCAACCGCAATGCGGTGGGTGTGACACCAGGGCAGGTCCTGCATGCGGGCTCAGATGTGCGGGTGCAGGTCAACATCGTCGGCTCTCAAGACACGACGGGACTGATGACTTCTCAAGAGCTCGAGATGATGGCAGCCACTGTCATCTCACCCACGGTGGACGGCTCTTACCAGTCGGGTTGCCACACCGCCTCAGTCTGGGACATCAAGTCCCGTCGGAACATTCCCAAGTTGATGAGCTTCATGAACAGGTTTGGTCTCATCACGGGCCGTGATCCCGAGGGTGAGTACCCGCCGATGACTGACGTCATCCACAAGGTGCTGAATGACCTCACGGTGGATGACTGGGACGTCATCATCGGGGGTGACTCCCACACCCGGATGTCCAAGGGTGTGGCCTTCGGCGCGGACTCTGGGACTGTGGCCCTCGCGTTGGCAACGGGAGAGGCGACCATGCCCATTCCACAGTCGGTCAAGGTGACCTTCAAGGGCACGCTCAAGGACCACATGGACTTCCGTGATGTCGTTCATGCCACTCAGGCTCAGATGCTGAAGAAATTCGGCGACAATGTCTTCCAGGGCAAGATCATTGAGGTCCACATCGGGACGCTTCTGTCGGATCAAGCCTTCACCTTCACCGACTGGACAGCGGAGATGAAGGCCAAGGCATCGATCTGTATTTCTGAGCCGGACACGCTCATTGAGTCACTCGAGATCGCCCAGCGCCGTATCCAGGTCATGATCGATAAAGGCATGGACAACGACAAGCAGGTCCTCCAAGGCCTCATCGATAAGGCCGAGGCCAGGATTGCCGGCATTCGCTCGGGGGAGGCGCCAGTACTCACCCCAGATCAGGACGCAGAGTATTCCGCAGAGTTTGTGGTCGACCTCGATCAGATCGTCGAGCCCATGATCGCTGATCCTGACGTGAACAATGACGACGTCTCCAAGCGCTACACCCACGACACCATCCGGCCCATCTCCTACTACGGTGGGTCCAAGGCGGTCGACCTTGGCTTCGTCGGCTCCTGCATGGTGCACAAGGGCGACATGAAGATCATCTCCCAGATGCTCAAGAACATTGAGCGTCAGGAGGGGGCGGTCGAGTTCAAGGCGCCCTTGGTGGTCGCACCGCCGACCTACAACATCGTCGATGAGCTCAAGGCGGAGGGCGACTGGGCAGTGCTTCAGAAGTACTCGGGCTTTGAGTTCGACGACAACGCGCCCAAGGGCAGTGCGCGCACCGCCTACGAGAACATGATGTACCTGGAGCGCCCTGGCTGTAACCTCTGTATGGGGAACCAAGAGAAGGCTGAGAAGGGCGACACGGTCATGGCCACCTCGACCCGACTGTTCCAGGGACGGGTCGTTGCGGACAGCGACGACAAGAAGGGCGAGTCGCTGCTGGCGTCAACGCCTGTGGTGGTCCTGTCCACCATCCTTGGTCGTACGCCGAGCATCGAGGAGTACCTGGCTGCCGTCGAAGGCATCAACCTCACCAGCTACGCACCGCCGGTAAGCTGAGTCGCTGCGGTCGCGCTCAGCGGCGCGCGAAGAGTGACGGCAGCCCCATGCAGACTGCGGGCAAGTGTGCGACGACCCAGTAGACAGTCGCGTAGGCGAGGGCACCCGTCGGGTCTGCGCCGAAGTGAGGCAGCACCAGGCTGCTCGCAGCGTCCGGTCCTGCGGCCATGGTGGGGGGCAGGACGAATGAGGCCAGGCTCGAGACCGCTAAGACCATCGATGCGGACGTCACCGGATCATCCACGCCCGCGCCGCTGGCCATCATCGCCAGGCTGAAGGCGACCACGACGACCACGACCTGGGCCGCCGCAACTGCACTCTGAATCATCAGGTAGCGACCACTGCCCACCATCTGTGCCGTCTCGATCAGGATCTGCTGGACCAGTGCCAGGATGCGTGACTGAGGGGCTGGCCGGTCCCGGAGCTGTCGTCCCAAGATGCCCATGGTGGCCAGCACGATGCATCCACCCAGCAAGGCGAGACCGATCCACATGGCTGGGTTCTGGTCACTGCCCATGATGTCCGCCCACTGGGCGGCTCCCATACCGAGCACCGCCATTAAGAAAAAGGCGAACAGGGCGGCCTCCAAGAAGCTCGTCACACCCACGGCTGCTGTGCCTACGGGGACGGGGACTTCACACTCGCGCTCCAGCATGGCAATGGCTGCCACATCACCGGCGCGGGCAGGCAGAGCGAGGTTGAGGACACCGGCGACCAGGCCCAAGGAGATCACCCGCGGCAGGGGCGGGCGAGGAACCGGCAGGGCCAGCCACAAGCGCGCTTCATGGACGAGGAGGCCTACGGCTTTGACCAGGAGCGCGCCGACCAACATCCAGAGAGAGCCCCCCTTGAGGGTCTGCCAGACAGCACCCAGGTTGGCGTCTCTGAACAGGGCCCAGAGGATGAGTGCCGAGACTGCCAGCTGCGCCAGCATACGGGCCGCTGGTTTGCTTAGAAGTTCGCGCACTCGATCGTCACCTCGTAGTTACCGTAGACGCCCCCCTTCCCATCCACAGCGATGAGATAGGAGACCTCTCGATTGGTGGCGGACATGGTCGCGCCTCCGCCTCTCGGCGTCAGGTCGGCCTGGCACTCGCCGATGCGCTGGGCGTGGGCGAGCTTTGGGCACTCAAGGCTGCGGTCACTCCACCGCATCGCGAAGACATCCAGATCGCCACAATCACTGACCAGCTTAGCGGTGGCGTTGGTCTGCGGGGGCACCACAAATTTGTAGACCATCTCAGGGCCTGGGTGCCCACCGGGACTCGACACTGCCATGCAGGTTGCTCGCCGGTAGAACTCATCAGACCAGTCTGAGCGGCCCATTTTGTTGTTGCCCTTGACCGTGTCGCCGCATCGGAGGGTACGGGTGACGCACCCGCTGGGCCGTCGACTCGAGAACAGGGGGTCGCACTCTACTGTGAGGGGCGCCCACTCCTCATTCATAAATTCAAGTGCAGGGACGAACTTCGCCGCAAAAGGCCCCAGCGTCTCGCAGCCGGAGAGCAGCAGCAGGGCTGGGAGCATCGTCACGCACCCAGCTCCTCGCGGAGGAGCCCGTACATGGAGCTGTCTGCAGCCTTGCCCTCGCTGTCGAGGCCACCGCGGAGGACGCCTTCGACCTGAAAATTGAGTCGGCCCAGGACCTTCCTCGCGCCGTCATCGCCAGCATGAACACGCGCCTCAAAGCGGGCCACATCTGGAAACGCTGCAGCGAGGTACTCCAACAAGGCTCCGACGGCTTCCGTGGCCAGGCCCTGGCCAGCCATGTCCGGGT
This sequence comes from Deltaproteobacteria bacterium, assembly GCA_002707085.1. GTDB lineage: Bacteria > Myxococcota_A > UBA796 > UBA796 > UBA796 > UBA796. Next base: position 7,044 of record PALY01000039.1, read on the forward strand.
GCAGCACCCAGCCGACCTCGATTGCGGGCGGAGAGAGCCATACCTGCCGGAAGGCGAGACCGCCGATGAGTTGTCGCTCGAAGGTGACGCCAAGATCGCAGCGGGGTGGGCGACCATAGCGGGCGATGGTGTCGGCCATGTACCGGGCGACTGATGCGGCATCGGTGCCGCCCAGCCAATTGCCGTACCGCTGCGCAGAGTACGCGCTGGTGAATTGGTGGACTGCCTTGAGATCACCCACTGTCATGGGTCGAATGACCAGGCGCTCTGTGGTGATGGTCGGGGGGCTCCAGCCGTTCATATCGTCGAATCTCCGGTCGGGTCATTGGTGCGCGACCAGGCTGCTGAGCCGCCTCGGAGGGACCAAGTCTCGTCGAGTCCTCGATGCCTCAGGAAGCGCACGACAGTGTCGCTCTTGGTCTGGTCATCGGCGATGACCACAACAGTCGAGTTGGGGGGCAGCTCCGCGATGCGTATGCCGACCTCTCCCAGGGGGATGTGCAGGACGCCGTTGATGCGCACAGGCAGGTCGGAGACGTCCACGACACAGCCCGAGCTGAGGGCCTCGGTGGCGACCTCACCGTCGACGTGGATGTCGCCGGGGTCGAAGTCGTTTGGCACCGAGATGTCCATCCCCTTTTTCGCCTGGCTTGCTGCTGCATCTCGCGCAGCGTGATCTGTCCACTTCTTGGACTCGTTCGCTTGCACGGCGCGCGCCACGCCGCCGAGGACCTTGAAGGGGAGATTGAGTACCTTTCCAATCATGGCGCAGACTATACCGCGTCTGAGGTTCCACCGGTGCGTTGAATGGCTGCGGAACCTCCGCAGGCAGTGGGGTTGGGGTGCGGTGACTTCGATCCCCTTCCGCCGATTTGATACAGCCCGGAGACCCGCGGTACACCCCAGTCAGATAGGATGTGGCGGTGCGAATCTTGATGGCCACGCGGCGGTTTCCGCCAGATGCATTCTCCGGCACGGACACGGTGTTTAAGGCGCTCTATGAGCAGGCCCGGACCAAGCACGAGGTGAGACTCGTGGCGGGGTGGCAGGGTGGCCGAGATCGCATCCCGACAGAGGCCATCGGGGTGAAGCTCGCGGGCTTGGGTGTGGGTAATCAGTGGCTCGCGATGGCCAAGGCCATTCGGTCCGAGGTCAAGCGGTGGCGGCCTGATGTGGTGCTCAGCAACAACATTGAAGTTCCGCCTACCGGCACGCCCACGGTCTGTGTGGTGCACGATCTGGACTTTGGAGAGCCTGGTGGTCGACCGGTGGGTCGTCGGTTCGAGGGCTGGATGAGCCGGGCTCGGCGCACAGCGTATGGACTTCGGAGTCGGGGCCTCTCCCGCGTGGTTGCTGTCAGCGAGACCGCTCGAATGGCGCTGCTCGATGCGGGGGTGAGCGATGCACGCATCACCGTTGTGCGCAACGGCGTGGACACTGTCCGCTTCTCGCCTCAGCCGCGTGATGGCGAGCGCGAGACCATTCGCTTTTTGCATCCAGCACGGGTCCTTCCCGGAAAGGGTCAGCACCTGACCATCGATGCTGTCGCGCGACTCCCTCGGCTCCACAAGCGCCGGGCGGAGCTCCACATCGTGGGTTCAGTGGCCGACAGCGTCTATCTCGATCAAGTCCGGGTGCAGGCCTACAATCAGTCTGTGCAATTCCACCTCGATGTGCCGGACATGGTGCCCCACCTACAGGAGGCGGATGTCATACTCTGTCCATCGGTAATGGCAGAGGGCTTCGGCCTCACAGCCGTGGAGGCGATGGCCTGTGGTGTGCCGGTCATCTGGGCTGATCAGCCGGGGATTCGCGAGGCCACAGGCGGCATCGGGGTATCGGTCCCTATAGGCGATGTAGAGGCGCTTCGAGGTGCAATGAAGGCCCTCATGGACGACCCGGATGAGCGCAAGCGCCTGGGTGAGGCAGGTCGAGAGTGGGTGGAGCAGCGCTACAGCTGGGAAGGGGTCTGGGTTCAGTACGAGCAGGTCCTCGCCAACGCCAAGGCGGTCTGACAGGCAGAAAAGTCCTGTCTGTGAGGCGAGCCTGCGCGATAATGCTGCTCTGGAGGACAGGATGCGAAAGAAAGTGGCGACAACGCGGCGGCGGTTTGTGGCGCTCTCGGGGACCGGGTTGGTTGGGATGTTGCTGGGATGTATCAAGCCCAAGGGTGGCAGTGATTCTCAGGCGGGGCAGGGTGCTGGAGTGGGCGCTACCGACACAAGCGGAGCTACCGACACCAGCGGAGCTGACGACACCAGTGAAGCTGACCCGACCTGCGAGGAGACGGCTGCGGACGTCGAGGGTCCCTACTGGCGTGAAGGCATCCCGGTGCGCTCTGACTTTGACCTCTACAGCGATGCGGGCCATTCACTCACCCTGACGGGACTGGTGACGGATGCCGAGTGCAATCCCATCGCCAATGCGGTGATCGAGATGTGGCACGCTGATCCCATCACCAAGGATGCGTCAGACATCGTGGCATCGGACACTGTTGGCTACGACACCAGCTCCTCCGAGATGCGCTACTACGGGCAGTTCGCCACCAATACCGATGGCCAGTACTCCTTCCATTCCAAGAAGCCTGGCTGGTACCTCAACGGTGGTACCTTCCGTCCCAGCCACATCCACGTCAAGGTCTACGTGGGCGGAGTTGAGCGGCTGACGACACAGCTCTATTTTGCCGGTGATCCCTTCATCGCCGACGATCCTTGGGCCACTGCCGAGCGATCCGTCGCCTTGACTGAGTCGGGTGGGGGCGCGCTGTCCGGCAGCTTTGACTTTACCCTCGCCTAGAACGAGGAGAAGCCTACGCCGTATACACTGGTGATCCCGAGGACTGAGCTATCGCTGTTGTTGAAGGTAAGGACACCTGTTGAGCGCTTTACCTTGGATACAACCACATCAATCTGGCGGCCAGAGTCCCAGTAAGGCCATGCTGAGCTGGGCACGGAAAAGCTTCCATCATCCCAGGCCAAGCAGCTGATCCACTGGGCGACCTCAGGCTCGGTCTCGTCCCACATATACATATCGATCAATACGGCATCGGCGTCCCCCGAGCTCCACGAGAAGGTCTGGCTTCGGTAGATGGTGGGTAGCGTACTGCCCTCGATGGCGGGCAGGTAGACGGTTGGTGAGCTTGGTGTGCTCAGGAACAGGGGGGTCTCCTCAACCGGCGACTCCTCACCGACCATGGCCTGCAGCGTGTAATCGCGGCTCGGCCCGTAGTCTGTAGCGACCAATGCGTCTTTGCCGTAGCGACGCAATTCATCGTCCCACTCCATGATGACAGACGTCGTGCTCTGGAGGCGAAGGGTCGCAACATCGAAGTCGTATGTTGAGGCCGTCACCTCACCTGACCAACTGTCGTCGATACACAGGTCCATACCAGGACCGAACATATCGAGGGACTCGTGCTCAGTGGGTTGGGTGAAGACCACCCACCCCAAGCCGAAGTCGCTCGGCCCGTCTACCGGCCAGTACCCGCCTACAAACTCAAACCATCGCAGATAGCCCAGGGCTCCNGTCTGATCCGTTCCATCCATCCAAAAGCGGAATCCATTTGCCTNTGTGCCGAAGCTCCCGTCGGGATTCACCACTTCCACGGTGGCCCAGCCCTCTCCGTCGAAGGCTGTGGTCTCGACACGGATTGTGCTGCCGTCGTTGGTAATGACCGGCACTGCGCCGCCGCCGATGGTGACCACAGCACCTGCATCGAAGGGCCCACCTTGGATGGCGACTGTGTCACCCCCTAGCGTCGTTCCATTCTGGGGCTCGATGCTGTCGATGGCGACATCTGCATCTGCATCTGCATCGGCATCGGCATCGGCGTCGGCGTCGGCGTCTGCATCGGCGTCGGCGTCGGCGTCGGCGTCTGCATCGGCGTCTGCGTCTGCGTCGGCATCAGCGTCCGCATCTGCGTCGGCATCAGCGTCCGCATCGGAATCACCGTCCGTGTCTGAATCTAAACTCCCGGTGTCGTCCGCATCAGCGTCCGTGTCTGAATCTAAACTCCCGGTGTCATCCGCATCAGCGTCCGCATCAGCGTCTGCATCAGCATCCAGGTCCCCTGTGTCGTCCGAATCTCCCGTATCGGGTCTGATGGTGGTATCGGTATCGTCACCATTGTCTGGATCTGCAATATCGTCCACCACGTCATCTTTTCCGCTGACACCATCTGCGGGTGAACACGCGAAAGAGACCAGAACGAAAATAAGGGAAAAAGTGCGAGTCATCATGACCTCCGGTTTGGGAAGCTTACACGACGATGAGCATTATCGCAGCTTATGATAGTTGNGTTTTGGCCACGCGACGCCATGTGACGGGAAAGGTTTTGGCGATATCGAAGTGTCCGGGTTCATTTTTTCCGGCCGCCAAAAACCCTTTTCCGGTTTCAGCAGCATTGGCGTCGGTATCCGTCGCAATAAACCGAATCACCAGACCAATTCTGGGTTTTTGGGTGAAGTTTCCCCCAGATCTGTGTGCCGTACGGAAGTGGTGCAGAGCAAGTTCGCCGGGCTTCAAAATGTTGCTGACTCGTTGAGAGACGTTGGCTCGTTCTATGGCATTTTGTCGAAAAGTGAGGGTTTCTTTGTCGATAGAGCCATTGGGTAAGACCATTTTGTGACTGCCAGGAATCCATTCCATGCAGCCGTTTGCGGCTGAGCTGTCGGTCAAAGCGAGCCAAGCGGTGAGCATCTTTTGTGATTGCTCAAAAGGGGCTGTGCTGTCCACATGCCAGTTTATGGCTCTATCGCTCATTCTGGGTTTCACGAAGATGTCAGCATTTCGAATGAGAATGTTGGGTCCCAAAATAGATTGGACCGCTGAAATGATGGCTGGGTGTGTACACATTGGCATGAACCAATGCCACCAAGCACTCTTTCGGTCGGACCAAGGTTGATACTCATGGCGTGTCCATCGTTGGGAGTCGATTTCGACTTCCTTACACTCAAGGTCGACCAGTTTTCTCAATGCAATTTGTGTTTGTGATTCGTTGAGTACAGGTATTCCCGAGACAAAGCCATTTGTGGCGTAGCTCTCCGTTTGTGCGGCTGTGAGTCCCGTGTTTGGCGATATTTTCTCGGTCAAAGATCCATTTCCTACTGGACGAAAGTGTACAACACCGGTTAAATAACAAGTGTTCGATAAAAAGAGGTCGAGAATGACTCCTGTATTCTACTTAATTCCTATGATATTTCCGGCCTTGGGCCTTGTCGGCCTATGGTATGGAGGGGTGAGCCTTTTGTTGCTGCCCCTAACCGTCTTTGGGTTGCTTCCCTTTATTGAGCTTTTCGTGACGGGAAGAGGGACTGAGCAGGACGATTCAGGTGGTGCTCATACGAAGCTGCATGATGTGATGCTGATTGCTGCATTCGCGATGGTGTGGGCCGTATGGGCCATGATGATGTACCAGCTGGGTGTGGGACAATTTGGAGTATGNGAACGCGTAGGCATGATGTTCTGCGCTGGAATTGTGTTTGGCGGTCTTGGAATCAATGTTGCCCATGAATTGGGACACCGCCCATCGAGGCCCATGCAGTTTTTGGCGCAGATGTTGCTGTTGCCNTCTTTNTANACNCACTTCTTCATCGAACATAATCGCGGACATCACCGCCGTATGGCGACGCCGGAAGATCCAGCCACGGCCCGTTTGGGTGAAGTCATTTACGCCTTCTGGGTTCGCTCAACCGTGGGCGGTTGGCTCAGCGCTTGGGAGATTGAAGGCCGCCGATTGAAAGGCAAGGGCGCNCTTGCACACATGCGGGGCAACCTGATGCTTCATTTGCAGATCTTGCAGGTGTTGTGTCTTNTGGCGAGTTGTATGACTTTTGGATTGAGTGTGACGCTCTGTTGGGTCGGTGCGGCGATTGTTGGNTTCCTGATGTTGGAAACTGTCAATTACGTAGAGCATTACGGTTTGGTTCGAGAGAAGCGNCCCAATGGCAAGTACGAACGCGTCACGAAAGCACACTCTTGGACATCCGATCATCCCTTGAGCCGTGCCTTGCTGTTTGAGCTTCCACGTCATGCTGACCACCACGCTCATGCTGGGCGNCACTACGCAACGCTNCGNCATTTCGCGGATGCTCCCCAGTTGCCTACTGGCTACGCCGGNATGGTGNTGTTGGCTCTCGTTCCGCCAGTNTTCATGTCTGTGATGGACCAGCACATGTCTTCTGAAGAGCTGCGTCAAGCCAGCTGAGGAGGCGTCATGCCCAAGATTGTTGATCATGATGCACGACGGTTGGAGCTNTTAGAACAAAGCTTCGATTTGTTNGCAGACCGTGGCTATTCTGCNGTTTCTATGCGGCAGTTGGCGGGTGAGTTGGGCGTTTCGACAGGAACGCTGTACCACTATTTCCCCAACAANCCGGCGTTGTTTGAAGCCATGCTTCGTTCGCTCGCTGTTTCGGATGTAGAAACAGCCCTGTCTTCACTGGATTCAGGAATGGGCCTTCAAGGNCGGTTGGCGATGATTCAAGCGTATGTGAGTGCAGAAGCAGATCACATCAAGCAGATTTTGTGGGTGACCATCGACTACCAACGAACGGTTGGGGTGGCTGCATACACGCTCATTAAAGATGTGCTGGATGTCTACCATACGGCGATCTCTGACCATCTGTGTGAGGGGGATCGGGANCAGGCGAGCATTCTGATTAGCTACATNATTGGTGTATTGGTTCACCGTGGTCTGGTCCCCAGCGGATTTGATCTGGGATTGCAGATCAACGGTTTGGCGACACTGGCCAGCAGTCAGGAAACGTACATCTGCGCTTGATGAAGCCACACAGCACACCCAGCGTTTTNGGTGTGTATGGATGTTTTCTCTGCGGCACATGACCAAGATCCCGAATTTTACCTGACCTCTGTGCTGGTCACAGGGCCCATCATCGTCCTATGCTCTCCATCTCAGCAGGAGAGATACATGTGGATGGTCATGGCCTTACATGGTGCTGCATTGGCAGCCGGACCCGATGCAGGTCCTGAACAGCGGCACGAGATTCTTAACCAAGGTGAAGTTGGAATTGGTTTGACGGCACCCGCGCATACGACGTGGGATGCTGACTTCCGACCCGATGGAGAAAAGGTTGAACGGCGAATGACACGCTCAAGTACCGTCTACGCGCTTGATCCCTCCGTGGGGTTGCTCAATGGTCTCGAAATCGGAGCGCGTCTCCCAGTGGTACAGAACATTGCAGGTCGTGCGGGTGACCCGGATACCACTCGGTTTGGGCTTGGAGACATTAGTTTTCATGCTGGCGGTGAGGTGCGTTTTGAGCAGGTAGATATCGGTGGACGCTTGAAGGTCAAGGCCCCGTCGGGTCAAAGCACACCAGAGGGTGACAACCCCGCATTGCCACTGGGCAGTGGGCAGCCGGACATGGACATTACTGCACATTTGACCCAGTGGTCTGGTGGTGTTCACCTGTTGGGCACCGTCGGGTATCAGATACGATTTGAAGGGGAGAAAGTCCAAGACGGCCAGTCTGTGGATTTCAAACCTGGTGGCGTCCTTCACTTAGAAGGGGGACTCAAGAGTTGGGCGAGTGGACGGTATGCGGCAGGTATTGCCGTGCTGTACCATGTGGCTGAAGCGGACCAAGTCGAACAGGCGGGCGATATGGAGGCTGTTGGGGAAGGGAGCGCGCTTGCCAGTGCGGTCGTTTCATTTACGGTACGCGCTGCTGACTTTTTGGACTTAAGCATCGCTACGCGTACAGAGAATGTTGCGGGCACTCTGTCTTTGGTGGACACCGGTGTTCCCTTGTGGGGTCGCAACAGCCCATCAGCCAAGATGGTTCCCATACAGATTCGTGCGGATTTTAGGATTTGATCATGAGAATACTGTTGTTCACAGCATTGATGGCCTTGAGTGGTTGCGCACCGGAAGAGGGTGACGGTGATGCTGTGTCTTGTTCGATTTCTGGTTTGTCGGGTATTGCGAATGCAAACATTGATGGTGCGGCGTGGGCTGGTAGTGGCGGAAGTTGGTCGGAAGCGGGCAGTACCATTCAGATTACGATTGAATCTGATGTAGGCTTCACGATGACGTTGAGAGGTACAAAAGATTCTCAAGGAGATTCTGTCGCTGATCGAGTCAATGACAATTTGCTGCCGGTAACCATCGACTTGGGTGGTGCTGATGGTTCTGGCGGGGTGATGGACCAACGCAATGGATTGGATGCCTATGCAACGAATCAGCCCGGTGGAATGGGCACCCTAAGCATACTAGAATTGTCGGATGGAACCCTGTCTGCATGCTTTGAATTTGATGCTGTAAATGAGGCTGGAGTCATCATGGAGGTACGCGACGGAAAGGTGAAGATCGACGGGTAATGCGTTCAACACGTGTTTTCGGCCTCCGATCTCGTTAGCAGGGCCTGTCTCACGGTTTTGGGTGAAACTCAACTCCGTTTTTTTGGGGATTTGTTGGGACGCTAAACGAACGAGTGTTTGTGTGACTGAATCGTCTGCATATTTTGATGTCGATGGAACCTTGGTGGGGACGAATCTCCTCCATCCAACGGTCATGTATTTTGCCAACCAATCATCACCGCTTCAGTCGTTGATGAAGGTGGGCGGAGCCTTATTGCAGGCTCCAGCGATGGCGCTGGCAGAGCAACGAGATCGCCGTTTGTTCAATGAAATGCTCTTTTCCCACTACAAAGGCATGAGCGAAGACAGAATTGCTGTTCTTGCCCAAGAAGTGCATGAATCCGTCGTGGTCCCACGAATTTTCCGCGGTGCCAAAGAGTTGGTTGACCAGTGCAAGAAAGCTGGGAAACGTGTGGTTTTGATTACCGGTTCTTTGGACTGGACGGTTCGTATACTCGCTGACCATTTGGGGGCTGACCACTTCATTGCCAATCGTTTGGAGATGAAGGATGGAAAGGCCACAGGCAAGTTGCTTCGGCCCGTTGTAGCAGGGCCTGAAAAATCAGGTTTGATTGTTGCTGATGCACAATCTGTTGGCCACGATCTTGCGGACTGCTCAGGCTACTCGGATTCATATTCGGATGTTCCGATGCTATCTGTTGTTGGACATCCCGCCTGCATCAACCCAGACAAACGTTTGGCACGCCTTGCGCGAGCGTATGACTGGCCCATTCTCGATATCGATCGCCCTGCCCGGGGCAACATGGAGAAGCGCATATGAGCGTTGATCACCCTTGTGTAGTCACCCTGGACCACCGTTCAAAGCCACGGGTGCTGTTTTCTGGAGACCAACTGGTCGAAGTTGATCTGCCAGCGGGTTCGCNGGTGGTGTATGCGAAACCTCCAATGGAGGCGTTGCCCGACCCGGATGCAGCGGTGCGGTATGCCTTGAATCATCCTTTGAACGAAGAGCCTTTGTATTCGCATCTTCGTCCAGGAATGCGGGTCACGATTGCCATTGATGATCTCAGCATGCCGCTTCCACAAATGAAGAGTCCGGATTGTCGGCAACGGGTTTTAGAGCCTGTCATTCAGATGTTGGATGAAGCGGGAGTCGAAGATGTGGAACTCATCATCGCTACAGCTTTCCACCGCCCGATGTCTGCGAAAGAAATCGAACACATTGTCGGCAAGAAGACNTTCAACCGGTATTGGCCCGATCGTTTGTACAATCACGATGCAGAACGTCCTGGTGGGCTGACTTATTTGGGTACAACCGAGCAAGGTATTGAAGTTGAAATCAATGCGCGGGCCGCCAGTTCTGATTTGGTCATCTACGTGAATCTGACCTTTGTATCGATGAACGGTGGGCACAAATCTTTGGGCACAGGACTGGTTGGGTATCGAACTCTGCGGGGTCATCACAACCCATCGACCATCCGGAAAACAGAATCGTATATGGAACCAGAGCGTTCCCATTTGGCCTCCAAGATGGTCGGTGTTGGAAAACTCATTGAGTCAAAAATCAAGGTCTTCCACATCGAAACCACAGTCAACAACCGCATGTTCGACAAGCCGTTGGAGTTTCTCAGCAAGAACGAAGACGAGTTGACCCGCACCGAAGAAAAAGCCATGGGCGTATTGGTCAAGACCTTGAAGGTATTGCCGCAGCCAGCACGTCAGGCAATCTTTGAGCGTGTTCCTGCTCCATACGACATGATCGGTGTGTTTGCCGGTGAATGCGAGGCGGTTCACGATGCCATCCTTGAACTGGTGTACCAACAACACTGTGTTCCCGTTCAAGGGCAGTCCGACATCGTTGTGTTCCCCATTCCGTACATCAGCCCCTACAACGTGGGTGCGTACCTAAATCCTTTGCTCGTGAGTGTGATGGCAGAGGGGTACCTTCACAATCTTCACAAGGGTGTGCCGCTTCTGAAAAAGGGTGGCACCATGATCATCCTCCACCCATGTTCCGACAAATTCGACCAAGAGCAGCACCCCGCCTACGTCGAGTTCTTCCATAAATTGTTGCCCGAGACACGGGATGCGATGGAACTTCACAAGAAGTACGAAAAGAAATTCGCAACCCATCCGGCCTACATCCAGATGTATCGAACCGGAAAGGCATACCATCCGGCCCATCCCTTTTACATGTGGTACTGGGGCGAAAACGGTCGTCAACACCGCGGCCGCGTGATTGTTGTCGGTGCAGACAATGAGTACGTGCCAGGGATTCTAGGGTATGAAACAGCGCGCACCATGAGTGAAGCGTTGCGAATGGCATGAGAAACGGGTCCTAAAGATCCGTCGATTACGTGTTTCCGCATTTGTCCTGTCATGATGGCGGAAGTGACTCCTGATCCAGAAAATGCACAGATAGAGGCGCAATCAGAATGACCATGGGCAGCGATTACCGACCTGCACCGATGGTGGACCCGCTCCGCGATCGTCTCGACCTGCGCAAGCAGTTGGATGGTGCACGTCTGCTCGTCATGGGTGGCACAGGGTTTCTCGGTAAGGTCTGGTTGTCGATGCTTTTGCATCATTTCCCAGAATTTGAACATGTCCATTTGGTTGTGCGTCCCCGCAAACGGGGTGGGAAAGTCACGCAAAGCAGCGAAGACCGCTTTTGGGCAGAGATTGCTCCATCTGAAGTGTTTGATCCGGTCCGTGATTTGTTTCCCGGTGGCGCTTTTGATGCGATGCTTCGTGAAAAGATCACCGTCATTCCAGGAGATGTCACTGAACCGTATGCGGGCGTACCTCAAGATGTCAGAGACGAGATTCGTGGAACATTGACAGCCATCGTGAACGCTTCTGGTGTCGTCGATTTCAATCCACCCCTGGATTACGCGCTCAATGTTAATGCTTTTGGGACGCAAAATTTGGTGGATTTGGCCCGGGACTTGGGTGGAAAGGGATCGCTCGGTGTACCCTTTTTACACACATCCACCGCCTACGTGGCGGGCGATCGGACTGGCCAAGTTGATGAGGTAGACCCAAGGGCTCATCCATTCCCTCGGGCAGATGAGTTGGACCGATCTCACTGGGATCCAGAGAGAGAAATCGCAGAATGCGTAGACCTCGTTGAGAGTGTCCGACACCGTTCCAATGATGCATTTCGGCAATCGGCTTTCTTAGATCAGGCCAAAAAGAATTTAGAGAAGAAGGGTGAACCCACCCGTGGCAGCGCTCTTCAGGACGAACTGGCCAAGGTCAAACGAAAGTTTGAAGAACAGCAACTGGTGGACTGGGGTACAGAGCGTGCACAGTTTTGGGGTTGGCACAATATTTATACCTACACCAAGTCAATTGGTGAGCAGATCTTGGCTCGTTCGGGTGTGCCGTTCACGATTGCGCGCCCGGCGGTCATCGAGTCAGCGCTGAGCTTCCCACGTGTGGGTTGGAATGAAGGAATCAATACCTCGGCTCCCTTGATTTACTTGGCGGTAAAGGGACCGATCGTCTTCCCCCAAGAGTCGGATACTTGCCTCGACATCATTCCAGTAGATCAGGTCGCCATTGGAATGATGCTTTCGTTGGGTGAGTTGATCGAAGGGATTGCGAAGCCCGTGTACCATTACGGCAGTTCGGACACCAATCCATTGCCGATCAACCGGCTGATTGAGTTGGTGGGTCTGTTTAAGCGCCGTCACTACGTGCGCGATGCGGGCGGAAATCCACTTGTAAATTGGATTCAGTCCCGCTTGGAGCCAGAGCGGGTGACCGCCAAGGATTACTTCAAATGGGGTCCCTCGTATCGATCTGAAAAGGTGGGGCAGGCTGCCGGCTTTCTTCGTCAATTTTCCGAAGGGCCTTTGGAGTCTTTTCTGAAGCCAGCCAGTGAAGGTCTGGATTCCTTGTCCAAAGGGATCGCGATTCAGGCCAAGATCGTGGATCAGTTCGTTCCATTTATGGCGACCCACAACTACCGGTTTAGCTGTGCCAGCGTACGTGCCGCATATTCTCGTCTTGATGTTGATGATCAACGCTTGATGGATTGGGCTCCGGAGAAAATTGATTGGCGCCATTACCTTCTTGAAATTCACGGTCCGGGTATTCAGAAAAACGTCAGTCCTTTGATCGATGCAAAGATCAAGAAGGAACGCAAGTCGATTCGGGCCCACGACAACTTGATTTCGATGCTGGACGAGGTCGCGGAGTTGCACGACTTAGCTCCAGCGTTGATGCGCACGCATGAAGATGGCTTCACTCGGATCAGCTACCGTCAGATGGCATTGCGCACGATTAGTGTTGCAGCCCGCCTACAGAAAATGGGCGTTCGAAAAGGTGATCGTGTTTTACTGAGTGGTGCCAACCATCCCGATTGGGCCATTGCGTACTTTGGTATTTTGCGTGTTGGTGCTGTGGCTGTTCCACTGGATCCAGGTCTTGCCCCTGCAGCTGTGCAGACCATTCAGGCTGCGTCCGGTGCTGTCCGAGCCATTTTAGATCCAGCCACTGCCGACGCTTTTGGGACGGACCTGCCTACTGAGGATCTTCATCAAATCACTGTAGGCGATGCGTCTTCTGCATTGATTGCGCCCGATATTTCTGGCGACGATCTGGCGAGCATTCTCTACACCTCAGGAACCACGGGTAACCCCAAAGGGGTCATGCTCAGTCACGGGAATTTCTGCTCTCTTATGTCATCTGTTTCCGGCGTATTCACGCTGGGTCCAAACGACCGCTTGTTGAGTGTTTTACCGCTCCATCATGCCTTTGAATTCTCATGTGGATTGCTGCTTCCTCTCGCAGCCGGTGCCAGGATCATCTACTTGGATACCATCGATGGCGAACGGTTGGCCTATGGATTGAAGGAAGGTCGGGTCACATGCATGGTGGGTGTACCCGCGTTGTGGCAGTTGCTTGATAGGCGCATACGCACACAGGTTCAGAGCCGTGGGAAATTGTTCAATCTTGCCTTTGATATGAGCCTTGAGCTCAATCGAACCATTGGCAAGTCTACAGGTCTGGATGTGGGCAAGCTTTTGTTTGGCTCTGTTCATTCTCGTTTTGGTGGAAACATTCGTTTGCTGATCAGTGGGGGAGCGGCGCTTCCGGCAGATACCCAAAAGCTATTTAGTGGCTTGGGTCTGCACCTTTCTGAAGGCTATGGCCTGACTGAAGCAAGCCCAGTACTCACGGTCACAGAAGCGAGGCCAGGTGCCAAGGCCGGTCATGTTGGTAAGGCATTGCCCGGCGTAGAACTTCGTATCGATCAGCCGGACGCGCAAGGCATCGGAGAGGTGTGGGCGCGCGGTAAGAATGTAATGCAGGGCTATTTTGGCAACGAGTCTGCGACTCGTTCCACTTTGGACCAAGAAGGTTGGCTGCACACCGGCGATATGGGTCGAATTGATCACAATGGTCGCCTACATCTGGTGGGACGCGCCAAGGAAGTGGTGGTCACATCGTCGGGCGAAAATGTCTACCTCGACGACGTTGAGAATACGCTTGGTGCAATGGCTAAAATCGAAGAATACACTTTGGTCGGACTGGATGATCCTCGAGGTGGCGAGCGTTTGGGGATGTTGGCGCGTCCTGCAGAAGGTGTGGACAAGTCGGCGGCTCGGAAGGTGATTCAAGACTTGGTTTCCAGTCTTCCAGCTACGCAGCGCCCTACGGTGATTCATCTTGTGGATGCGCCTTTGCCAAGGACTGCGACACGCAAGGTACAACGCAAGGAAGCACGCAAGACCCTTGAGAAGATTGTTGCTGCGACACCGACGCAGAATCGTGGAGAAGGCGTGGCAGAACCGGTTGCGCGGGCGATCGCTGCTGTGGCTGGCGTGGACGTGTCGAAGGTTCAGGCCAATACGAATTTGCTTGAAAGCTTTGGTTTTGACTCACTGATGTGGGTTGAGTTGTCTGCTTCACTGGAGAGTTTGGGAGGCAACACCAATCCGGATGCACTCAGCACATGTGAAACTGTAAGTGATGTTGTGCGCTTGATTGGTGTAGAACCCGTAGCCTCTGAGAAGACCAAAGAAGAGGAAGAACCCATTCGGATTCCAAGCGCTGTTTCGGTGCCGATCAAATCCACAATGGGTAAGCTTCAGAACGCGTTGAATGGAAACATCTTCAATACGAAAGTGACGGGACGGGCGCATATTCCGGCCAACCGAACCATCATTGTGGTGTCCAATCACACATCCCATTTGGATATGGGACTCGTAAAATATGCCCTGGGTGACTATGGCGCGAAGATGACTGCCTTGGCCGCAAAGGACTATTTCTTTGAAGGTAATCGTTGGAAGGTGGCCTATTTTGAACATCTCACCAATGTGAGTCCTCTAGACCGCAAGTCGGGTTTTAGGACCAGTCTGAGACAAGCAAAAGAGGTTGTGAACTCCGGAAAGATTGTTCTGATCTTCCCAGAAGGAACAAGGCAGACATCCGGTCAATTGGCAGAGTTCAAGCCGTTGGTCGGCAAATTGGCTCTGGATTGTTCGGTCGATATCCTGCCGCTGTACATCGGTGGTGCATATGAAGCATTGCCCAAGGGTGGTGCATTTCCGAAGAAACGGGATTTGTATGTTCGGATTGGGCCCCCGCTTCAGGTCGCAGACTTGGAACGCCTGACGAAGGATATGAAAGCCTCAGATGCAGCACGTAGGGTGGCAAACCTTGCCCACAGTGCCGTAGACCACCTGTCTCGTGGAGATATTCTCGATTTGAGCCAAGTGGGAGAGGAAGAGGCAGAAGCCAAAACCCAAAGTTCATCACAGACTCCGGAAGAGCGGGTGACTGAGGCACTAGAAACGTTGGAGAAGCGATACGATTCTGAACGGATCGTGAAGCCAGTTTCGTGGTATTTCTCCTTGGGTGATGTGAAGTATTTTGTTTCGGTGGATGACAAAGGCTGTTCGGTTTCAGCGGGACGTCCGACTGGAGGCCAGGCGGATTGCGTCGTTAAAACTACACCTGAGATGATCAGNCGGTTGATCAGTGATGCATACGTNCCTACACCCGCTGAGTTTGTTTCGGGTGCCATCAAGACCAACGATATTCCGCTGCTCATTGAGTTTTCGCGGGTGTTTGACCTTACGGATTTTCAAAGCTGATGCGGATCGCAATTACTGGTGCAACAGGTTTTCTTGGCCGGCAGTTGGTGTCTCAACTGGCGCCCAATCATGAAGTGGTGTGCATTTCACGGAGTGGCACAGCACCCGATGAATGTACGGCGAAGAAGATCGACATTGTAAACGGAAGAGGGCTGAAGGCCGCCTTTGCGAAGGTGGATGTCGTCGTTCACTCTGCCGGGNTGGTGTCCCATGAAATCGAGCGCGCCCAAGATACATGGGCGGTTCATGTCAAGGGTACGGAGAANGTGTTGGAGGCNGCACGCTCNGCGGGTGTGAAGCGNGTGGTGTATCTGTCGACATCAGGAACAATNGCTGTTTCCGACGATCCCGACTTCATGGGCACTGAAGAGAGTTCNCCACCAGAATCGTTGATTGCGTCTTGGCCGTATTATCGNTCCAAGTATTATGCAGAGCAGTTGGCNNTGGAAAAAGAAGGGTTTGAACTNATTTGTTTGAANCCGAGCTTGCTGCTGGGNCCCGGCGACGAGCNCGGTGGTGTGTCTACCCACAGTGTCCAAGTGTTNTTGGATGAAGGTGTTCCAGTGACACCTTCCGGTGGAATCTCTTTTGTAGATGTTCGTGATGTGGCCAATGCGGTTGAAGCNGCACTGACCCGTGGGACGCCTGGCCATCGCTACCTTCTGGCTGGCGGGAACATGAGCTTCTTTGAGTTTTACTCACGCCTTGCCCGTGTCACAGGTCGAGATGCNCCAATGATGGCCATGCCTTCCATCACTCGAAAGGCCTTGGGCTGGTTTCCCAAATGGGGCAAAGAGAACGGGATTAGCGCCGGAATTGGGGCTGTGGTGTCCAGGGTCGATATGGANCTTGCCAGTCACTATTGGTACGCGGATAGCACCAANGCGAACAATGAACTGGGCTGGGTGCCAAGGGGTCCTACAGAAACATTGGAAGACACAGTGTTCGACATTTTGGATGCGCGCACCCGAACTTTCCAAATGTACCGATAGGACCNACCGGNCTTTAGATTACNTTGGGTGTNTAGATACCGAAGACGCCACCCAATGGNTCGANCANGAACGCTTGTCTNCCCACGTTTGGNACGTCTTCTGCTTCAAGAAGAACCTNTGCACCGATCGTTTTGGCGGCCTCTATGGTTTGGTCGCAATCGGATACTTGAATGTGAGGCACCCAACGACAATCGAGNTCTCCGAGTGTGGGTTTCATTTCTTCTTGNGGGGTTCGGCTATTCGCAATGTTTCCATTGGATGGGTGNTGGAAGATCCCTTGTTCTGTATCTGAACCTTCATGGACATTCTCCCAGCCCATCACGTTTGCCCAAAACGCATGTTCGACCGCTAAGTTGCTGGCCAGCAAGGTGTGCCANGTCGGCACATTGTTTTCATTNATGAGTCCTTGTCCTGGGAAGNGNCCTGCTTTCCATAAGCAAACTTGAGTGCCAGAAGGACTGCTGATGGTNGCGAGCGTGCCGTGCGCNCCGGCGGATACGTCNGCCTCCAATACTTGCCCNAGATGTTCGCTCACTCGCACCAACACATCGGGGATGTTGTCTACAAGCAAGAATGGTTCCCACCGTGCATCGCCTCCGTGNAACAAGTGTACGCCTGCCACGAATTCACCATGATGGGAGAGTCGGACAGTTGTACCCCCGTCGGCAAGATCCTCTTCTATGACGTCCCAACCAAACAGNGCAGTGTAGAAAACNATCGCTTCATCTANGTTGGGTGTAGCGAGNTGGTTCCAGCAAAACGTCGAAAATTGGTCGGCTTTGTTTGTAGGCATGTGAACTCCTAATTCTCTTGCTTGTCTAATCGATCTACCTGTTCATTCNNTCCGTGGTAATTTGTCACATCAAAACGTGGAGACAGAATGAATGATGTGTGGAAAAGCTGTAGTAGTTGCAGCAAGCCAATAANCTATGGAAAGCGACANTATGTTTGTAGNGTTTCAACCTGNAAAACGGCGCGTTTTCATCCGGTCTTNTGTTCGATTGGNTGCTGGGANGNCCATGTTCCTGTGATGAACCACCGGAGTGCGTGGGCCGAGGAAGAGTATGCGCCCAGCAGCGCACCTGCGCCTGCACNAAAACGGNCAGGGGGTGGTGATTCTGATGAATTGAGGGCGCGGCTGATGCGCCAAATGGCTGGTGATGCCAAAGGCACCCAGCAGAAAGACGTTTTGATCGTGGCCAGTAAGTTGAAGAAATACGTCAAAGAGCGTGCTGGAATGAACTGCTCGGCGGANGTGATGGAAGCGCTTTCGGATTTGGTACGAATCCATACCAATGATGCGATTGATNGGGCCAGGCAAGATGGACGTAAAACGGTGAAAGGGCGNGATTTTAAGGTNCGCTAAGTTCCNCCATAGACNAGATGTGACGAGCCGTAAGNCGAGTACCCATTGANGGGTGACNCTGCTNACTTTCATCATAAAATTNGTCTCATTCTGGTATGGTCATTGTGTACGGAACAAAGGAGGTCCCATGGATGTGACAGGCGAGCAGCTCTTTCATTTCCTTATCAAGACCGATATTTTTGAAGGGTTCACAAAAGAAGATGTGGATGCGCTCATCCCTTTCTTCAAAATGATGAAGGTGGAATCGAACCACACCATTTTTGAAGAAGGCGCCATTGGTGATGCCTTGTACGTAGTACTTAGTGGCGAAGTGGCAGTGACCAAGTCGATGCCAAACGGACCTCCGCATGTGCTTGCGCATATGGAAGAGGGGGATTGCTTTGGAGAAATGGCGCTGTTGGATGGTGCGCCCCGTATGGCGAGTTTGTATGCCGTTCGGGATACTTCGCTTGCTCGGCTCGATAGATCAGTTTTCATGCAGATGTTGAGAGATAAGTCGATGCCTGCAATCAAGCTTTTGTGGGCGATGTCATCGCTGTTGTGTGTACGACAACGAGACCTGACGCACGTTTTGGCGGATCTTGTTGAAGTTCCGATGCAGCAAAAAGATCCTGAATACATTGCGTTGAATGAACTCTTACGAACGCATGTGACCTGGAATTAGACTGAGGCTCTCGTCAGAATGCCCATCGCCTCGACGTGATCGGTATGTGGAAACATCTCATACAGGTGTATGCGCTGCATGGTGTAGCCATGTTTATGCGCTCTCTTGAGATCGCCAGAGAGCGTTGATGGGTTGCAGGACACCATGATTACGGCTTTGGGCCTGGTCACCAACACTTGTTCAATGACACTGCCTGCTCCCTTCCGCGGCGGATCGAGAATGGCTGTATCGAAGAAGGCGTCCCCAGCATGAAAATCCTCGGCGCGCCCAGTTCGGATATCCACGTCTATAGAATGGAGCTTCGATGTTCTACGGGCATCCTTTGCGGCCGTCGGGTGCGCTTCGATCATTGTGGTGCGAATCCCTTCTGCCGCCAACGGAAGTGAAAAATTACCAGCACCGGCGAACAAGTCGAGAACTGCTTCTGCCTTTACATCCCGTATGTGATTCAGGGCATCAGCGACCAAAAGGGCATTTACTTCCAAGTTTACTTGGTAAAATGTGGCCGGTGAAAAATGGTGTTCGACGCCCGCGATTTGGATCTTTGTAAATGCTGGTTCTTTGATGCTTCGCCCATTTAGAGCCAGGGTTGCTCCGATATCGGGAAGTGACTCAAGCCATCGTCGAGCATTGTCTTGTTTGTGTTTTCGGCTCACTGCATGCAGAACAACATGGCTGCCGTTGCTCCTGAAGGCAATTCGTTCAATGGAACGATCGACTTTGGGCAGTTTTGCTATGACTGCGTTGATCTCAGGTCGTGCCACTGGGCAACTGTCCACAACCACTGGATTATGGGAACGTCGGCTTCGAAAACTGAGTCGACCTTCTGTATTGGGTGTGAGATCGATTCGCGCCCGATACCCCTCGGTTTTGGGGGAAGTCGTGATGCCGCTGACCGGTATGCCAAGCGTTCGTTGCACCCATTCAATCTTGGCGTTGCGCTGCGCTTCAAGGGGCTTCCTCAATTGAGGACAACCGCCACACTCTTCTTGGATGGAACATATTGACATGACCCCATCATTGTATGCTGCGCCGGCGAATTGCGTCGGGGTTGTTATGCTCTGGGTTCAAGGTGGAGTCCTTATGCAGTCCTTGCCAATCATTCTGATGCTCATTGGGTGTGAACCTGTCACCCCTTCGGGTAATCCTCTCGAACCCGCTACAGTGGCGCCCAGCGCCAGCCAGCCAGCCGCGATTCCGGCCGAGCAAGATGTGGCGGATGAGGCCAAAGAAACAGCGGACGAAGAGGGTGAAGGTACGTTTACAATCTCATCTGAGGAACTCAATCAACTGGCGAACGGAGAGCTTCCAACGAAAGAAGAGCCTGTAGCAGAGGAGCCAGAAGAAAAAGCGAATGCGGAGGATGCCGCAGATACACCTCCGGTAGCGAAAACAGAACCTGCAAGTTCTGGGTGGAGCCAAGCAGTCGGTAAGGATTGGCCTGTGCGTCTGGTCACTACTGTGCCGAACGCTTCTCCTCCTCGTGCCATCT
>PALY01000040.1 GCA_002707085.1 Deltaproteobacteria bacterium
TTGAAACGCCAATTCCAGCAGACAAGTCTGCTGCGGAAAGTGGCTCTGGGGTTCCCGCTCCTGGCGCCCGAGCAATCCGGTAATCTAATCGTTTCCTGCTTGAATGATGATTGCCCGGCCTTGAACATCGGCTCTGCCTGGGGCGCCTGCAACCAAGACACCGTCATTACAGTCAACAGCAAACCCGAGTCCTGAACCCTCTGTATGTCCGGACCAATTGTGGGAAGGGCTGGTTCCGAGATCCATAAAGATGTGGAGTGTTCCCCGTTGGTTTGCTTGAGGTGCCCCTATTGCCAGATCTGATGTTCCATTCCCATCAAGGTCACACACTGCGATTGCTGCACCAAATCGACCCACACCGTTCCAGGTTTGCAGTGTCTCCAAAGAAGAGCCGTCGAGTCCATAGACTGTGTTGCTGCCTGGCGCCCCCACAAACCAGTCTGGTGTCCCATCGGCATTGATGTCTGCCGAAGCGAGTGCGAAGCCCGCCTCGTCATGATTCTCTGGGCGCAACCATTCCTGACTCTTGGTTTTCAGGGCAATGGATCCGATGGCCATCCCTGCACCGACCTCGCCGGCGCGAACATGAAGTGCGGTGGGGCGCTGAGGCAGGTGAAATGTTTCTCCATCAGAATCGGTCCATCCGCCTTCCCATGCGTATGTGGCGGGCGGACCGGCTGTGATGCTGATTCCAGTACCCCCTGTGCCTGGAATGATGAACTCACCGTCGGCGTTCAATATGCCCCCCAATCCGTCACTTGCGAGGGGGGCTGCAATCCATAAACCTTGGGTGGTCCAAGCAAGGTGACTGCCCAAACGGCCGGGGCCGGTGAGGACTGCGCTTTGATTCGTCCCCGAAATTTTATACACAGTGGCCGTTTCACCGTGGGGGGCGCCCACCCAAACATGGCCTCCGCCGACGGTTACTGCGCTGCCGAAACCATCGTCTGCTCGCTGGCTTTCGATGGTTTGTGTCGAGTAAGTGAGAGGGTTTCCTGTGTCGTTCGATTCAATCTTGCCTGATGGAATGGTCAATTCGTGATACTCAGACGACGGATGTTCACAGGCTGAGACCAGGAACATGAAGATTGAACATTTCGTGATTGATTGATCCATTGTTGGTCAGCATAGCCTCACTTTGCTACGAGGCCACCGAGGAGTTGCCGATGTCCGCCATTAGAAGGCATGTATACATTGCTACAGGGGCGCGCGCTGTATGGCGGGCGCTTACCACTTCAGAAGGCCTAGAGAAATGGCTGGCCGATGAGGCGCGTGTAGATGGTCGCAAAGGTGGCCGTGTCGTGATTTCCGGCTCTGACCTTGACCCGGAACGGGAATTGGCTGGAATCATTCATACGTGGCGGCCCACGTCAAAGCTGGAAATCACCTGGGACAATGTCGGTAAGAGTGAGACAAAGGGGAGCCAGATTGCGTTTCAGGTGGCACGGGATGGTGAAGAAACCCGTGTGAGCGTGGTTCATAGCGGTGGCGAAGCGCTTGACGATGAAGAACGGCGTGGCCGATTGGATGAAGCGTGGAAAACCGCGTTGGAGACGTTGCAGGCTCTCCTGGACGAATAGGCGTTTTCGGCGACTGTATTTTCGCAATGCTATGGTTCGGTTTGCCGAGGAGTCTGTTTATGATCCGTCTTGTTTTTTGTTGGTTCGCCTTGTCTTCGCCCGTGTGGGCATTTTGTGGCACGTATGTTGGAGGGGCGGGTTCCAACCTGTACAACTCTGCCAGTCAGGTGGCCCTGGTCCGGCAGGGAACACGAACGACGCTAACGATGGCCAACAACGTGTATGGGACATCAAGCCTTGCAGATTTTGCCTTGGTGGTTCCAGTGCCCGAGGTTCTCACCGCTGATGATGTCACAACGGTGGATGCTTCATTATTCGATGTCCTCGATCTGTACTCTGCCCCCAGGTTGGTGTCTTACAGTTGCGACGATTTCTACTATGACGACTCGTCGGAGGATGTCCCATCGACGGAGGACGGCGGTGGTGCCGGTGCTTCCGACTCTTCCACTGGGGTGACAGTGGAAAGTTCTTTTGTTGTAGGTGCTTACGATATTGTCGTGTTGTCTGCGCTGGAGTCAGCGGGCCTGATCGTGTGGCTAAATGACAATGGGTACACAGGGCTTGATTCTACAGCTGAAGAACTACTGGGCGAATATATTGATGAGGGTGTGTTCTTTTTTGCGGCGAAAGTGACCTTAGACGCTGTGCCAGAAGATGCTGGGTACCTTGAGCCGCTGCAGCTTTCATACGACTCTGACGTATTGTCGCTCCCGCTTCGCTTGGGAACGTTGAATGCGCCCATTGATGGTCAACAGGATTTGTATCTGTATGTGTTGACCGAGAATGAAAGCGGTGCTGTAAGCATTTCGAACTACGATGAACTCACTATTGAAGACGAATGCATGTGGCGTGAGGATGAGTGGGCTGATTTCGGTACGTATTGGGCATCACAGGTTGAGGATGCTCGAGTGGAGTCTGGCGGGGCTGGATGGGTTCAAGAATATGCCTGGTCTACAGGGTCTTGTGATCCGTGTAGCGGTGACCCTCCGAATGATGAGCAAGTGGCTCAATTGGGCTGGACTGGGGATGCGCGGGATACCTACTTTACGCGACTGCATATGCAGTACAAGCCTGAAGATGTAGACCAAGACTTGATGTTGTATGAGTCTGGAATTCGCGAAGCTGAACAGATTCGTTTCATCATTTATGCGCATGAGTTTGAGGACCGGTTCCCCATTTGCGGTGAAGTTACCCCTGATGAACCCGGTACTTGTGACGATGTCTCGGACGCGGACGCGGATGCGGATGCGGATGCCGATGCCGATGCCGATGCGGACTCTGATACGGATGCAGATGCAGATGCAGACGCGGATGCGGATGCGGATGCAGATACGGACGCGGACGCGTCACCTGGCGATGACGACTCCAGTGGATCGAGTGATGACAAAGCAGGCAAATCAGGATGTAGTACAGTTTCTCCTTTGAATGGTACGCTGATGCTGTCGTGGATGGCTTTTGTTGCGGGTATCGTTCGTAGGCAAACATGAGAAAAACCTTTCTTTACATCTTCATCGGCCTGCTATCTGGCTGTACGTCCTCCAAGGACACTGGACCCTCAAACCTGTTGGCGGATGCGGATGCGGATGCCGACGCGGATGCGGATGCGGACGCGGATGCCGATGCAGATGCAGATGCGGATGACTCAGGAGGTCCCGTAGATTGTATGGATCGGGATCCTCGGGTGGAGATTGGGACCGGTGAAGTCACTTTTGAGACATTGCCTGAGGGGACACCTGTGGTCATGGTGCATGGACCCCAGGGTGGTTGGCACATGCTGGGCAGTGTTCGTGTCCACAGTATGGACCCAATCATCGAAGTGCATTTCACTGTTCATGATGAAGAATCCGGTGTTTTTGTTTCCGATAATCGGTATCGCGTGGCCATTGTCGAAGATGGTGAATGCACTGGATACTACCCGGGAATGTATGGCTACTTGGATGTGTCTGGGCTTGCGACCGAGACCGCTACCCGTCCACCTGAGGTTCTGGGCTACAATTCCGTCATTATGACGATGACAGTAACGGACCTTTCTGAACGCACTGTGACGCAGACCCTACGAGTGGTTGCACAGCCAGATCCGGTTGATGTCGACGATGGTGTGGACAATGGTGGTGACACAGGTGCCGGATAGGCCTCTATACGGCCTCTTATTGTTCGCACTATGGTCTGGAACGGCGGGCGCTACTGATTCCATTGATGTTCATTCCCCTGAAAAAGGGGCAGTGATTCAGTCGGGATTTATACCGGTTTTGGTCCGACTTCCCGATGAGATGCGTTTTCATACCGCTTCTCTATCGATAGATGGGCAGGCGTTGCCGTTGATTCCTACCGTGGTGCGTCGGCGCTGGTGGGAAGGGAAAGGGACCGACATGATCGCCTCTGTTCCCACTGCGGATCTGGAACCTGGTCCTCATCGGTTGGGTGTGACCTTTCATCGGCCTACAGAGCCTCGCTTTGTCGACAATAAACAGCTGGACGATCAGGGGGGCGAGGTAGAGGTGAAATTTCGATTTCACCCAAGAAAAGGTCGGGTGGAGTTCAAGGCCGTAGATCAACATGGGGAGCCTCGATTGGCCCGCATTGGTGTGTTCAATACCGACGGGGAGCCAATAAGCATTGGCAACAGGCAAGACCTAAATGGCGACCCCTCAAGCCGGGACGTGCCACGGTCAGGAATGTTTGCGCCCAAAGATGGTGTGGTGGAATTTCTGCGTCCTGGCCGGTACCGCTTTCTCGCGTCTGGTGGAATTCGTGATGGCGTGGATTTTGTGGAGTTGGACATTGATGAGTCCACGAAGCATACGTTTACGGTTCCCAGACTGATTGAAACCCCAGGCGAACTGGCGGCAGATCTGCATGTACATACAGCAATGAGTTCGGACGCGTTTATTCCAGATACTGATCGGTTTCGCGCTCTTGCTTCGGCCGGCGTGGATGTGGCAGTGATTACCGAACACAATCGAATTCGTGACCCGCAACCCGCCATTGATATGTTGAACCTTACCGATGATGTGACTGCGATTTCTGGTGCCGAATTTCGATTTGGCCCGGTGGGGTCAAGCATTGGGCATGCAAATGCGTTTCCCTTGCAGGCGGGCGTGAAAACGCCACAGCCAGGGGAGTCGCCTCCGGCCGAAGTGATGGCGCGTTGGCGTCGGCATCATGCAGCGCATCCGGTGGCGTCGGGTGAGCCACTGTTGATTCAGATTAATCATCCCAGAGGAATTCAGTTTAGGCCTCACAAGTCTCACCAGAAAAGGGCTCACGCCTTGTTTGAGGAGCTGGATTTTGTTCCGACAAAACCAATCTCAGAACAGGTGGATGACCGCATTCGAGCCGTCGATCCTCAAAGCAGTGCAAGCTTTTTGGATTTTGATGTTTTGGAGATCATGAATCGATTTAGTCGAACAGGGTGGCTTGGTGTGCGAACCGACTGGTTTGCCTTGCTGAACCGGGGGCTACAGATCACAGGTACAGGCAACTCTGATAGCCACACTGCACATTTGGAACGTGTTGGTTTTCCAGTAAATCTAGTGCATGTGGGCAGTTCTGGAGAGGCTGGATTGTTTTCAGCCATTGGGGCCGGACATGTTCGTGTTTCTACTGGCCCCTTGGTCGACTTGAAAGTCCGAATTGGTGACCAACAGTACGGCCCAAGCCATCAAATGGTACACGGCGAATCCCAGGTGCATGCGGATCTAACTGTCATTGCAGTTCCCTGGGTTCCAGTCGATGAAGTGAGATTGATCGTGAATGGTGAAGTGGTCTTTCGGGCTGATGTGAAAAACGTTCAGACCATGGAACGTGGCACATGGACGGTTCCATTGACATTGACTGCAGACAGTTGGGTGATTGCTGAGGCTGGTTGGCCCTTGGATAAAAAGGAGAAGCCAGAAGAGTCAACAACATACGCCCGTGTTGCACTTGGTCACATCCCCGTCGGTTTCACGAATCCAGTATGGGTGGATGTGGATGGGAATGGTGTATGGGGGGTACCAGCTATTGTGGAGCCGGTAAGTCCAGAGCCTCAATAACTGCACGTAGAAGCACATCGACAGGTGCTGGCTTCGGGACTCTAGCTGTGACGCATTCGCCAAGTATTTCAATAAGCGCCATATCGGTACATGCTGTATGCGCCAGTACCTTTGGCTGCGGAACCACGCGGTCGAGTTCATCAAGCAATACAAGGCCGCCTAAGTGTTGAACTGTGTCTTCATACTTTCTGGAACGCGGCCCCATGGAATCACGAGGTTGGACGCCCAGAGGGATGAAAATGTCCGTGACGACCAAGTCATAGGGGTCTGTATGGAGGGCGGAAACGGCGTCCTCGACGGAGGATACAACGTCGACCTCGGCTCCCAGTGCTTCGCGTACTGTCCGCTGGACTACATCCACATGTTGGGGGTCATCATCGACAAATAGAATTCGCATCGAGAGGCATTTAACTGAGAGTTTTGAATATTGCCCGAAGTGGCGCGTCTGGTACCCTGCGCATTCTGAACACAGGGGGAGTTTTTCTATGTTTGATTTTCATTCAGTCCGCCGGGTGCGATCCATGATGTTCATCGTGGTCGTTTTGGGGCTTGGTATGGCGAGTACGGATGCTGAAGCCAAGAAGAAGTCCAGAGTAAAGAACAAGATTGAACTCACCGGTGTTGATTCCCTGGACAAAATCTTCAAGAAAGCGAGGACAGCCAATAAGAAATTGAAGAGTGCTGAGAAGAACATTCGCGCATCCAAGAAAGCGCTTCGCTCAGCATTAAAATTGGGCAAGAAGGCTACATACGCCGATGGGTTGAGGGAGTTGAGGTCCAAGGCAAAGGGCAAACTAAAGGTCGTCATGGTCCGCGGGGTTCCTACATTAAAGGCCAAAGAGGCCATTCCATCGGACATTCAGGCCGGGGTTGATGCCATCAACCGACTAACGAAGACCATGCCCGCGACGATTCGCGATATGAAGACGGTCGCTTCGGCCAGTCTAAAAATGGTCAAGCACACAAAGAACCTGAGAAGGAATCTTCAACAGGAAGTCATGGCAAAAGATGGCAGTGGCCTGATCACAATGGCGATCAAGCTGCCCAAAATTGCCAAAACAAGCGCCAGGAATGTTCAGGTGATTACTCGGATGCCTGGGCGAGCAAAAGACGTAAGGGATGATTTGGGAATGATTTCAAACTCGCTGCGTAAGACGTTTAAGAACTAACCTTCTGTGTCTGTTTCTTGGCTGATCCCGGTCAGGGATGGTGACCGTTGGTTGGAGGCGTCAATTGCGTCTGCATTGGCTGAGTGTGGTCCATCCGATGAGGTTGTTGTTGTCGATGATGGCAGCGTTCATGAGCCGCAAGCCAGGAGTTTGGAAGATGGTCGGGTTTGTCTGATTCGCCAGAAACCTTTGGGGATTGCTGCAGCCTTAGAGCGGGGGCGTGCAGTTTGCNGAAACCCGTATATTGCGCGTTTGGATGCTGACGACATTGCATTGCCAGGACGAATTGCTGCACAAAAACAGCTTCTTGAAGCGCATCTCGATGTGGCCGTAGTTGGTGGTGCGGCTCGGATGGTTCGAGATGATGGTCCCGTGCCGGAAGGCATGCGCCGGTATGTGGCGTGGGTGAATGGCCTCACAGACCTTCATGCTCAACTGTTGGTGGAAAGCCCTCTGTTTCACCCTGCGGCCTTGATGCGCGCATCAGCCGTAGATGAAGTTGGTGGATATCGGTCCGGTGATCTGCCGGAAGATTACGATTTATGGCTACGCCTTGTGACCGCAGGGCATCGTTTGTCGACCGTAAGCCATGAAGTGGTACAACTGCGTGATCGTCCAGATAGATTGACTCGCACAGACCCTCGCTATTCACCCGAAGCATTCGCTCGGGTCAAGCAGGAATGGCTCAGTGCTGGACCTTTGAGTCAGCCCAAAAGAGTTGCGTTGTGGGGTGCAGGTAAAACCGGCCGACGCTGGCTGAGATGGTTGTTGGCGCAGGGTCATACCGTTCCTGCTGTGTTGGACATTCACCATCGAACAGAGAGGCAAGGGGTGCCCGTGTATGGGACCTCCGTGTTGCCGGAATTGGATATAGATCTGTTGTTGGTGGCAGTGGGCGCCCGAGGGGCTCGAGAGATCATCCGGAATGAAATTGAATCAATGCGCCCCGATTGGATGGAGGGGGTCGATTGGTGGGCGCTGGCTTAACGAAGCTCTACTGACTCTGTTTGGAGGTTGATAATGATTCCAGTAATTGAAGAGCCTGTGGCGGTGATGGGCGTGTCGCTAAAGTCGTAGGCCGTGTCACCATCGGATGGGCCGTCTCCTTCCTTGTCGAGGTAAAGTCGGATCGCAAAACGCCCTTTTCGAGGGCCGGGCATCTCAAATGTGTCCACATGATCGAATCGAGCGGAACCCACCATGGGGTTGCCATTGCCGGAGTTGCTTTCATCGAGATCAATCAGGTCGATCTGAACAGGGATCCCGGATGGTGCACCAATCACTGACCCCGAGACCGTTACCAGCGCAGCGGAACCTGCACCAGTGGGCGGGGCCTCGCCCCGAGCAAAGGGGTCGTCCCAGGTCTTGGTGATGACTTCCTTGTCTATGTGGTTGAAGGCGACACCATTTATCCAGCCTTCCAGTCTGTTTTCCAGTGTTCTTGCGATGATGGCGTGGCCTTTGGGGCTTGGGTGCATTTCGTCGATGAACAGATCGGAAACGGGTGTGTCAGATGCTTCCAAAACAGGTTTGATTGACACAAAGGGTGCGCCGACTTGAAGGGCTATGTGTTCCATGACTTCACGGTACAGTGGCCATGCGTGCGCCCCTTCCGTTTCGACGCCGAGGTCGACAGTATTGGCCAGCGCCAGAAACAAGACATCCGAGCCTTGGGAGCGAGCCAGTCGAACCATGGTGTGAAGGTTTTCAGCGTAGTCATTGATTTCAACGCGCCGATGGCCACCCGCACTGCCTCTGCCCAGCATCCAGCCTACCTTTTTGACCTCTTCAGCTCTTGGGGCGAGTCTAATTTTCCAGTCAAGCCATCGATAAAGTGCGCTCTTCTGTAAAAGTGTGGATGCTGGTGCAGCCCAACTGGACTCAAAGGCGGATCGCTTGGAGATCAGGTCCTTGTCCACAAAGCTATCGAAGTTGTTGTCGGACCACAGGTTCGCAATGATCAGTAGGTCTGGCGCTAAGTTCCAACCCCTAAGTTCCAACAGATTCAGTGTTTGAAATGTGGAGTATCCAGGGATTCCGCCATTGATGACTTCAACAGATGGACCCAGTGATTCGTTCAAGAGGTGAGAGAAGACTTCGTTTTGGTGGACACCATGGCCATATACAGAGGAGTCGCCAACAACCAGTACCCTGCGGATTCCAGGCGGCTTGCCTTTGGAGATTTCAGGCCCCCTTAATCCCATCGTATTGACTTCAACCTTTGCGCCAAGTTCAGTACGGGTACCTGGACTCATTTCCCAAAGTAAGTATGGATTTCCCGGTAGGTAGGGTGCTCCTGTATGGGTGCGCGAAACCGGGGCTTGCCAGTGAAGGAGTGTTCGTTTTCCGAAGACACTTACAGCGGCTTCAGCCATCAATAGTAGGCCGAGGCTGACCATGATGCTCATCAGCAGGCGCCGTCGAGTTCGGGGCCTCATGGTGCTTCCTGTGGAGCGCTGGGTGCAAGCTCTTTGAGTCGCCGTAGATTTTCCCTTGCGGCTTGGTTGTCCGGATCTCGTTCCAACACGTCCTTAAAAGCTTTTATTGCCGCATCGTAGTCCCCAAGTATGGCGCGGATCTGACCGATTCCTCCTCGGGCTTCCAGAAGGTCTGCATCCGTCAGAACGGCTTTCCGGAAGTCGTCTTCTGCTTCATCGAGTCGATTGAGGGCGAAGTGGGCTCGGCCACGAAGAAACCAGCTTAGGCCGTTTTCCGGNGCGATTTGTGTACATTGCTGTGCGCGGAGAAGGGCTGCACCCGGCTGGTCCGCTGTCAGCAGCGCTTGTGCCAGAACAAGGCGTGGCTCTGCGAGTTCATTGGGAGCCAAACCCACCGCTACTTCTATTGCATCCAGTGCCTTTTTAAGTTCTCCTTGCTCTAATAAAAAGACGCCAAGGTTGTGCCAGGTTTGCCAATTTCTAGGGGCGTGTCTGGTGTTGTCGCGCAGGGCTTGTTCTGCCTTGACGAGGTCGCCTTGAAGTCGTGCGCATCGCGCAATTCCCTCCAAGGCCGGCACGTGCGTAGCGTCGATGACCAGCGCATCTTGGTAATGTTCCAGGGCTTTCGGTATCAGTCCTCGGGTGAGTGCAATATCTCCGAGCAGCGTATGCGGGTGCTTGTTTTTCGGCGCCAACATCTTTGCTGTTGTCGCATACCGGAGGGCATCGTCCCACAACGGATCGTCCGGCCGTTTGGGGCGAGCTCGGTTCATGGCGGTGCGGCCGTCTCTTAGGTGGGGCTCGATCAGCGATTGTAGAGCGTTTCTGCCGATGGCACCGTGATCGCCAGCAAGCGTTCTTGCGGCTGCGAAAGCGCCTTCGATTTTCCCCTTGGAGGCATCTCGGAGCATCGTAAGAAGCAGTTCGCGTGCTTTTCTGACTTCATTGATGGCCGATAAGTCGGTGGGTTCCCCAGCAAAGCTCGTTTCAGATTGTTCCATGAGCGTTGGCAGCGCGCCCAAGTGAAGTACGGGTTGTTGGAATAGGGTGGCTGGCAGGTGATTGGCCTTTGGGAAAGCGTCTTGTCTGCGCGTCCATTGGGACATTTCTTGTTGATTGATGGCTGCACTCCCAGCCAGTGAGTGTGCAGTGGGGAAGCCAAGTTCATCCAGGGATGTTCGTGCAAGTGCGAAGCGGTCGGCAAAGGACGAAAAGTCTGGTCTGCTTTCTGTAGCGACGAAGATGATGCTGTCGGCCCCTTCTGGGGGAAGCCATAATTGGACATGAGGGAATGAATCGTTGATGGTTGCAGCGAGTTCAGCGACACTTCCTTCAGGCCACCATTTTAGATGGGCCACCAGGATGTACATACCGTCCGTTTTCATTCGGCGTCGTATGGATTCAATGTGACGCTGATCGATGCTTGTATTGTGGCTGTCATTCCAAGGCGCCCCAGAGATTTCAAGTACAGTCGATACGTTTGTCGTTCTGTGCAGAAGGTGGGCTGGGTGTTCGCCAAAGAGTTGGTTTTGCGGCGAGAGCCACAATCGGTGTCGAACCTTGTCGACCTTTGCGATGGTTTGTATTGCAATGGGGTAGGGCACAGCGACTTGGGTAAGTCTTGTGGGGTGGGCATCAAGGCCCCGTAGGGCGTGACCCAAGTTGTCCCCAAGGACGAGAACAGCCTCTTCATTGGGCGCAAGCAAGACGGCCAAGTGTCCAGCCAATTCTTCGGCCCCAGCAGCGCGGTTGTCGGTGCGCATGGTGTCGCCATCCAGGGTGACGGCGTGGGTGCCGGTTGCTTCCTTGTCGGTCCAGATACTTATGGTTCCGGCAGGCGTAAAGGCTCGCACTATGTTGTCGAGTCCAGAGGGTGCAGTATCCCATTGATTGAGCGTTCGAACGCTCCTGGCGTGGCTCCAGACTCCGTATTGCAGTCGTTCCAGACGAGGCCCCGTCATCCAAGTGCTAAGAATCAGATTGGCGACCAATAGTCCGGCTCCGAGTATCTGTTGGCTTGCTCTGGATGACAAAAGAATCATGAATGCGGCTACTGATGCGGAGAGCCACAGAAGATCGTTGCGTCCAGTGAGTAGAGGCCCCACATAAATGCCGGCCGCCATCGCCCAAAAACCGACTCGCTTGCCAGCGCCTTCGTTGGGCAAACACAACCCCACCAATGCGCCGATAAACAACATGGGGAGGTGTAGGAACCATCGTCCATCAAGGCCCCAACTGCCATCAAAACCCAGTCCAGCGAGGTGGGGAGCATACTCTCCAACCTTATCCAACCAGATCCACAGAATGCTGATGGCGAAAGGCGCAATCAGTGGACGGTATCGTCTGGGCATGAGGCCCCGGCACATCAGTGCGCCTAAGGCCACCATGATGATGCCTTCGGACGTTGGGTTGAACAGGGCTCTCAGGTGTAGCCAGCCCACCGCAAGGAGCGC
>PALY01000041.1 GCA_002707085.1 Deltaproteobacteria bacterium
ATCGCGATTTCTCGAGTCGGACCCGAAGCGATGACCTTGGCAATCATCGAGTCATAATGGGGTGAGATGGAATCACCGACGCGTAGATGGGTATCCACCCGAATCCCCTCGCCTGCCGGGAGGTCGAACTTAGAAATCTCGCCAGGGCAAGGCCGAAAGTTTGCCGACACGTCCTCCGCATTGATTCGACACTGAATCGCACAACCGGTGGGTTGTTGCAGATCACCCAAATGTTCATTGGCGGCTACACGAATTTGCGCTTCAACCAAGTCTACACCCGTCACCTCTTCGGTCACCGTATGTTCCACCTGAAGCCGCGTGTTCATCTCCATGAAGTATAGATTGCCTTGATCATCGAGTAGCATTTCGATGGTGCCGGCCCCCCTGTACCCAAGGGCTTCACAGGCTTTTCGAACTTTTTCGGCGGTGGCTCGGCGAGTGGCTGCTCCCTGTTCGCCAGCAAGCCCCGGGCTTGGTGTTTCTTCCAATAATTTTTGATGCCGCCTTTGAATTGAGCATTCCCGCTCACCAAGGACCTGAACCCGTTTTCCGTCACCGACAACTTGAAATTCGATGTGCCGTCCGTTTTCAATCAATTTTTCCAAGTAAAGGCGATCGTCGCCAAATGCGCCCAGTGCTTCCGCACTGGCTTCTTCGAATGCCTGATTGATAAGGTCCTCGGATCGCACGATCCGCATTCCTCTTCCGCCTCCCCCAGAAACGGCCTTGAGCAATACGGGGTAGCCGATGCGCGATGCCTCGGAACGTGCCTCGTCAATGGAGCGGACCAAACCGTCGCTTCCCGGAATGGTGGGCAGCCCCAAACTGGCCATGGTCTCTCGAGCGATGGCTTTGTCGGCCATCAATCTCATGGTGGATGAGCGGGGTCCAATGAATGTCATGCCTTCCGATTCGCAACGCGCCGCGAATGTTGGATTTTCCGAGAGAAACCCCCAACCTGGATGTACAGCCGTACAGGTGTTTTCAGTACCCGCTTGCAAAACCGCATCCAAATCCAAGTACGACCGTGCGCCCCCGATGTGGGCGACGTCGGTGGCATCCTTCAGCATTCCTAGATTTGCGTCCGCATCGGTGGTTATCAAGACCGGAACGATACCCATTGCAATGCATGTCTGATGTACTCGAGCAGCCACCTCACCGCGATTAGCAATCAGGATTCGATGAAACATTTCAACTCCAAATCGTCACAACTCATGGACTCACATGCGTTGCATAATGGCTGCCTATCATGGTGCCAACAGTCCGGCGCTGGCAGGCATGGAACCTCACCATATCGGGTAGGCCCGTGGTTGATCGTCAGCCAACCACATTCTTCAGGGCCATCAGCTTTATTCGTCCAAGTGATCGGTCAATACATCATCGTAGACGCCCAGTAGTGACTGCAGAAAGCGCCGAGCTTCCAAGTCGGTATTCTCTTCAAGGACCGTATTGGCCTCATAGGCCACCATCCGCATCAGTTGGTCCGGTTCGTGTTCGCTGGCCAAGAAGTTCCGTAAAGCCGAACATTCATTTTGGATGGTATATCTCGGGCCTCTGCCAAGGCTTAAGTCGAACTTCAGAACTTCCCTGACCTCATCGAGCGTCGCCTGACTGACTCGGTACCAAAGGATTTCCCACACTACGGTGTCAACAGGCTTGGACGACTCCTTTTCCACAAGCTGGCGAAAAAGATCGTCATCATTGTCGGAAGTTTTCAGCGCCATCTCGTTCCCTTAAAAAACACTCGAGTTGAGTGTATCGGCGTTCGACATGATCGGGCCATCTTTTATGAACATGCAGATGGGCTTCGTCAGCACAGATCGTGTTTGGCCCCAAACGGCCAACAGTCCATAATTTGGGATCCACATACAACTTTGTAAGGACCACCCTTGCCGGTTTTTGGGTTGGGGAGCTACGTTAGACTCATGCGTCTCCTTTTTGTCCTGTTTGCGCTCTCGGCATGTCGATTGAATATCGACAAAACACCCGCGCGTCCTGCTGCGGAAAGCGACACGACAGCCACCGTTGATTCCGGACCTCCAATCAATGATAGCGGCCCCACGCAGGCCCCAGATACTGCTCCACCCGAATCAATCCGCGGCGTGGGCCATGTTGTGGTCCTGGTGTTGGATGGCGCCCGGATTGATGAGTCGTTCGGAGATGGAGTCTCATCTGTAACGGGAACCCCATCAACGAGTTTTCTCCCAACCATCCGCAGCGAATTGCTGCCTCAAGGCAGCTTGATGACCGCCGCCATGAATACGGGCGTCACAATCACCGCCGAAGGTCATGCCGCACTTTTGACCGGGCGACACACACCCCTTCCAAATATGCGCAATGATTTGGGTCCTGGAAAATTGCGACCAGATTATCCAACGCTATTTGAAGTACTTAGAAAATCGAGGAGTCTCCCCAAAGAGGGTGTGCTGTTGATGGGCAATACCGTTCACCTGGAAGGTCACCTCGATAGCGCCAATCCCGAATGGGGCCAAGGCGCCAGCTATGGCTTCGTCGAGAACCCCGATGTTCCAGGACAACCTGCAGGCAACGATATNGACGTCATCAATGCCCTAAAGGCGCACCTGGCCGCGCACGACACACATTTGTCGGTGGTCAATCTCCACAATGTGGACCGAACNGCCCATTACAACACCAACCGAGCGGCCTACGCTGAGCGTGTGCAGGTCTTGGATGGGCCGATTGTTGCATTTTGGAATTGGCTCCAATCCCACGAGCGGTATTCCGGAAACACAGTGTTGGTGCTGGTTGCAGATCACGGGCGCCATCGCTGGGGTACGGAAAACGACCATCGCCACCACGGTGATCAATGTGCTGGGTGCCGACAAATTCCCTTATTCCTTGTAGGTCCCGGTATTCAAGAAGGCGCAGTCCTGGACAACCCGGTGGATCTTACCGATCTTGGCGTCACCCTTGCCCACCTCTTGGGCGAACGCCTCCCCTATGCTCATGGCAATCTGATTCAAGCGGTCCTGACGGAACCAACGACCACAGGGGATGTTGATGAAGTTGAAGCGCTTTCCGTTGGGGCGTTCCGGCTTTCACAGTCTCAAACGGGTCAAGGGGCAACGGTTCAGCGGGACGGCATCCAGGTGTCTGATCCATCGGCCAATCGCGCGGAAGCTCCAATCGCTGCTTCCGCGGGTGAACGTTCTGTACATTGCTGGCGAGAACTGCATCTAAGCGACGAGGAGATTGGGAATTGGCCATGGCGACTGCAATGTGAGCATCAAGCCGCCTCAGATGCCCCCTGGCAGCCTTTAGATGGTCCAATCGACATCGTATGGCCATTCAGTCGCCCGAGCATTTCTATCGATACTGACGGGCGAATTTGGGTTGCACTAATTGATAATATGACGGGCAACTGGGAAGCCGCATCACAAGCTGTGCGAATCGCACGCTGGACAGCCGAAACGGGGTGGCGAGGGGCCGAGTTTGGTGAAGAATCCGTCCTGTACCCTACACATCCACAACTGCTGCAAACAGAGGGCGGTGTATGGGCGTCGTATGTCACCAGCGACGCAATCGACGCACTGACATCAGGCGATACTGGAAGCCCTGCCGCAGGGACACCGGTGGGTCTAAAGGCAAGGGCGCGACACAGGCGACATATCGTCATCGCGGAGATTGGATGGGAGGATGATGNCGTTCCCGAATGGACGCCCTTGTGGCGCTCATACACATCGGACCATTTTATTGAAGGTGTACTCTTGCCAGCCCCGGAGGATGCATGGGCAGGTTGGGCTCTTGTGGATCGTGTAGATAGGCCTGCCTTGGCAAAGATCGGCTCCACTGTCGCATTGGGCTTTTCTGTATATCCTTCAGATGGCGGTACCAATTTAGGGTTGGTTGTATCGAATGCTTCGCATTCTGAATGGTCGGAGCCCGTCTTTGTGGACGATACCGGCACAGTGCTTCCTCACATATCCGCGCAATGGTTCGGTAATCGCCTCGCTTGGGCGCGAAGCACTGGTGGGGTGCCTTTTGTTTGCAGCATTCGTATCGAGGGATTTTCACCCACNTCGACTGAATGCACGCCCATCACTGCGCAAGAGATCGATCACCTAAGACTTACCGATGGTGGGTACATTCTGAGCGTAAAGGACGGTGATGCTTGGGCCACAACTGAAGGTACATGGTAGAGCCATTTGTGCCTTTTGTTTTCGCCATCTTCTTTGCCTGTAGCCATGCTGAACTTGGGTCGATTCCTTTGCGTTTGCCAACGCAAAATGCGGAGCAGGTGTTCGCCGTCGATTTGAACGGTGATCTCACGGATGAGCTTGTCACGCTAAACCAGGGAACCCTAACGTGGGCAGATCAACACGAAGGCATTGAAGGAACTGTTGTTGCTTCGGCCGTGCAAAGACTAAAATCTGGCGGACCCGAGACACTATATATAGTGACCGGGCGTTCCAGAACGAGCCCCAACACACGGCCGAAGGTTTACAAGCTGGACAACAGCGGCTTGCAGTCAATATTCGAAACCGAGTCCAAGTTGCATCGCATCTCGGACATTGACGTTGGTTCCGAAGGGGTATTCATTACTGTCATGGATCCAGACAAGACCGCTCGAGGCGGCTTCTTATCCAATGGAACATTCGCTCCAGCGACTCAAGCGCTCATGGGACTGAAGCAACTTCGCGTCGATCAGGCGGATACCGTGATTGGTCGCCTGTATGGAGACGAACCCCGATCCGATGGGGGTTTGTTTATTGTTGACTCGACAGGAACATCCAAACAGCTTTCATCGAAACGCGGTGTCCGCACTCTTGTTGGGCATGACATTGACTTTGATGGTCACACTGACCTCTTGGTTGGTGACGGATGGCACTATCAATACGGAACACGGGCTGAACCCACACTCCGACTGTTGCTCGGTCCAGACTTTTCCGACGAGCGACTGATCACAGAACTTCCAGACGGATTCACAATTTCGCAAATTGTGCCGGTAAATGGATCGCCTTCCACCAATCCCACACGACTCGTTGTATTGGGAAGTTCCAGCGTCTATTTGCTAGAGCAAGCAGATTTGGGTTGGAAACGAACGCTGCTCGGAAGAGCGACTCAAACCACCCATATCGCCGTTGCAAACCACGATGACGGTGCTCAAGTTGTGGTATCTGGGACACCAATTCAGCTAATTCCACTGGATTCACAGTAAAAAATGAGGGGTTTTGGAAGGCAACCCTATTGATAACTATGGGTGAATCGGCGCGATGTACCTCATTATTGGCCTTTTTTGAATTTTTTTCGACCCTTCTTCCCATTAAATATTACTGTGCAAATTCAACACCTTAGGTGATTTTGTATGGTTTTCCCATAGGCGTAATTACCTCAAAACGCTGTACGTCTCTGCAATTCATGTTGCGGGCATCGCGAACTCAATTAAGCGAAAGGTGTAGGAAGCACGGCGAATACCGCCGATTACTCCTCACTCCAACCACGATTTGAGCTTGGACCAACTCAAATCGACTACTGTTCGGTCCAGACAGGAAAAAAATACAATGGCTGACAAGAAGTATTTCGTACTCCAAGAAGGCGGCAACGACTCCAACATCGTTTTCGCTTCCCGCCAACCCCGTGGCGCTGCTCTTAAGGCGGCATCCCGCGGTCACAAAACCATCTCCCTTCGTGAGCGCGGTACAAACCGTGTCCACAACTTCGAAGGCTGGCGTGAGCAAGTTGCTGCACCTGCAAACGGACCATCATGGCTCGGTGACAAGGTGTGGAAATCCAACGTGAAGAAGATTGGCGTCGAGCGCGTCTAATCCACGCGGCTCAGTCCGATAGATATCGGACTGCGGCCCAAAAAAAGCCACCTTTCGCAATGCGAGAGGTGGCTTTTTTACTTGGATAAACCGGCGTCTTATGGAACGGTGTGATTCACCTTTGGGGATTCCCATCAAAGTTTCAACTAAACCGTGTATGGTGTTTCGATGAAGGCTTTGTTTCTCATTGTTGTACTCACCTTACTTACACCAGCCTGTAAGCTTGCGCACAAAAGTCCAACTCCGGGCTTCCGTGGACCCGACAGTGCCACTCTGCCGCTGTACCGGAGTCGTTTTACGGACACAAAAATCTTTATAGAGGCCACCGTTAATGGGGACGATCGATATCTCTTTCTTGTGGATACTGGGTCGAGCCTCACGGTTCTAAATCAAGGTATAGCAGACGAACTTGGCCTCGTGAGCGTGCGCAAGCCAGGAGAATTGGTCGGTATCGGTGGTTCAAGTCCGTGGTACAGCGCCAATGTTGAACGCCTCAGGATTGGACCGTACAGCATCAATAATTTACCCGTAGCGGTGGGGGTTCAAGGTGTTCCAGACGACGTTGGGTCAGTTCCACTCGCAGGAATCATCGGCAATGACGTTCTGGGCCGATTTCAGGTGGCCATAGACTATCCTGGAAACACCATTCAATTGGCGCGCCCCAATACAATCGTTCTTCCCGAACACGCCGTGCCCCTTTTCTTTAATGGCCAGCACGCCCTGACTCGGACGACACTGACAGCCCGTTCGGAAAGTGGCCGCACCGTGGAGCAGCCGGCACTGCTCGAGATCGACACGGGGGCACGAGGCTTGCTTCTGTTTGGCGGGACCAATGGTGCGCTGGGTACAGTGGCTACCGAAGGGGTTGAACCTCTGGCAGGGATTGGGACAAACACATCCCTGCCCCTCAATGGCTTGTTGCGAACAACACGAAGGGTGCCGATTGTACGGTTTCCGGTTGGCGGCAAGATCATAGAGCAAGCCCAGCCCGCCATTTGGATTGATTACTCCACTCCAAATCGGCGCCACGCCGCCGGGATGCCCGGACTCCTTGGGTACCGGGCTTTGAAGGACCACAAGGTCATCATTGACTACCCATCCAAACGTTTTGCGCTGGACGAGTCAACGAATGTGCAGCCCGTAAATGACGTTGTTGATTGGTACCTGAAGAGCCACCGCAAAGAGCATGACCCAATGACACGAATCCGGCTCCTACTCATGCTGGATCGGGTTGATGAGGCATTACGAAGATTGGAACAACTGGCAAAACAACCTGACCAACATCCTGACGCAGTGGTACTTCTGGCCCGTTCACGCAGAGCTTCGGGTGACTTGTTGTCCGCCCACGAATTGCTGTCAACCATCACGATCCGAGACCTTGTTGATCACGGAGAAATTATCGCCTGGGTGAATAGCCTATGGCTCAGCGGCGAGAATGAACAAAGTTTGACCCAATCGGAGCTGGCAATACAGCTCGCGCCGGACGCAGCAAGCGCATGGCTTGCAAGGGCAGACTCCCTGTTGGCTGCGGGTCGCACGGCGGAAGCCAGAGTTGCACTCGCCGAGGTCGTGCACCTTAGCCAAAACCCGGATGCTCACCTGTTGCGGCGCGGCTTCGTGTCCTTGGTTGATGGTGATGTGGATGGCGCTCTGACACACTTCCGCCGCATCCTGCGTTTGAACCCCAGCTTTGGTTATCCGCAATGGCTCTACACTACGATTTCCAGGGAACAGACGCGCGAAGCGCTTATCGCATACGACTTGAATCAGGCTCAGGAACGACTCCATCCCGGTGATGAACCATTGGACTTTCTATCTGCCGCTTGGAATATCTTGGGAGACCAGAAGAGAAGTGAGGACCTCATGAAGCGCGGCCTGCAAAGGGACTGTGAGCGAGCGCCTGCCCCCGTAAGCAAAAGTAACTGTGTTGCATGGTACCAAGCAATGGGAGTCCAAGAACTGTCTGAAGCCCGCAAGCTTATTGAGGGAGCGCTCGCCTCTGAACCCCATCGGCCAGAATTTATGGACACCATGGCAGTCGTTCTTGAGGCGCAAGGCGACATTGCCGCTGCCCATTCAATGGCCGTCAAGGCTGCCCTGCACTCGCCCGACGATGTCTATCTTTTCACCCAAGCGCTGCGCTTAGGTCAAGTACCCGAACAGTGACCGTTGGGCCGGGTTACCCAAGGTCCATGATAACGACACTACTTTTCTGCTTGTTCCTGCCCACGGGTACCGTCCACGCACAAGACACCGTCGCGCCGACAAAGGGGCGCATCGTCAACGTGTATGACGGCGACACCATGACCCTTGAATCTGGAGACAAGATTCGTTTACGTTGGGTCAATACACCGGAACTGCGTCCATTGGAAGACTACGGCATCGAAGCGCGCGAGGCTGCGAAAGTACTGATCATGGGCAAAGAGGTCGATTTGGATTTGGGACCCGTAAAGCGTGACGGATACGGCCGTCTGATCGCAGCGATCAGTGTCGATGGAAAAGACCTCTCAACATCACTTATCGAACAAGGTCTCGCCCATCTGTTTATCATTCCCCCTGACAACGATGACCATACAGCAAGAATTGAGGCCCAAAACAAGGCCCGTAAAGCCGGTCGAGGCATCTGGAGTAGCGACAGATACAAAGGTGTGCTTCACATCACCAGTTTTCATGCCAATGCACCCGGCGATGATCGTGAAAACATCAATGGCGAATATCTTCGAGTCTGCAATGTTGCCGACCGGGCAATCGACATCGATGGCTTTCGGATTACCGAACAATCTGGACAATCCTGGATGCTTCCTCCCATGCTGATTCCATCGGGCCACACATTTAAGATTCATTCGGGTAGGGGCACAAACCAAACGGACCCAGCCAAGCAATTGTCAGTATATCTTGGAAGCGAAAGCCCAATATGGAACAACCGTCGTGACCGAGCCACGCTATACGACCGTCACGGTCGAGTCATAGACTCGCGCCCACACGCAACAGAGAGTAAGGACTGAAGCACACCCACTGGGTGAATATGACACAACCAAAACGCAGCGGGTGGCCACAAGGCCTGAGAATACACCGCTTGAACCTGATCCGGTTTATGCCGGCGGAGGAATGCCATGACCACGAAAACATCAACCCGTTGCCGCATCACAAAAAGTGACTTGAAGGTTCCTTTTGTGGAAGTGTCCTTAAGCAACGGTGAACGTCTCGAACTGTACGACACTGAGGGGC
Source organism: Deltaproteobacteria bacterium (assembly GCA_002707085.1). Classification (GTDB taxonomy): domain Bacteria; phylum Myxococcota_A; class UBA796; order UBA796; family UBA796; genus UBA796. The sequence goes on from PALY01000041.1 coordinate 9,015, forward strand.
CCCAGGGTTGTGATGTTCAAACCGGTCTACCAAAGCGACGAAAAGAATGGATTGCGGAACGGGAGGCCCGCGGCGATCAGTGCTTCACGCAACTTCATTACGCTCGAAAAAACATCATCACACCTGAAATGCGGTTCGTAGCAATTCGGGAAAATGTTGATCCGGAGTTTGTCCGTACAGAAATCGCTTCAGGTCGAGCAATTATTCCGGCCAACAAACGGCATTTGGAGCTAGAGCCAATGATTATTGGTCGCAAGTTTCTATGCAAAGTCAACGCCAACATCGGTAACTCTGCTGTACATAGTTCCATCGACGACGAAGTTGAAAAAATGAGATGGTCTGTCCGCTGGGGTGCCGACACACTGATGGATCTATCGACTGGGGAAAGAATCAAGGAAACCCGGGAATGGATTATCAGAAACTGTCCTGTTCCTGTGGGAACCGTACCGATTTATGAGGCCCTTGAACGGGTCAATGGGCGGCCCGAAAAGCTCGATATTGAACTTTTCTTGGATGTGCTTGCGGAACAGGCCGAACAGGGCGTGGACTATTTTACGATTCATTCGGGTGTCCGCCTACCGTACATTCCAATGACGGCCAAACGCACCACTGGAATCGTTTCGCGCGGTGGTTCCATTATGGCCAAATGGTGCCTGTCCCACCACAAGGAAAATTTCCTCTACACGGAATTCGACCGCATTTGTGACCTGCTCAGAAAGTATGACGTCAGCTTTTCGCTTGGTGACGGCCTTCGCCCGGGCTGTCTCGCCGATGCAAACGACGAGGCTCAATTCGCAGAACTTGAAACCCTCGGAGAATTAACCCACCACGCTTGGGAAAGAGATTGCCAGGTCATGATTGAAGGACCAGGTCATGTGCCCCTCCATAAGATTGATGAAAACATGGAGAAGCAGTTGCGAATTTGTCAGGAGGCGCCTTTCTACACTCTGGGGCCGCTCGTCATTGATATTTCCCCTGGCTACGACCACATCGCGAGTGCCATCGGAGCTGCGGTTATCGGCAGCCAAGGTTGCGCAATGCTTTGTTATGTCACACCCAAAGAACACCTGGGTCTGCCCAACAAGGAAGACGTCAAACAGGGCCTTATGGCATACAAGATCGCGGCCCATGCAGCCAATGTGGCCAAGGGCCACCCGGGCGCGCAGGATCGAGATGACGCACTGTCTCGGGCGCGGTTTGAATTTCGCTGGGAGGACCAATTCAATCTTGCCTTAGCCCCACAAACGGCCCGCGACTACCACGACCAGACATTGCCCGCTCAAGCCGCAAAGACCGCACACTTCTGCTCTATGTGCGGTCCCCGGTTTTGCTCCATGGCCATCACACAACAGATTCGGGATATGGTGGACGATAAGGCATCGCCATCAACGCTTGCGCAAGATCTTCGAGACAAATCTGAGGAATTCAGGGCCGCGGGCGGTAGCATCTACGTCGAGCCAAAGCCGAGGTAAACATGAATCGAACTACTGCCATTGCCATTGTGGTACTGGCGGTGTCTTCTAGACTGATTCGTGCGGTCTGCCGATGGGAAGAATGGGCTTTACACTATTCGGCCTACAACCTCGAAACATTTGAGTTGATCCAGGCGGGCGATTGGGCGACAGCTCTCCAAACATGGGCCGGTCTGCATCCCCCACTGTACCCAATCCTACATGCACTAGGGTCCACGCTCTGGCCGGCACCATTCACCTGGCTCGTATTTAGCGCCTTGTGTAGTGCATGTGCGGTTGTATTCCTGATGAAGGCCCACCCGGGTCAATGGTTACCACCGCTACTGCTCGCCACCGACCCTGTACAGTTGCACTATGCCGCAGAGGTCAACAACTATCCTTTGAGTGTCTTGCTGGTGTCGATCGCTTGGTGGGGCCTACAACAGAATCGACTCCGGTGGATGATTGTGGCGGGAATCATTGCCATGTGGACCCATATCTTGGCAGGTGTCTGCGTCCTCTTCATCTCGGTCATGCATAAACAGCGCGCCATTGCTTTGGGTGGTATTTTTCTTGGTGCATCTCCCCTCGCCCTTAAAGCATGGCAATTGGCCACTGATGTTGGCACGCACATTCAGCCACCATTGTTGCTTGAAGCTTCAATTTCTGATTCACTCAGCCGATTCTCGCTGGCCTATGTAATTTTGCTTCCCGTTCTCATCCTGGGTTTCGCACGCGCCAAAGACGCTGCATGTGTTTGGATAGGCATGTTGTGTTTTTGGTTTGGCATGGTGGGGCTACACATCGCAGCACCCCATCAGTTTCCGTATGCTTTGATGTTGGGCATTCCCGCAGCCGTTCTCATTTCCGCATCCGCTCGGTATCGAACCGGACTGACCTCTATGGTTACATTGGTCGCCATTTCTCGTTTTGTTTGGTTTGAGGTCGGCGACTTTTCTCGCATCATGAACATCCAGGCAGACCAGCAGAACGAACGAGCGATCGATGTCGTGTTCAACTTGAGCCTTCCAGGTGATGCCATCGTTTTAATCCGGGGTCCCGGAAAGCCGGACGACGATCGGCGGCACTTCAGTCCAACCATATGGAGAATGTCACCGTTCCAGCCTATGCCAAGCCTTTCCACTGGCGTACGGCCTGATCTCATGGGGCAGCCACGTCTCGTGCGGGGCCGCCGTCTGTACACATATAGTCAACCCCGCCCGTCTATGGGAACCATCCCAGGAGACCACGTATTTACAATACTTTACGATGGCGCAGAGGAGCGGCCAGAAATTGTACCCGACCATCCTCTACAAGGCGATTGGGAGCCAGCGGGGCCGGATCTTTGGCGCGGACCTGTATTTACTGCTCCAAGTTCTGCACCAACCGTCGAACCAGTGGTCGGAGCGAGCGATGGGACACCATCCGGTCCACCTGTTTCGGAGTAAACCAGCCGACATCCACGATGGATTCACCCTGGGCGGGGTTGAAGCTTTCAATTCGAGTGTCTGTACGAAATTGGTAAACGTATAAAGTTTTGAGTCGCGGATAACCCTCTGGTGTGAGAAACCCGAACCGAACAAACCCGAAGTCGGACTCAACTTCAAGATTCATATGGGCGCCCATCTCTTCCTGTAGCTCACGTTTTGCACACTGCACCGGGTACTCGCCATCCTCCAGCTTCCCCTTGGCGATTTCCCAGGTGGCACCGAATCGACGTTTGACTCGAATCAGGGCGACCTCGGGTCCGTTATCTCCGTAAAATACCGGAAATCCTCCAGCAGACAGTTGATGCCGGAAGCCCGTTTGCAGGTTCAGTATGTGTTTGCTTGGAATGTGATCAGCTTGCCACAATCCTCGACCATTACGATGAAACTTAACCCCGCTTTGTCGGGCTCGGCTAGCATCTACGTACAGCACCATGGGCTCCATGTTGCTTCTGTGGGAAACCAGCCAAGCCTGCCCCTCAGACCGCGACATAAACACCGATTTTCGATTTCCAAAAGCCAAGCTGCCTCTGTCTTTGGCGACCTGGGCCGCTTCGACATCGCTTGCGTGATATAAAATGTCGGGTACAGAACCAGAGTTACGTCCACCGCTTTTACGCGATTTTTGATGACGACGGCGTCCAGGTTTTCCTCTTCCTGGTTTTCGGCCCTCAGTGTTCATGGTCTACCTCTGCATTCTACATTGACTCGTTGTGGCCTTGAATACAAGTCTACTGAACGGGATCAATAATCCGACGCCATAGCCTATCGGCTTCTTCCTGAGCAGAATGCGCAGCGCGACAAAACCATTCCCACCGGGCCAAACGTTCGGTGGGTGGGGCTTCGCTGGGTACAGTCAATGCGTATTGGGACACTTCCACAAACTCGCCGCCAAGATATTCGAACATATCCGCCATCGCTTGATTCGCGCATTGTGTCCCGCTGACCGAACCAATGGCTTCTCCAAGGTTCAGTGCAATGGACTCTCGGGCGGGCGTCAATTGGGGCAGCATTCCAGCCATCGGCAAACTCACTAGATGGCTGCCCAATTCGGCCAATCCACACAAAAGGTGGTCCAGGTCACCCTTGGAAACATGCCCAACACCATCCATCCAATCCTGTACGGATGCACGAACACCGTCGGTCAGGCGACCCAATAGTCGCTCCATATCACCGTTGGCCCTTGCTTCTTTCATTACCTCCATATCCACTGGTGATTGCAAGGGATCGGGTAAATCTTCGATGCCAGAATGAATAAAGGAAGTAAAAGGGCGCCCAACGGATCCAGTCATCGCGCGACCCGCACGCAGCGCAATCGCTAACCGGTCCAGTGGATCACATGGCGCGCCGAACAAAAGATCCAACAAAGCGGGTTCTGGTGTACACCCAACCGTTGCAAGGCCCCGTCGTAGAATCCGACCAAGGTTTTGTGCCTCAATGTCCGAATTGCGGCACAAGGCAACAAATGCCCGTGTTCCCGCATGCTCTCCCACTCCCCTACGATCAACAGTAAACCAACCGTGCAGTCCGCCCCTTTCGAGACTCACCGCCAAAGGTTCCAGGGATGGTCCTGGCATCATGACAAGGGAGCTGCGCGCTGCCACTCGGCCTACACCGCAGCCTGCAAGGACGGGACTCAACACCAATGCTGGCCCCGCCACACGCGCCAAGTCGTCACGGTCGCCAACGACTGCTACCTTTAATGGTGTCCCAAGTCGCTTTGCATGCGTCAGGAGCAGCAGCCCTGCCGTGACTGCGGAAGCGCTGCTACCTTGCAAAGCGACGTGCACAGAGAACCTCCGAAAGGAGTGGCTTAACGTCGCGGCTCAGGACGGCCCATTGCAAGGTGCATTACCCACGCGGGTGCGGCCACCAATATGCCGCTCGCGATGATCACTTTCCACATCAGTCCGACGCCCCATACAATCCATATGGTCGCAAGGGAACTCAGTGCGACAATGAGCATGGCTGCTCCCGCCATTCTAGCCTCCGAAGGTGCAAGAAATGAATCCACAAGCCATGGAGCATCCGATGCGCTGCATTTGTGTCGTCGCCAGAGTAGAAATCCTTGAGCGAGAACAAGCAGTCGAATCCCGCCGATCAGGCCAAGACCACCCATAAGACACAGGCCCACAGCAAACGGGCGTCCGACAAATTCAACACCCTGGGCCCCAAGCCAAGCGACACACACAATTGTGTACAACAGTGCCAAAATTCCAGCCAGCCCGGAAAAACATGCACCCATCCAGATTCGTGTTTTTGTGGGTAAATCTGCCCCAGCGCGGGTGGCTCCAGCGTGCCGTTTCACCTGATCGCCCTTGCCCTGTACAAACTCGATTTCTTCTGCAACGAAAGGGACGACTAAAAGTCTGTGCGAGGAAACACCTTCAGGGCGCCATGGGTCCAGTGCACTAAACAAGGG
>PALY01000042.1 GCA_002707085.1 Deltaproteobacteria bacterium
CAGTTTGAGGAGCTGTCTTCGTTGGTGGCGGGCCGTACAGATTGGAAACCTGTTTTGCGGCCTGAGCGCGGCCAGGAACGTGTGGTGTGGCGGGATCGGTCTGTGGTTCGTGATGCGCTTCGAGATCGCGTTTTAAACCCCGTTACCGCATTGGGGCACCTGGCAGAAGTGAGCCTCACCGATGCGGCGTATATGGACTTGAAACGCAGGGGTACCGTGCCGTCACCGCCAGCAGGTGTAGCGGTCGGAGAACGTTGGCTGGGAGTTCGGGGTAATGCGTTGACTGCGGTTTTTGAACGGGGTGAACTCAAAGCCAAGATTGCACGAATGGTCGATATCGATTGATTTATTCTTCGATACGTTTGGCCGCTTCCATTCTTCTTCGAACCAATTGGTAGTCAATGATTCTGTAGGCAACCATACAGAGAACCAGCGCAAAGACGTACTGGAAAACACTGCTGAAACGCTCGACTAGATACTGATATTGTTGGAATTCGTCATGGTTTGCGTACCCAAGCCATACGAAAATTGTCGCCGTTACAAGGGCGGCTGAACCGTCGATGAGTATGAATCGCCGAAATGGCATGCCGCTTGCGCCTGCGATGAAGAAGCAGGGGAGTCGGAAGCCGGGTAGCTGACGACAGATGAGAATCGTACGGTCACCAAATCGAGCGTAAAAGCGTTGGATTCGAGCGACTTGTTTCATTCCAACGATTTTGGCGAGAAAACCGTTTCTTTCTAAACCGACCCTTCTGCCCATTGCCCATGAGATGCAGTCACCGATCACAACACCCATGTAGCCAACAAACAGTGAGGTAAAGAAGGAATTTTGGCCGGTTCCGGCCACATAGCCTGCGCCAAGCAGGCTTACTTCCTCGGGAACAGGGTTCCCGATGGGCGTTGTGATGAGAGCCACAAAGGCCAACAACACACCGTACGTGTCGAACAAGTCTTCCAACAATCCTCCGGCCTAGGGCCGTCCCGTGTTTACTCCGTGAGCGGAGCCATAGCAATTGAACATTTTTGCCTGTCGGTCTGTCTTAAAACCGGTCAGTTGCGTTTTCGGATAGAGGGAAAGACATGTGGACTCGACACCTATCCAATGCAGATGAGACACAATCTCTCGGTCGGGCAATCGGTAAGTTGGCCGGCCATGGCACCGTCGTGGCTTTGGTGGGTGACTTGGGGGCTGGAAAGACAACGCTTGCACAAGGGGTAGGCGATGGGTTGGGGGTGGGTACTCCGATTGTCAGTCCCACCTTTATTTTGTTGGCAGAGTATGAAGATGGCCGCGTCCCGCTACTCCACGGAGACACGTATCGTTTGGAAGAGGTTGAATTGGAGGGGATTGGTTTAGAGGAAACCATTGAATGTTGGCCTGGGGTCGTACTCTTGGAATGGGCAGACCGTTTTCCAGACCTTCTTCCTTCTGATCATCTGCAAGTTTGTTTGCAGCATCTTGATGATGGACGAGTCGTCATCATCAAGGCCATGGGTCCAAAGCATGAAACGTTGTTGAAGCAGTTGATGGAACTTGCCAATGAATAGAATCCTGTCTTGTTGGGTTCTGCTCTTGTTGGCTGCGGTGCAGGCCCGAACCTATGCCTCGCCGGTTTCGGCCTCTGTGATCGTTGAGGTTCTCCACCCGAAGTCGGAGCTGACTCGACTGCCTGCCGGCTCGACCGTTGATGATGCGTTGAAAGCTGTGGGCTTGCCCACAAGAGGAAACAGCACGGTTTTGGCAAATGGGGACTGCTTGCATGTCACAAAAACAAGCATCATGGTGACTGCGTCCGAGCGTGCGTTGGCGATGGGAGAGCGATTGACGCTCAACTCTGCGACCGCAGCGGCGTTGGATACGGTTCCAGGTATTGGTCCGGTACGTGCAGCGGCCATTGTGGGCTTTCGCAATGAAAATGGACCGTTTGAAAATATTAAAGACTTGGACGATGTCCATGGAATAGGGCCGGCAACGATTAAAAAAGTCGCTCCTTTCGTCAGAGCCCTGTGAAGCTATGATGCTGAACTGCCGATCTCTCGATGAGCGGTTAGCATTAGCAAGAGCCCGGAACGGGTGGTAGGGTTGGGTCCGCTCACAATGAAGGGGCCACAGGAGACTACAGCATTATGGAGAACCTTTCGTTCGTTCTGTTTGGCTTGGCAGGCATTGTTGCGCTCTTGGCCTTTATCGGTGCGCACAACTCTCCTGTGCCGATGCCAAACATCTCAAAAGCTGGTTGTATCACTGCGGTAACACTGCTCGTGGTTGGCTTTTGTTTGGGTATGTACTCGCCGGTGAAGAAATTCAATGATTGCGCAAATACGTGTGATTCGGTTCTTTCTGTTGATGTTGTTTTAGAAAAAGATCATGAAAAAGCACGGGCTGCGGTTCTTGGAATGACCGATTTGGACATAGACGAATCGGAGTATGAGACCTACGTTAGCCCGGGCCGACTGGATTACCTTGCATGTAAAAAGGGCGCCCGAGAAGCTTCACAGAAACGCAAGAAGCAGGCAGCGGAAACCAAGGCGAAGTTAGAAGAAGAGAACAACGCAGCGGCTTTTGATCCTGCAGATTTTGCAGATGAAGATCCTGAAGTGATCGAGGCGCGTTGTGAAGCTACGTCCCGAGACCGGTGTACCGTGGCGTGCTTCAAGCAATAGCGCGCTTTTTACTCACCCAGTTGATGAAGTATAGATTCGCCCAGCGCAGCTAAGCCGTCGGGAATGGCCGTTTGTGTGGCCACTGCTACAGGAACGTCGGGTCCTATCCACCGACAAATATCTTCTTTGTTCCATGTTTGGAGTTCGGCTGTACTGGTGAATGCGTTGTTGAGAACCACGCCAGCGATGGGTAAGCCTGCAGCCCGAATGGCTTGTACGGTCAGCAATGTGTGATTGAGTACGCCGAGTCGATTTGCAGCTACGATTAGAACNGGNTGTCCCAATTCTATGGCCAAGTCAGCAATGGTGTTTTCGGAATCGACCGGTACAGCAAAGCCTCCAACCCCTTCGATTAAAAGAGGGTTGCCTTGTTGGCGCTGAATCCAGTCCACGACAGCAGCCATGCTTATTGTTTCTTGAGCTTCAATCGCTGCTCGTTCTGGTGATGCGGGTTCTGGAAGACAGGTGTGAACTGCTGGATCGTGCCCAGCGGCCAACCCCAGCAGTTCAGCATCACTTCCAGGAGGTCCAGAACCGGTCGCCATGGGTTTTATGGCTCGTGGTTGGAGACCACGCCTACGCCATGCAGCCGCAATCGCTGCTGTGATTACAGTTTTGCCGACATCTGTGTCGGTGCCGGTGATCAGCCAAGTCGTCATGTTTTGGTCACGGTAAATGATTCGCCACTGCAAACCACTTGTCCTTGAGCTTCCAGCCATTCAAGGTGGCAGAGTATCTGACNGGCTGCCATGGGCAGAAATTCGGGNGGGACGATGCCAGCATAGATATTGGCTGCCAATGTGCTGGGTTTGGATGCAGGGTGCTGTGTCAGGGCGCTGAGGATCTGGTCCGTTCGCATGTGTCGGTGACGGATATATTCTTCGATGTACTCTTCGCCGTTCTCGATGGGTGGCCCGTGGGCAGGAAGGAGGGTTTTTGGCTTGAGTTCAAGGAGCTTTTCCAGGCTGGCCAAGTACATCCCCAAGTTGCCTTCGGGGGGATCGAGGAGGATGGTGCCCACTCCAGCGACCATGTCTCCCGCGACGATGGTTCCAATCGATGGATTTTGAAGACAAATATGACCGGAAGCGTGCCCAGGTGTATGGATGACCTTCCAAAATCCTGAATCAGTACCAAAGATGTCGCCATCTTCCAATACATCATCGATGGGTATATCGACCCGATCCCTCGTGAGCGCATGAGCGGCGATTCGTGCGCCAGTGGTTGCCTGTAATGCCAGCGCTCCACCGACATGATCTGCATGATGGTGAGTGAGGACGATTCGTTCCACCATGTACATTTCTAGAATATCATCGAGTCGGTTCTGCTCATCTTCCCAAGGGCTGGCAGGATCAACCACTGTGACGTGATGATCACCCAAGATCCAAACGTTTGTATGGGTTGCTGGCGGTAGGGTTGGGGACCGAACAGGAACAACGCCTACGCCTTCACAGATGGGACTCACGGAGTGCTCAGATTGTTCCATTACAGTATCCAGAACACATAGCTGAGGCCCAACAGTAGAAATATTCCACCCAAGATCATTCCCGCGATTTCAGATGGGAGAAAGCTTGGCGTCGGGTTTGGTGCGGGAGGGGCTGTGGGGTCGAGTTTGAGTGAAAGTTCATGCTCTGGGTTTGCGGGAGCGATGTGTGGTTTCTCGATGGATGCGATTGTTGGATGGGCTTCAGCTTGACGTCCGACGATCGGGTCGGTGTTGTCTTGGTGATCCTCTCCAATCGAGATGTTCATTGGGGCGGGAGAGGAGTCCAATTCGGTGGCCGAGCCGATTGGCATATCGATGCCGGGAAGAGACGGCTCTTCTTCGACGACCACGGGCATCACCTTCAGGGGTGGGGGTCTATCTTCCATTGCGGCTTCCTTGGTGAATGTCGGGACGACAGGCGCCCGCTGTGGGCGCACTTTAGAGAGCTTATCGGAGTGGGCCAAGACTTGCGCCACGAGAAGTCTCCTGTTGACAGTTCCACCGATTTTACGGCCTGCAGCGAGTAGGGCTTTCAGCAGATTGTGTTCATGAATAAAGCGGTCGTTTGGATTTGGCGCCAATAGCTGGGTGAGGACTTGCTCAAGTTCAGGGTACAGCGTGGATACTTGCTGCACCCACGAACCAACATCCCCAGTCTTGCCTGCTTCTTCTGGGTTTGGACTTCCTGTATACAACCTCTCCCCGAGGATGAGTTCAATCAGTATGGCTCCCACAGCCCATTGGTCGGATGCAATCGTTGGGTGTGCGCCCCGGGCCACTTCTGGCGCTGTGTACGCCCAATGCCGCCCCTTTGGGGTCGAACCGAAGCCCACCACGACGATTTCCCCTTTTGGTGTCATCCGTATCCGCTGGGGACCAAGGTGGCCGTGTACGATCCTTCCGCCGGCTCTTCCGACAATGCTATGAGCATGCCGAAGGGCGTGAGCAACTTCGATAGTGATATCGATGGCTGTACTGACATCCAGAGATGCCAGGCCATCCTGTCTGGCTTGCAAGGCGTCCGAAAGTGATGCGCCGGGGTAATACGACATTCCGACAGCACAATCAGTATGGTAGTGACCGTATGCTTTCGGCAACCGAGGGTTGTCCATGGCCCGCAGAATCTCGTATTCCTCAGCAATCGCTGCCGCAGTGGTCAGGTCGGCTGGGTTTCTCGCTATGCGAAGGCACACTTCTTGAGGCGGGCGGGACGAGTTTACTCGAACGGCTCTGTACAGCACAGTTCCCGTGCCTTCGCCGAGGACTTCGGCAATGGCAAAGGGTCCGATCTGGCGCACGTGATTCACGTGTGCTGGCTCCAGGGTGGGGGGATGTTCAACGGTAGCACTGAATGGTGTTGGAAATCTTATAGGCTGCGTCTGTACTCACCACCAACCTCGTATAGGGCTGAGGTAATCTGCCCCAAGCTTGCCACGCGGACCGTGGACATCAACTCTGCAAAGATGTTTCCACCATCTGTGGCCACGCGTTGTAGTCTTTCCAGCGCTTGGGCGGTATCTCCAGCGTGCTGCGCCTGAAAGTTGCGCAGACGGGCGATTTGATCATCCTTTTCTTCAGGAGATGCTCTTCTCAGTTCGATCGGTGGTGGCTCCCATCCTTCCGCGGTTGTTTGTGGGTCCACAAAGGTGTTGATCCCCACCAAGGGAAGCTCGCCAGAGTGTTTTTGGTGTTCGTAATGAAGGCTTTCTTGTTGGATTTTACCCCGTTGGTATTGAGTCTCCATTGCGCCAAGTACACCACCTCGTTGGTCGATCCTTTCGAACTCTTCAAGTACGGCAGCTTCTACAAGTTCGGTGAGGGCTTCGACGAAAAAGGAACCCTGAGTAGAGTTTTCATTCTTCATGACACCAAATTCTTGGTTTACGATCTTTTGAATCGCCATGGCACGTCTGACCGACTCTTCGGTCGGTGTCGTAACGGCTTCGTCGTAGGCGTTGGTATGCAGGGAGTTGCATTGGTCTTGGATGGCCAAGAGTGCTTGCAGTGTGGTTCGGATATCGTTGAATTGAATCTCGCGGGCATGAAGAGAGCGGCCAGAAGTTTGAATGTGGTACTTCAGCTTTTGACTGCGCTGGTTTGCCCCGTACATGCGGTCCATGGCAATGGCCCAAATGCGGCGCGCTACACGCCCAATGACGGTGTATTCGGGGTCCATTCCATTGGAGAAAAAGAAGCTGAGGTTGGGTGCGAACGCGTTGATGTCCATTCCTCTTGAGCGGTAATACTCGACCAACGTGAAGCCATTTGAGAGCGTAAAGGCGAGCTGGCTGATGGGGTTCGCTCCCGCCTCTGCGATGTGGTACCCGCTCACCGAGACAGAGTAATAATTACGCACTTCGTTTTCGATGAACCACGCCTGGATATCGCCCATCATCCGGAGTGCGAATTCCAGTGAAAATATGCAGGTATTCTGCGCTTGGTCCTCTTTTAGAATGTCTGCTTGCACGGTGCCTCGGGTCACACGAAGTGCATCAGAACGTATCTGTGAGTATTCGGCGTCGGTTGGCGCTCGACCTTCTCGGTTGGTGAAAATGTCCACCTGTTGGTCAATGGCAGTGTTGAGGAACATGGCCAAAATGATCGGTGCTGGACCGTTGATGGTCATCGACACAGATGTGCTTGGAGCGCAGAGGTCAAAGCCGCTGTACAGGACTTTCATGTCATCCAGTGTGGCTATCGACACCCCGGATTCTCCGATTTTTCCGTAGATGTCTGGCCGTTCATCAGGGTCTTGTCCATACAGTGTGACACTGTCGAATGCGGTAGACAGGCGGTGAACGGGCTCGCCCTTGCACAGGTAATGGAAGCGGGCATTGGTTTTGGCTGGACCACCCTCTCCAGCAAACATGCGTTTGGGTTCTTCTGAGCGTCTCTTGAGGGGGAAAGTTCCAGCGGTATAGGGAAATTTACCCGGGAGGTTTTCACGCATCATCCATTTGACGCGGTCACCATGGGAGCTGTGATTGGGTAGAGCGATACGGGGGATGGGCAGTCCACTTAGGCTTTCGTCGGTAAGAGGTTGATGAATGTCCTTGCCTCGGACTGAGTATGTCAACTCGTTGCCGGCATAGGACTCCTGCATTTGGTCCCATTCCAGCAAGCATGCAGTTGTCTTTTTCTCCAGCCTGGCTTCGATCTGAGCGATTTCCTCTTTGACCGTTGGCATGGCATCTTCCGATAGAATTCCTACCGCAGCATTCAGATGTTGGAGCTTGTCCGCTTCTGCCGCCTGATGTTCTGCCAACTGGTGGTATTGGCGGACTGTGTGGACGATGTCTCCCAGATACTGAATTCGATTGGGGGGTATTACGCGTTGCTGTGGAGGAGAGCATCGGGTGAGTGGATCCGGGATGGTGCTCTTGAATGGTCGCTGTTGGCGCTCATCCGTCAACTTCATCAGGCATCGGTAGGCTGCATTCACGCCTGCATCATTGAATTGGGCTGCGATGGTACCGAATACTGGCATCTCGTCGGGCGAGACATCGAAGGCTTGCCGGTTTCTTTGGACCTGCTTGGAAACGTCTCGCAGTGCATCTTCTGCTCCACGCCGGTCAAACTTGTTGATGACAATCATGTCTGCAAAATCCAGCATGTCGATTTTTTCAAGCTGGCTGGCGGCCCCATATTCTGGAGTCATCACATATACGTGTACATCGGATACTTCGGTGATGGCTGAACTGCCTTGTCCAATACCGGATGTCTCGACGATGATCAGATCGAACCCTGCAGCCTGGCACAACTGAATGGCTGGCTGGATGCCTCGAGACAGTTCTGCACCCGCCAGTCGGGTTGCCATCGAACGAACGAAGCAACGCTCGTGTCGTGCGCTATTCATGCGGATGCGATCACCCAAAAGGGCTCCACCCGTACGTTTCCGGGTCGGGTCTACACTGATGACCGCTACTCGTTCGTCCGTACGGTCTGTAAGGAAACGTCGGAGGAGTTCGTCCGTGAGAGACGATTTTCCTGCACCTCCGGTGCCTGTGATTCCGACCACTGGGACCTTTTTCCCCTCTGTCGAAGAAAGGAGCTTGCTCAGGTCATCGGGAAGCTCGACTCTGCCTTCAGACGCGGCTTCCACGATACTGATTGCTCGGGCCAAAGCAGGTTGGCTGCCTTCTACAATGTCTTGGGTGGTATAGGTCCAGTGGCTTGTGACATCGCTAGACGACCGCTCGACCATGTCGGCGATCATTCCCACTAGGCCCAAGCGTCGTCCATCTTCGGGAGAATAGATTCTTTCGACTCCAGCATCTTGAAGGGACCGGATCTCATCCGGAACGATGACTCCGCCACCCCCGCCAAATACTTTGATGTGTCCACATCCTTTGGAGTCTAAAAGTTCAACCATGTAGCGAAAAAATTCATTGTGCCCCCCCTGATAGGAGCTGATTGCGATGGCGTGTGCATCTTCGTCGATCCCTGCTTTTACGATGTCGGCAACCGAACGGTTGTGGCCAAGGTGAATCACTTCACAGCCTTGCTGTTGCAGAATTCTACGCATGATATTGATGGCAGCATCGTGACCATCGAACAGGGATGCAGCGGTCACAACTCGCGTTGGAGCTGCGCTGGTTTTCGTTTTGGGGGGGTAGTCAGCTTGATCCATGTCCGCGACCTAACCGAGCGTGACCCTTGCGCCGAGAGTTATGCATGTTCAACATGGAGGATCCGATGCCTGTAGATGCAAATGATTTCAAAGCTTGTCTGGGAAGGTTTGGTAGTGGTGTGACCGTAGTGACCATTGCTGGAGATGAAGACCACGGGATGACAGCGAGCGCTTTTTGCTCGCTATCTCTCGACCCACCGTTGGTGTTGGTGTGTGTCAAGAATGGAAATACAACCCATGGCAAATTGCTGGAATCCAAGGGTTTTGCCATTAATATTCTTGCTGCCGATCAAAAAGATCTTTCAAATCGCTTTGGCGGGTGGGGATTTCCGGAAGACCAAGACAAGTGGGCTGACTTGAACATTACACGGGGTGAGGCGAGTGGCGCCCCGCTATTGGATGGGGCGATGGCTCATTTGGACTGCACTCTTTATGGCACCCGAGAGGGTGGGGACCATACAATATTTATTGGTCATGTAGAGACTGCCACTGCATTTGGCGAGCGTGATGAGTTGGACCCGTTGGTGTACTTTGCGGGTGCTTACCGAGGTGTTGGAAAGACCCTGTAAGTGGGTGACTGCATAGCTAATCCGTGCTGAAGGGAGGCGATAGACCGATAGACGTGTTAAGTGGCGGCTCTCGCCAGCTAGTCTATGTGGGCCAGCCGGCTAACGGAGTTCGATATGCCAAAGGCACCCCACGTGGTGGTGACTGGTGGTGGGCGCGGAATAGGCGCCGCCACAGCCCGTTTATTTAAGAAAAATGGATATCGTGTCACGGTGATGGCGCGCTCTCGAAATGAGATCGAGTCTCTCGCTGATGAGATAGGCGCTTATGCGGTGCGCGTTGATGTGGGAGACCCCGCCAGCGTAGAGGCTGCATTTATGGCTGCTGGTCCTGTTGATGTCCTCGTGAACAATGCCGGGATGGTTCGGTCTTCCAGGGTGACTAAGACGGATGTCCGGGTGTGGGAAGAGCACCTTAAGGTCAACCTGACGGGTTCCTTTTTGTGTGCATTGAAAGTTCTGCCAGGAATGGTTTCTCGTGGGCGCGGACGCATCATCAATGTGTCGAGCATTGCGGGTGTGCGCGGTCTGCCGTACTTGGCTGCGTATTGTGCGTCGAAGCACGGATTGATTGGATTTACCCGGGCTTTGGCTGCGGAAGTGGGTGAGAATGGCGTTCTCGTGAATGCGATTTGCCCAGGCTACGTCAGCACTTCAATGACTGATGATGCTTGTGAGTACATTTCGGAACGATCAAACTTGAGCCCAGAACAAGCCCGTGACTTTTTGGCCGGGGAAAATGCCGATGGGCGACTCCTCACAACGGATGAAGTTGCTGACGCTATTTTCTGGATGGCCAACCAGGATGGTGAACTGGAGAATGGCGCCTTTCATATATTCGACAAACAAGACGCTTAGTCCGCGGCCAGTTCCGATAAGGCCGCCTGGGCCAAAGTACGTACATTGCTACTTGGATCCTTTGTTGCGATGACCAAGCTCCTGTGGGCTACGTCCGAAGCACCTCGGGTGAGTGTGCCTTGGGCGATCATTTGGCTCAAGGCATCCAATGCGATGGCTCGACCCATCGGATCTGGGCTGCACGAACGTTCCGTCAGAAATCGCACGGTCAGTAAGCTTCCTGAATGAATCATGACATCCAGTGTGGCATTTTCATCTGGATTGCTCCCAGCTTGCGTACTGAACATCCCAAGGATCAACAATTCTGGATTCAAGCCAAATGCTTTGATTTCGTCCATGGCCGAAGTGTTTCCAGAGGAAGCCACCTTGGTATATAAACGCAGTGCTTGTTGGGTTTCGCCATGCAGTTCAAGCTGCTTGCCTGCACTTTCCCACCCCTTCGTACTTGTCATGGTGTTTGTGTTGCCGAGAACGATGCGTGCATAAGCAACCGCGATGGATTCAGTTTTTCCGTATGCGCGCCCATTACGGTCGATGAACTCGTGGGGGTGCTGGGCGACCCACCGACGCAGATCTTGATGGGTTGGGGGGGTAAAGTGGTGGCGAATGGAAAGCTGTTTTCGGCCGGTGATCGCCCGTGCTGCCTGTATGGCTGCTTCTCGAATGGTTCTGTCTTCCTCTTCGATAAGGCTTTCCAATAAAGCCAAGTGGGACTCACTGCCTTCGTCTCCGATGGTACCAACCGCGTCAAGCACAGGAATGGACGCGGGCATCAAGCCAAGGGGAAAACGGGAAAGGAGGGTTGCAGACTCTTCGACCGATGCTGCGTACGCCGGGCCTGAGGCCAGCAGGGTGAGCAATATGGTGAAAAGTGAAAGCATTGTTCTGTCCTAAGGACAGTGGCGTTTCCAGTTTTGGGGCGATGGCAGGTCCCTGTTTACCAGGAAAATGGCGACAGGGTTACCCCGTGGAAACGCCAAGCCCTCTACAATTAGTATTCGGACCAAAATGGGCACCTGCTAAGTAAAATCTCATTTATCTTTTGTCTTAATGGGCATGTATTGTACAAATAGCCCTTTAATAACAGTGGCTTGGGCTATATTGATGTTGCCCGGGAAACTTGGTTTCTACCACCACGTTTTGAGATGTAGGCGGCTTTGTCGGCCCGATCCATCCATGACTTTATGCTTTCTCCAGCTTCACGTTCGGCCACTCCGAAGGAGCAACTCACACGCAAACCTGTCGCCGTACGGTCCCAGTCGTGACCGGATACAGCCCTGCGTATACGGTCAGCAACTTCCAACGCCCTGGTTTCATTAGAGCCTGGAAGGAAAAACATGATTTCGTCGCCACCGTACCGAACAGCAGGATCGTTGTCGCGAACGCCAAGCATGAGCAACCGCGAGATGCCGCAAAGAACTTCATCGCCCACTTTGTGCGAAAATTGGTCGTTGATACTCTTGAAGTGATCCAGGTCCACGAATGCACATGAAATAGGCACTTCAGCCCGCTCACACTTTTCGACCAACTTTACGAGGCCCTCATCGATAAAGGAGCGGTCCAGCAGACCGGTCAAGGTGTCCCGGTTCGCGGATTCAAGGCGGGAAATTACACGCCGCAGGTGTCCCAACTCTTCCGATGACATCATGTCCAGTCGAAGAGAGACCGCACCGATCTCTAAATGATCTGAAGGCCGCAAGATGGTTCTGGTTACCGGTTGACCATTCACCGCGGTTCCATTGGTAGAATTGAGGTCTATCAACAGCATCGAACCATTGTCTTCGTGACGAATGCGAGTGTGGCGTTTTGAAACGGTACCGTCGATCAATTTTAGGTCCGCGGTCTCATCTCTACCGACAATGATTTCTTCACCCTCTGGAATTGTGATGTACGACAACATGTCAGGACCAGCCACAACTCGAATGGTGGGAATCACTTTCTTTTGCGTTTCTGCAGGGCGAGGCATCGAGATGCGTACAGTAATCTCGTGCATATCGTCTATCTTGACGAGCTCGTCAGCCTTGTTGTCCTTCGGCCCCAAAGGAGTCTCCATCGTCTAAGCGCAAGTAGTAAATTGGTAAGGCCAAACGATTATAACGAATATCGCTAAGTACAGGCGGAAGATCCCCTGAATTGTTTCGCAAAGTGGAAACTT
>PALY01000043.1 GCA_002707085.1 Deltaproteobacteria bacterium
TGGGCGGCCGTGCGACGGCACCGAAATTGGTCGATTTACTGGACGATGAAGGCGGGCTTTTGGTTTGGTTTGTTGCCGGTGGAGATACGACGCGGACCGGCGATATGGCCTTTCCTGCGATGGTGGTTCTTGAGGTTGATGCTTCAGGCTGCCCAATCGGGCGTGTTCCAGGATGTACGTTGACCGGAAATATTTTTGATGTGTTTGGGAACGACTTTGTGGGCATTACCCAGGAAACAGTCGATCCGTTTTCCACAGAGCCTTTTGTCGTCACACACATGAATGTGACTGGCTGAAGATAGGGCCAACCAGACCCATCAACGAAAAGAGGCCGGTCCCCACCCAAAGGGACCGACCTGCTCCTCGGGTTCCGGGGGCAGGCGTTGGATGTAGGTCCTTCGCGTGTCCGGAGGTGCAGAGAGTGGCTGGGGCGGCTGGACTCGAACCAGCACCCTCCCGGGTAACAGCCGGGTGTCCTGCCAATTGGACCACACCCCAGCAAAACTCTCCGCGTGCGGTTCTTCCTCCAGTAGCAAACTGGCCGCACAAATGAAATCGGACAGGAAATACCAACCTGTAGCTTTTCTTTGTTCTTTTTTAATTTATTTAATTTTAAGCATAAATAGGCTTTGTAACTATATTTACAAACTAACCTTAAAGTGATTTCAAGGCAGATACTTGACAGGGCCATAGAAAAAAGTGACGCTGAATTACCCCCGCTGCATCTCTTGCACATCTTGTTCCTGCCGTTCTCCCCGCACCCCCCAGCACCATCTTTCATATGAACCACTCTTTTACGGGTCGGCCTTGGCTTCTGTACGGCCTCCTGACCACGTCACTCTCGTTGAACTTGTACATGGTGACTCACCGTGCACCTACTGCAGCATTGTCTGCGGACGCTGTAGAGATTGTTCAACCAGCCTCTGAAACTACGACCATCGGTCCTGTGACCGGAACGACGCGTGTGCCTGTTGAGGTTGTTCAGCCTACACAGGGTGAAGCGAAAAAGGTTCGTGTACCGATCCAAAGAGATGTGATCAGCAGTGACCCTGACTGGAACATTTTGGACGAAGAAGTCACCCATTCACTGGCTCGGACTTTCTCAAAAGCTGATGCGGACAAGGGCGCTCAACTCAGTGCTGCATATGCACGACTTTTTCACTGGGACATTGACCTTCGCAGGGATCTCCGGAAGGGAGATCAAGTTCGAGTCGCTTGGAAAGAAACGGATCAAGGAATTGAGATTGCTGCAGCTTCCTTCAAGTCAGGCAAGCTTGGCCAAACGCTAAAGGCGTATCGTTTTCAGCGTCGTGGAGATGCATACCCCAGCTACTGGCAAGAAAACGGATCGGAGATCACCCGTCGTTTAAAGATCGATCCGCTTGCTGACTACGAAATGATCACTGCCCTTTTACGGGACCGCCCAGGACATGATGGGATGGACTTTAAGGTGGATGTCGGAACGCCCATCCTCGCGACACGCGCTGGAACGGTGAAACGAACAAATTGGAATACGCGAAGCAATGGTAACTGTGTCGAGGTTCGGTTTTCTGACGGAACGCTCGCCAAATATCTGCACTTATCCAAGACCGGTGTGAAGCCCGGTCAGAAGGTCAAGCTTGGACAGGTACTCGGAGAGTCTGGAAACACTGGACACAGCACCGCACCGCACCTGCACTACCAACTCAACAAAGGCAAGCGTGTCTTGGACCCCATGGATTTCCATGGAATCACAGCGCGAGCCATTCAAACAGGAGAACGTGATGCTTTTGACAGCAATGTGGCGAGATTGGACGCGCTCCTCGGGAACGCCTTGGCAAGGCGCTAGGGTCGATCCGTTCGCGGACCCACAGCGTAGAGCACCGCCCCACCGTCGGGTAGGCGATCAACCGCCTCCGGCACGCAGTCGTCCGATGCCGCGGCCTGTACGAGGGCCGACTCCTGAGGCTTGAGATTGTAAGTCCATGGAGGCGCTTGAGTAATCACCAGCATGTGGTGACCGCAGGCTTGTAGAATCAATGAAGGCAATGCCTCAGTTCGTTCTTGGGCGATTTGCAGCCAAGCATGACGAAAGTTGACCTTTGGTAATAAAATATCGAGCGCTCCTGCGCTTTCATAGTCCATCGTGACAACTTCTTGGACATGGTTTTCCTGGAGCAATTCGACCAACCCTTGTTGGCCACTCTTGCTTACTGTGGGTCGTTTAATGGTGAGCAGTGCGGCATCCGTTTCTTTTATGGATTGGAAACCCGCAAATAGCCATGGGCATGCAAGAACAAGAACCCAACCCCAGCGTACCAAGCTTTTTGGGGGTGTGATGATCCCTGCAACCAGTTCCAAACTTAGGCCTGCGAGAATCATTAAGGTCGGTGTTGTGACCGCGAGATGGTGTAAATCCCGTGCAACCAACCAAACAATACCCACTTGTAGGATCAAAAGGACTGAACAAAACCGGGTTAGCGCCAATCGTGGGGAACCCTGCCTGTCTTTCCATGCGATGCTGCTCCCGACAATGATCAGGATCCATCCGCACAGCCGCAATGCGGAGAAGGGCTTGGGTGCATCAGCGCCCCAGGCTGCAGACAAGAAGCTGCTTGAGTCACCAAAGTAGCTAACGAGGGCAGACAAGGACTCTCTTGCAGGCCTGGCTTCTCCGGAAAGTGTGGCCCATACCCGATCGAATTGGAGCTTCGGGTAATCGTGACTGGGGATGTCGATGGGCATGGCCACATAATGATGAAACCAAGTGATGAAGAGAGGCGTCAGCGGAATCGTGGCGGCAAGAACAAGTGTCCATGCACGATCGGGCAAGGGGGGATGGAGTCGTGGTTTGTCCCATCGCATGATGAAGGTTGTCAGCGCCAATGCCACCAATGTCAGAATAAATGTGAGTTTTGCCATCAGGCCCAGGCCCACACCCAAGGCGAGTGCGGTCAAGCCATGGCGCCCTCCGGCCCAACGACGACTCCAAACAGCCCATAGACAGAGTAGACCGCAGGCTTGCAGGAGTACCTCTGTGCCTCCGAGTGTTCGATGGAAAAACACAAATATCCAGTCTGTTGAAAGCAGGAGTGCTGCTGCTGCTGCGGCGATTGCTGAACCGTGTATTCGGAGGAATCGATAGATGAGGGTGATGAGTAAGGCTGCCAGCACCGTGTGTGCGATCACTGTGGTGTGAAACGATGCGCCATAGGCTGCGAGCAACCTGCTTGGCCAGTCTGATAGGCCTCCCGTGTAGCTATTTACAGCCAGGGGCAAAGATAGATCACCGATCTGTAGTCTTTCAATTGGGCGCGTGTAAGCCCCAATAAACGGACCCCATTGATGTGAATCTTCACCGGCGAATTCTATGGGGCCAGGATGTCCTGCCATCCAAGTCCAGGCGACTTCCCCTACGATGCCCATCTCGGTGATGAATCCAAAGGAAAGTGCAAAATAGAAGACAAGTGCGGTCGTCAAAATAACGGTAGGTAGGTTTCGCAAAATATAAAACAATGAAAAATCTCAAGGACAAAAGGTATTGATCCGTGCATATACTGTCAGAGTAGGGAGAGTTTGTGAGCAAAGAGCGAAAACGGGGATGGCGAGAAAAGCTCGCACAGTGGACCGATCAAGTCGTTGGTTGGGTGGATAGCTTGGTGGCACCGCCCGCCGAGCCTGCACCCATTCGCGTTCGACCAAGCAGACCCAATCCAAGCCGCCGAAGGTAACGACCTGTACAATGGTTCCACCCGACAAGACGGGTCAGGAATCGATGCTCGACCGACTACACAGATGGACTGAATGGGCGGGTGGCCCGCGTGTGCTGGCTGTGGTGTTGCTGGTGCAGATTGCAGCCTTGGGCTTGTTTGCACTCAAACCATTGGCTGCCATTTCGCTTGTGATTGCCATCGTTGGTGCGGTGATCGTTCTTGAACATCCGGTACTGGGTGTGGGCTTGTTGTTGGCCGCACGTCTGTTGAGTACGGGTGCCACGGTTTTTGTTCGCGTTGGTCGAATGGGGATTGGCCCATTTGAGCCCGTATTGTTGGTTTGCTTGGTGGCGTTGGTTGTTCATGCGGCACTGCATGGCACAACATTGTGGCGCCGGTGGCCATGGCGGACTCCGTTTATCGGAATCACAGCCTGGATTGCCTTGTCTCTACTTTGGAGTGAGAACCCAAGAGATGGGCTGTCCGATCTATTGCCATTGTTCATTGTATTGGCCAATACGGTGGTGATCTTGGCCTTTATTCGTACGTGGGAACATTTTCGGTGGATGTTGTGGTTTTGGGTGGGTGCGTCAGTGCTTGTGGGTGTTCTCACCATCCTCTTCGATGCGGCAGGAATCTCGACCACTGAGGTTACTTTTCAGGCAGCGAGCGGTGGAGGTCGGGAAACGGGGCTGGGTCAACAACCAAATTGGTTTGCGATGCACCTGATGTTCATCATTCATACTGCATTTGGTATGGCGCTTGTAGAGCGTCGTACTTGGTTGAAGATAGGCCTTGTTCTGGCTGGTTTTTTCGTTTTTGTGATGATGCTGAAGTCGGGTTCACGGGGAGGAGCTTACGCCACACTGATCGGTGGTGTGTTGGCCGCGCTTGCGCAGCCGTTGTTTCGGAAATGGTTTTTCCGGTTTTTGATTTTCACCGTGGTCATCTTTGCTGTGGGTATGGCCTTCGATGTGGGGGACTCTTCGAAAGCACTCAATCGAATTGTTAGCAATATGAGTCTTCGTCAGAATTATCGGCAGTTGAATTGGCTTGCATGTATCCAAATGTTTTCTGACACCTACGGATTGGGTGTGGGTGTGGGTGGATACGAGGATTTATTGCCTCGATACAATAATTATGTGGCTCAATCGCTGTACACATATCCACATGGGATCGTATGGGAGGTCGTTGCACACTATGGAGCCGTTGGGTTGGCTTTGCTGGGCTGGTTGGTGATTTCGATCGTGCGTATGGCGGGAAAACTCATTGAATGGTCCCGAGGAACAGAGGCAGAGGTTTTTGCTTGGACGATGCCTGCGGCCATGTTGGGATATTTTGCCTGGTCGTTTGTGGAATTCACCCTTACCGAGAAGCCGTTCTGGGAGTTTTTGACTGTGTACACTGCTTTGTACTTGATCGTGAAGCGTCACCGTGAGCAACAAAAGCCGTTGCCAAGCTGGTCGCACCGATGGCGTTCGGAGGGGCAATAATGTTGGAGGTGGTGGAGTGGGTCTGTTTGTTGCTCGCCATTATTGCCGCTTGGATGAGTGTACGGCCAGCGCCTCCGCTTGACTGGGAGCGATTGTGGAAGGTGTCTTTGGCAACGGTGATTCGTGGTCAGGTAGAGGCCGCAAAGGGNGACCAGGATGCGTGGTGGGAACAACTCAAACTTCAGGTTCCCTACAATCCAGTGGGTCGATTGGGTGGTGCGAAACTCCACGCTCCAAGCCTCGTGGATATTCCCGTTCCTGCGTTGGAAGGAGAACAGAGTTTAGTCGAGCGTTTGTCTCGTATGGAGACGCCAGCGGAACGATGGGTCGAAATGTTTCACAATGACGAGGCGGCTGTGGAGGCATTGTTGTCGAATCCTGCCGAGCTGGGTTCGGCGTACGATCCAGGAACTGTGATGGCGCCAGGCATCGACTGGGAATCGATAGCGCAGTGGTCGGACACGGTACAAACATCCATTACTCGTCGATTGACCGATGTGATTGTTGTTGCTGTTGGAGTGGATTCCACTCCGTTGCAGGAGGCGATTCCTCATGTTCGGGTCGCCAAGTTGGATTCGGTAGATGCCGATGCAATACTTCGATTGGCTGCGCAGGCTCATGACAGGCTGGTTTTACTCGCTTCGGCGGAGTTTGGTTTTCAACTGGTCCAGACTCTTCATTCATCCCCAGAACTCAGAGATAGAGTCTTGGCCGTGGTCAGTATGGGGGTCGACTTCGCCCGTGATGGTCGCCGGGAATGGATGAATGAAAACTTTAACCACCTTGCGATGGACACTGAACTCAATCGGCACACACCGTACATGTCCATTGTCGATGTAGACCCGTCCAACCCGGGACTCGATTGGTCCGACCAGGTATTTCCAGAGCCAGAAGTCCCACCTTCTGGTTGGTCACCCGTGCAGTCAATTGATTTGGGTCCGCTTCCACTCAACGCTCAAGAACCGCGATTATTGGCCCGCGCGTTATGGGTTTTACTCTGCTTCCGCCTCTCGTCTCGCTAAAGTCCTCTCCCTTTTCCTCTTTCCTTCTGCGTTCCACTTATGAATCAGGTTTTCTTCGGGCTTATCGCCCTGGCTTTTGGCTTTGCCGTTTGGAATGGTACTCCCGCTGAAGTGGGTCAAGGCGCAATGGATGCCGCCAAGGGCAGTGTGGATCTGGCATTGGGTCTGGTGGGGTACATTGCCCTGTTCCTTGGCCTAATGAAGGTCGTTGAAGAGGCGGGCGGTTTGAAGTTCGTGGCGCGAATTGTCCGTCCCGTCATGGTGTTGTTGTTCCCCAATGTTCCACCGGAACACCCGGCCATGGGTGCGATGGTGATGAATGTCGCAGCCAATGCCCTTGGGTTGGGAAATGCAGCCACACCATTTGGCCTTAAGGCGATGAAGGAACTCAACGAACTGAACACGGAAAAAGGTACTGCGACCAATGCCATGATCCTCTTTTTGGCGATCAACACATCGGGCTTGGCCATTTTGCCTACGGGGATCATAGGTGTTCGTGCTTTAAAAGGGTCGGCCGATGCTGCGGCTATTTTTCCGACTACATTGATGGCAACAGCATGCTCAACGGTTGTGGGTATTAGCGCTGCCATTTTTCTGAGTCGTTTGCCCGTGTTTTCTAAGAGTGCTCCGACACCAGAACCTTTTGATCGACCACGGTTTATGATCAAAGACCTGATCCCGTTTTTTCTGACCATATTGTGCATGGTCGGATTGGTATTTGTGGTCTGGTACTTTGGTGAACAAGCCAGTGCTTGGATTTTGCCGGTACTGATTGTTTCCATGCTCTCGGTTGGTTTTTTCCGAGGTGTTCGGGTGTACGAAGTCTTCGTGAAAGGTGCCAAGGAAGGCTTTGATATCGCCATCATGATCATCCCTTACTTGGTGGCGATTTTGAGTGCAGTCGGCATGTTGCGTGCTTCTGGAGGCCTCGCTCGCATTGTCGAATGGGTGCGTCCCTTTACGGAAGCTCTGGGCATCCCGGGTGAAGTCCTTCCCTTGGCTCTATTGCGTCCGTTGTCAGGCTCTGGTGCCTTTGGCATCACGGCAGATTTGCTCGACACGTACACGCCGGATTCATTGATAGGGAACATCGCCAGCACGATGGTGGGTTCGACGGAGACCACGTTCTATGTGCTGGCTGTTTATTTTGGTTCGATCGGGGTCACCAAGATTCGGCACGCGGTACCAGCAGGCTTGGCCGCCGACATTACGGGCGTTCTTGCGAGCTGTTGGGCTGTTCATTGGCTGCTGACCTAACTGGATAGCTCGGCCATCATTTCCATGGTTTCACGGTTGCCGGTGTCGGGAAGACTCACTTGGCTTCCTGCGACGCGAACGATCACTCGACTCAATCCATGCGCCCTCATGAGTGGCCCTTGTATTTGGTGAACGCTCTGAAGTTTGTCTCTTGCTAGAATAAATGTTCTGCGGTTGAAGAAGCCTCGGCGTGAGACCACAGCGGTGGGTGTGATGAGCCACCCTTGCCATCGCCAATCAAGCCAGGCTGAGACCAGGCTTATCGGGAGAAGAGCAAGAACGACCCACTTCATGGGTCCCAAGAACAGGAACCCCAAAACAATCAGTATGGATGATTGAATGGTGGCCGCGATCAAGGCGCGGTACAGCGCACGTGGGTGTGCAGGCCTGAGCTTTTGTGTCCAAGGGTCTACGTTGGCACGTGGAACGGCTGCGGTGGCAACGGTCCCCAGTTCTGCGTCTTCCACCATGGGAACCATGCCTTCAGCCTGTCGGATTTGACCTTCGACAACACCCAAGCCGGCCGTTTCAATCAACAGAGTTCCGTATCCCATTAAACGCCGCAATAGCGGTTCGTCGGCTCGGACCAGTTGAACCTTTGAAAGGGGAATCTCTGCTTTTCGCCGTGTGGTTAGTCCTTGCTCCGTTCGAATCACGTCCTGAAAACGGATCATCTTGAACCCATAGAACTTAAGCAAGCTGGTGAATGCTGAAATCGCCCATGAAGCGACAAAAGCCAACAGGAATGCTGCGACCATTGTGGTGGGCTGCACTTGTACTGTCAGATCACGCGCAGCTTCTGGATCGAGTTGACTCATCACCTCCAAACCCACTGCTGTGATGACAGCCACTGTCCCGATGGTCTTTTGAGTAAGACCATAGGCAAAGATCTCCGCAAGACCCATATGTGAAATGACTTCGCCTGTGTCGGCTTTTTCGTGTTCCNCGGTGGCGAGAGAACCGATCGCAGCCAGTTGGTTTCGAAGATTGGTGGCTTCTTCTACAGTCAAGGCTGAAAGCAGGCCTTCGGTCGATTGCTCTCCAGCGGTATCGATTCGGACTTCGACCAGTCCAGTCCATGTATGAAAAAGGTTTTGCACCAGTTCGACGTTTTGGATTCTTTCCGGATCAATGGTTCGTGCCCGTCGATTCAGCAATCCGCTTGTGATTTCCAATCTGCCTTTGTGGATGCGGTACCGCAATGTGGCCCAGTGAATGAAGGTGTTCCATACGCTGAACAGCGTGAACAGCAGAATGATGAACAAATCAACAAGGCGAGACCCCATCCCCATGCCTTCACCGCCCACCACGACGAACAACAAAATGGGCCACATTCCTCGAAGGGTCTTCCAGCCACGTGGAATGATGTTGACCAATAAGCTGACAGGGTGGAGTCCATTCCAGGGTGTTTCATTTGCCGTGAGCGTATCGGCTTCATGAATGTTCACATTGGGGTGGGAACTGTAAGAGCTGGCTTTGGCAGATCCCTGGACTGCTTGACGCTCCATGACGAGTTCGGTTGGGGGGGGAATCGAGCTGGACACGGTGGAGACGGAGTCTGGTTCTTGAATGTCTTCCAGAAATACACCGATGGTTTCTTCGGGTATTTCAGATGTGGGTAGATTGTTGATTAGCCCTGGAGCCATTGGCTCCGACGGGTCTGGAATCGGCGCAGCGTACTTTTGTACCCGTGGCATGGGCCGTGTCGGGGTGTCATCCACAGGGTCTTCGACCACTTTGGGGGCTTCTTCTGTAGGAAGTTCTTCTTGGAGGTCGGAGCGGGAATAATTTTGAAGGGTCACCTCTTCGGTTGGTTCACCTGGAGGCTTCTCATCAGACGCCATCGTCTCCTCCTCGTCGGGAGAGATGGTCGCGGAGTTGTTCTGCAGTCGAAGTTTGAAGGCCCGGAATGGAGCCATCAGCACTCATGCCTGCGGCGGTGAATACGAGGAGTTGAGAGATTCCAAACAAGCGTTCCATGGGTCCTTGGCGGGTATCTACATGCTGAATCCGGTTGTGCGGAATTGAGGACCAGCGTCGGAACACAACACCGGATTGGACCAAGAGATCGTCCTCGCGGACTGTGTAACGAAATGCGTTGTACTCCAGTGTGGGCCAGAAAATGGCAAATACCGCATTCATGGCGATCAGGGTGATCACGACCACTGCTGCCAGTTTTCCATCCAGTTCCCCGGGAATGGAGGCAGATACGCCCCAGCCCAGGGCGATCAGCATGGGGATTCCAAATGTCAGCATTCGGATGAATCGCTGAACGCGCCACAAAGTGATGGTTGAAGGGGCGAGTTGTTGTTCCTCGAAAAGTTCACGCATGTATTCCACATACCACGACAATGGGAAGCGGGTGCAGTGGGAACTTGCTACGATCAAGTCCTGATGAATACCAATCGCCCAGCTTTTTTGATTCTTTGCTCCATGGTTGCATGCCATAAAACCATTAGTCGGCCCGGCTCAGGCGACGGCGATGGTGGTGACAATCGGCCCAATTGTTCTGTTTCCGTAGATCGTACCTGGCCGGTGAATGGTGCGATGGATCATTATTATTTGGACCCCATACGCTTTGAATTATCGGAGCCCGATCCGACAGCTGAGTTTGTGACCGATATCGTTGGGACCACGACAGTATCGGATGACGGATTGACACTGACTTTGGTACCGGACGGAAATCTGTCTCCATCGACAGAGTACACAGTGGCGCTCGATTATTGTTTTGGCGCCCCCGAAATCACGTTCACAACATCCCATTATGGTGCCCCGTTATCACCGAGCGTAGACTTGGAGGATCGAACGTATATGATCGATCTCAAAGCTGGGGACTACACCATAGGGACCGATGCTGGCGAGCTGTTTAGTGCTGTTTTTAAGCACGAAATTTTGTTCGAACTAAAGAATGTTGAAGGAACAGAAGTGGAGGTACTCGCTGCCATCACGGCGCCCGATACTGACACGGTTGAACAGGACATGTGTGCGAGAACGGTGTTCATGGAAGAAGTTGATATCGGTGGAATGCCATTCTTCTCCGGCAGTGTTTCAGGGTTTGAATTTGGGGCACTTGATGGCGTTGTTCGTTTCGCTCAGTTTGATTTTTACGGCACCATTTCTTCTGATGGAGAGTCCATTGGTGGATTGGAGTACGTTGCCACCATGGGCGTAGAAGAAATCGCCGATCTCCTTCCTGATTTTGGAGAATTAGATGATTTCTGCGTTTTGGCTGAAAACTTAGGAATTCCCTGTGAACCGTGTCCAGACGAAGAGGATCGAACTTGCATTACGATAGCGGCTGAACACATTCAAGGAGTTCAGGTGGACGTCGAGTTAGAAGTGATCACAGAAGGCAGATCTCACCCCGATTGTGAAAGCGAGTAATCATGGACACTGCGGACCTGTTGGCCGCTATTTCTGATGGTGGTGCCAATGGCAGTTCACTGGCTGAACGTTTTGGTGTGAGCCGTACGATGGTTTGGAAACGCATGCAGCAACTTCGAGCCGAGGGCGTTGTGATCGAAGGGGCTGCCGGAGAGGGGTATACCTTGGTGGACCCAGCGGGTTTTGGCCCTTGGACATTGGGTTGGCGCTGTAAGCGGCAGATTCAATTCTTTGAGGTATGTGGCTCCACCAATGTGGAAGCACGCAAGTTGGCAGAGTCTTCATCTTCGCCCGAAGGTCTGCTGGTTGTGGCCAATCAACAAGATGCGGGCCGAGGTCGACTGGGGCGGGCCTGGAATACAGAAGCGGGCCACAATCTTCTTTTCAGTGTCGTGTTGAAGCCCCAAGTTGTGCCGCAGTTGGCCCCAGTATGTGTGCTGGCTTGGGCCGCTGCTATGGCAGAAGTTTTGGATTGTCAGGTGAAATGGCCCAACGATCTCGTGACTCCTGAGGGACACAAGATTGGTGGAATCTTGGCAGAGTTGGCTTCAGAAGCAGAACAGGTTCGATTTGTTGTTTTGGGCGTTGGAATCAACGTAAATCAGACTTCATTCCCTGACTTGCCTCAGGCTACTTCCTTGTCGATTCTTAGGGGGCAACCGCTTGATCGTGCAGAGTTGTTGGGACGTTTGGTTGCAGCCATAGAATCGGTACCCACCCAGGGCGCCCCATCTTTGGGTTTGTGGCGATCCCGCAGTCACACCTTGGGGCGAACGGTGCGCGTGGGTGATGTGGAAGGCCTGGCGTCCGATGTTCGTGACGATGGTGCTTTGCTGGTGGGCGGTCATGCCGTCCTCGCAGGAGATGTAGAGATGGTTGCCTCATGAATGCACCACGCTGGAGGCTTCGGGTTTGGACACGGTTTATTGCGGGTCCCGAGGAAGTGTGGTCATTGAAAACGGATCCCGATGCATTGGCCGCCGAATTTCGTCCGTTTGGCTATTTTTCCTTTTCTGATGCTGAACGCTCTACAATGCAGGCCGCATTTGAAGGGGCATCATCGTGCTCTCTTCGTCTTCGGGTTCCACCCTTTGGGTTCGAGTGGCCCATGAACATGGATGTGATCGAAAAAGAGCGAGTGTATCGAGATCGTTCGAGCAACCGTCTGTTTAAAGAGTGGTCCCATTATCATCGTATAGAACCATCCAGTGATGGGGCTTTGTATGTAGATGAAGTTGTGTTTGTCTCGGCTTTGCCCAAGCATCAGTGGATTGCCAATCTCACTAAACATCTCTTTATTCATCGACATAAAAAGGCAGCAAGGCACCTTCCAACCGAGTTCGGAACCGTTGGGGTTGCCATGCTGCGGCTGGACGAACCTAGCCCTTAAGAGGTAGAAAACGGCTGATGTTACTCGGAATCGATGTAGGAAACACAAACACGGTGATCGGTGCTCTGGCGGGCGCGGACGTCGTACACCTGTGGCGAGTGAGTACACAGGCACGGACAACTGACGAGTTTGGTTTGGCGATGTTGCAGCTGTTGCAGCACCAAGGACTCTCTCCAGCTGACATAGAAGGAGTGGCAGTCTGTTGCGTTGTTCCCAGTGTGATTTACACGATTGAGAAGGCCACCAGGCGTTATCTCCAGTGCGAGATCCTTGTTGTGGGGCGTGGCATTCGCACCGGGATGCGTGTGCGGACAGATAACCCTCGAGAGGTGGGTGCAGACCGGATCGTAAATGCGGTTGCCGCCTATGAACGACATGGTGGGCCGCTGTTGGTTGTGGATTTTGGTACAGCAACAACCTTCGATTGTGTGAGTGAAAACGGCGACTATATTGGTGGAGCAATCGCTCCGGGGTACCAGATTTCCGCGGATGCGTTGTTTACGCGTACTGCCAAGCTGCCTCGCGTTCAATTGGAACGCCCAGAGCGGACAATTGGCACCAACACCGTGGCGAGCATGCAATCAGGCCTATTTTGGGGCTATGTCGGTTTGGTGGATGAACTTGCCCGAAGATGCAAAGCGGAATTCGGCACCCGTCCTCGGTGTGTCGCGACGGGTGGTCTTGCTCGATTAATCGGAGGAGACTGCGAAGAAATTGACGAGATCGATGAGTTTCTCACCTTGGCAGGGCTGCGGATCTTATGGGATCGAAATCACGGTTAATTTTGTGGTCTTGTATTGAATACGGTGCATTGAATCATGATCGGTTGTAGCATTCCTATATGAGTATTCCATTCGCTCGCCTTGGTATTCCTGCTCCGCTCCGCAAATCTGTGGGTCCGGATGCGAACCGTTCGGCGAAAATTGCTGTTGCCAAAGGGTTGGTACCCACCACCGTAGATGTTCAACTCGCGTTGCTGTACGTGTTGGCGACTGACAAGGATAAATCGGTTGCGAAGGTGGCTCGAAAGACCTTGTCTGGCCTACCCGTAAATCAGGTTTTGAGTGGTATCAGTCAAAACACTTTTCCCAAGATATTGGAGTTTATCGCTCAGTTTAGGAAAGATTCTCCTGAGTTAGATCAACGGCTTTTGCAATTGCGTTCTACACCAGATCGCGGAGCCTACATTGTGGCCAAACGAGCGGGATCTGAACTGTGTGAGTCGATTGTACGAAATCACGAACGTTTATTGATGACTCCCAAAGTGTTTGTGGCTTTGCATGGAAATCCGAATTGTTCAGATGAACTGATTTACGCTGCTGAATCGTTTTTGAGGATGCACGACTCTCTTCCAGAAGTGCCGGAAAAGCGCCCGTTTGCTGCAGCAGCGACGCCTGTAGAAACGCCTGAAGTATCCGTGAAGAAGGCACAAAAGGCCCCAAAGAAGAACGCGCTCGATGATTTGTTTGATGATGAACCCACAAGTGATGATGCCGACGGCGGTGAATCGGACCTTGATTTGTCAACGGAGTCCGTGGAGCCAGCGGCTGCGCCCACTCCCACACCCGTTCCTGTTGTGGACACACCGTCTGTTCCTGAACCGGGCTTGGAGATGTTCAACCTGGATTCCATGAAATCGGGAGAATTGAGTGGGTTCAGTTTTGATTACGACGACGATATGCAAGATTTTTCCTGGGATCTCACCAAGGATGTCGATGAGGATTCCAAGAAAAATATTTCGGCGGCGGAAGAAGAAGAGCAGCACCAGTCAATCGAGAAGAAAGTGCGCGATATGACGGTTGGTCAGAAGATTAAATTGGCCTATCGCGGAAACATAGAAGTTCGGAAATTGCTCATCCGTGATGCCAACAAGATTGTGGCTACAGCGGTTGTGAAATCGGGTCGATTGACACCCAATGAAGTGGCATCGTTTGCAGGGAACAAGAACCTGGCTTCGGATGTGGTGCGTGAGATCGCCACGAACAAGGAATTCACTCGAAAATACCCAGTCCAGGTTGCGCTGGCGAACAATCCGAAGACTCCAGTTCCTGTTGCTTTGCGACTGATGCAGGGCCTCCACAAGAAGGACCTTCAAGCATTGGGCAACAATCGAAGCGTCACCGGAGCGGTTTTCGGGGCTGCTCAGAAGATGTTCAAGGAAAAGTACCGTAAGTAAGAACCCGGTGAGCCTGTGAGTCCACCGGTATTGTTTACTTAATCGATGGGTTCATAGGGCAAGTTGTGGGCATCTGCGACGGCTTTGTATGTGATCTTGCCTCCACAGACATTGAGTCCTGGCCTCAATGATGGGTCGTTTTCGATGGCAGCTTTCCAGCCAAGATCTGCGATTTTGATGCCTTGTCGCAATGTGGCGTTGTTCAGCGCGAAAGTGGATGTGCGCGCCACAGCACCCGGCATGTTGGCCACAGCGTAGTGAACGATGCCATCTACAATGTACGTGGGTTCAGCATGGGTTGTAGCGTGGGTGGTTTCAACGCATCCACCTTGGTCAACTGCGACATCGACGATGGCTGCACCGGGCTGCATTAATGACAAGTGTTCTTTTGTCACCAGGTGCGGTGCGCGCGCCCCGGCAACCAAGACTGCACCAATCACGAGGTCGGACTCGCCGAGTGCATTTTCCAAGTTGTGTGTGGAGCTGTATAAGGTTTTGACGCGTCCTTGAAAGGTGTTGTCAAACCAACGCAATTGGTCGATGTTGATGTCGAGTACGGTGACATCCGCGCCCATACCCATGGCCATACGGACAGCATTCAAGCCTACGATCCCTCCGCCAATCACCATCACTTTTCCAGGTGGAACTCCGGGAACACCGCCCAATAGAACGCCGCGCCCACCCATCACTCGTTCCAGGCATCGAGCGCCCGCTTGGACACTCAAGCGCCCAGCGACTTCGGACATGGGTTTGAGCAAAGGAAGAGAGCCGTCCGTGTCTTGAACCGTCTCGTATGCGATGCCGACGACACCTGCGTTGAGCAGTGCATCTGTTTGTGGGCGGTCTGGAGCCAAGTGCAGATAGGTGTACAGAATTTGGTTTTCACGGAGGCGAGGGTACTCCGCAGCGATGGGTTCCTTGACCTTCCAGATCATGTCTGCCCGTCCCCACACTTCTTCTGCTGTGGATACGATTTCTGCACCAGCGGCGATAAATTCGTTGTCTGGAAGACCTGAACCGGACCCAGCGTTCTGTTCTACGATGACCTTGTGGCCATGTTGAACCAACTGGCGAACACCGGCAGGTACAAGGCCAACTCGGTTTTCTTGAGGCTTAATTTCTTTAGGAACACCTACGAGCATCAGACCCTCCACTATGTTGGGTCGCCTCGTATCCCATTGATGAGGACTGGGGAATAGTGTGCAGTAGATCTTGTTTATACTATTTGAATTACCGACTTCTCATGCCGATTAATTTCATAGGGACAGACGTCCGTAAGCGCTTGGGTTACAATCTGGCCAGGCAATAGAGGTGATCCATCCAGGTTCAAAATCTTCGAGGAGCGTTGACTCCGCGGGTGAAACGCTCTGACTTCGTGGCCACAGGTGATCCTGACGGCACGGTTCGTTGTACCCTTTCTTATGAATCTGCCGATACTCTTCGAGAGGTGGTGGGTGAACTCGGCAAGCATCTGAAAATGGTGGGCAAGGCCCTGAGTGTTGAGATCTCTCAGCGTGGGCAGGAGGTCACCATTGTTGGAACACGCGCCAATGTTGAGAAAACAGCCATACTGTTGGAACAACTCGAGGCCATCGCGCAAACTGGATACCATCTGCATGGAAAGGATGTGAATCAAGCTGCGCGTGTGATTGTGGCGGACCCAAGCACGGATTTGGTGGCATTGTTTTCAGACACCATTCACGTGGGGGTCGGCAACCGGCGCATCCACCCTCGTTCCGTGCAGCAGCGTGTCTATGTGAATGCAATCAAGAAGAATGAGCTGGTTTTTGGTGTGGGTCCAGCGGGTACAGGAAAAACGTATTTGGCGATGGCGATGGCGTTGGGGTTCTTGTTTCGGAATGAAGTGAAGAGAATTATCATCAGCCGTCCGGCTGTAGAGGCCGGTGAGAAATTGGGTTTCTTGCCCGGTGATATGGTTGAAAAAGTCGATCCATATTTGCGGCCAATGTACGATGCGCTTTTCGATCTGGTAGAGTCGGACCGCGCGACGCGTTTACTGGACAAAGGAATCATTGAAGTGGCACCCATCGCATTTATGCGCGGTCGAACATTGGCCGATGCTTTCGTGATTCTGGATGAAGCACAGAACACCACGAAGGCACAAATGAAGATGTTTTTGACCCGGCTGGGTGTTTCTTCCCGGGCAGTCGTCACAGGAGACATTTCACAGATAGATTTGCCCAGTGGTCAACAAAGTGGGCTTGCACATGCATTGGATGTTCTGTCAGGTGTTGATGGTATTGATGTGACACGCTTTTCAGATGTTGATGTTGTGCGTCACCCATTGGTAGCAAAGATCATCAAAGCCTATGCCAAGGCGGAGAACGAACCTTCGTGAATTCTAATCGCCGAATCAGCCGGCTCTTTTCTGGCTTCAGGAACCACACGGTCCGTCGCGTATTTGCGCTGCTGGTNACNGCGTTGGGAACNGGAGCNTTTGCCGTAGANTATGTCCGCCTCCCCATCGANGACCTCAAAGTTGGGGACGTTGCGGAGCGGTCCATTCGTGCCACATCNTCTTTTCCCTTTGTTGATTGGAATGCGACCTTGGATCGTCAACGGGGAGCGGAAGCGCGTGTTCAGCCCGTATTTGACTTCGATGCAACGCTGGCATCGAGAATTCGGTCCAGGCTGGAAGAAGCTTTTGATGTNGCACGCCATCGACTGCAAGAAGTNGAGGCCGCCGGAAGCGANGAAAGCGAGCAACTGACGAGCATCAATAGAGACTTCCTTCAGATTCTCGATGTTTCNTTGGACCCGACGACCTTGGNGCGGCTGATCAACACCCGGTGGTCACCCGAAATNGAAACGTTGACGACCACGTTGGTGAACACNGAATTGCGCCGGTANATCGTTGCNGATCGATCTCTTTTGCCGAANCCTGAACGGCCGATTTCTGTGGTCCGNGTTCTACAAGACAGCAAGGANGAGTTGGAGATTGAGGGGTTCGATCAGATTGTGGCACCCGGTGAAGTCCGTCGCTCCATGAAGATATCTGCCTTTGATAATGCTCCTGAGACGATGTCCACAGAGTCAAGAATGGCAGCGGTNGCCATTGCTCAAGCNGCTGTCCGGGCGAATTTTTCATACAACCAGCTGATCACAGAGCAGCGTCGTCGTTCGGCTCGTGAAGCGGTTCCCGAAGTGGTCATACAGGTCAAAAGAGGCACAGCCATCGTCCGTGAAGGCGATGTAATCACACAGGGCCAATTTGAGACCCTTCATGCGTTGAAAGAGGCACGTGGTGGCTACGGCACAGCGGGCTTGTTTTTGGCCATNAGTTGTTTTTCAGCCTTGGTGTACCTGTGCTTTTACATGTTTGCTGCAGGATACATTCGCAAGTTCTCTACGCGACCCAAGGATGTGGAGGCCGCAGCCTTTATCACTGTGGTGGTCATGGGGTTGGGGCGGCTGATTATTGATTCCGCTGAACCGTTGGCTGTAGCCTCCGGCAGTGGGATGCTGTCGACCAGTATCTGGTTCTTGGCGCCGGTAGCCGGCGGTGCCATGTTGATGCGGATCTTGGTGAACAGTGAATCTGCAATGGTTTGGAGCTTCGGGACAGGCTTGATGATGGGCCTGATGATGGATCATCAGGTCGTATACAGCATTTTCTTTATCGCTTCAGGTTTGACNGCTGCNGGTGGAATCTCNCACACCAAAGAACGCGTGAATGTACTGCGTGCAGGCTTGTTGACCGGACTCGTNAACGCTGTGGGGGCTTTGCTCATCAATCTTCTGCAAGTACAGACAGGCGAGATGGCGGGNGTTGGGACNTCTCAACCGTTGTGGGACATGACCTTTGCCTTTTTGGGTGGAAACCTGTCCGCCATCATGGTGCTGGGAATGGTTCCCATGTTTGAGTTGTTCGGTTTNGTTACCGACTACAANCTTCTGGAGCTTGCGAACCTAAANCATCCATTGCTTCGCNAGTTGATGTTGCGNGCNCCGGGTACATACCATCACTCTGTGATCGTGGGTTCTTTGTCTGAAGCNGCTGCAGAATCCGTTGGATGTAATGCGNTGATGACTCGGGTGAGTTGCTACTTTCACGACATCGGGAAGGCGGTAAAGCCCAACTATTTCATTGAGAATTTGAGAGACGCNCCCAACCCACATGACAGGCTCGCCCCTCATCAATCGGCAAGGATTATCATCAATCACGTATTGGATGGTGCTGCGATAGCTCGCCAGTATAATCTTCCAAAGCCCATTATTGATGGAATTATGATGCACCATGGTACGGGCATTATTCAGTACTTTTATGCCAAAGCNGTAGAACAAGCTGGGGATGGAATGACTGTGGATGTCAATGATTTTCGGTACCCGGGTGAACTTCCCAATACCCGAGAGACAGGCATTATTTTTTTGGCAGATCGGGTGGAGGCTGCATGTCGTACCCTGAACGACCCAACTCAAGAATCGATTCGAAACATGATTCAGAAGTTGGTGAACTCCGCTGTGACCGATGGTCAACTCGTCAAATGTCCGCTTACCATTAGCGAATTGTATACTGTGGTCGATACCTTCACGAACACATTGCTGGGTATTTATCATCACCGCATTGAGTACCCAGGCATGCCTGTGTTGCCACCAAAAGGCGACACTGCATCCAACAAGTCGATCATTACGCTCGATGTTGCCTCTCCTCTTTTGGATGAGGATGAGGACGATAAGGATGTGTTGTTGAACCCGACCCCGGAAGCGTAGCGTGCCGGTCGAAGTGGCCACCCTAGGGATGGTTGATGCATGGCCGGATGCTGTGACGTCCATCCATTCTGTAGCAGAGCGCGCGCTGGCGGCTTTGGACAAGGGCGACCATGAATTGTCGATCGTGTTGACGGACGATCCTCACATTCAGGAAATGAATGCTTCGTATAGAGACAAGGATCAACCTACGGATGTTTTGTCCTTTGGTCAGAATGAAGGCGAGGCATTTGTGATGCCGGTTCCTATATTGGGCGACTTGGTGATCAGTTTAGAGACGGCGCAGCGTCAGGCCGATGAACGAAATCATCCGTTGGCGGCGGAACTGAGGATATTGTTGGTTCATGGTCTGTTGCATCTGCTTGGGCATGACCACATGGATGAAAATGAGAGCCGAGAGATGGCCCAGGCTGAAAACAGCTTGTTGGCGGCCTTGCCGTCGCATCCAGATTGGCCTACAACTTCGGGCCTGATCGTACTGCAAGGTGGAACATGAATCATGAACTCCAAGAACTGTATAAATCCCTTAGCAATCGCATAGGTTCGCTTCGGGGGCATCTTTGACTTCGTTGGTTTACAGCGGAAGATAGCGCAGCTTGATGAGGAGTCGAGTGAGCCTGATTTTTGGAATGATCCGCAACGGTCATCCATGCTGCTTAAGGAAAAGGCTGGTCTGGCACGGATTGTCGAAGGGTTTCAGGTTCTTGAATCGGCATTGAGCGATGTCACTGCCATGATTGATTTGGCCAAAGAGGCCGATGATGAAGAAAGCATGGAAGAGGCTGGCGAGATGGTTCTGGCCTTGGCTCCACAGGTTCGAGAGTTTGAACTGCAGCAGATGCTTTCCGGAGAGGCGGACAGTTCCAATGCCATTTTGGAAATCAATTCTGGTGCTGGTGGCACAGATGCCTCAGATTGGGCCGAGATGCTGAAGCGGATGTACCTGCATTGGGCCGATAAGATGAAGTTCAAAACGAGAGTCGTGGACGAACAGCCGCATGAAGAAGCTGGCATCAAGAGTTGTACATTGGAAATCGATGGGCTGTATGCCTACGGCTACCTCAAAGCGGAAATTGGCGTACACCGATTGGTTCGAATCTCTCCTTTTGACTCCAACTCCCGAAGACACACAGCCTTTGCTTCTGTGGCCGCATATCCGCAGGTCGACGACAATATTGAGGTCGACATCGTTGAATCCGACTTGCGGATTGACACATATCGAGCATCGGGTGCGGGTGGTCAGCATGTCAATACAACGGACTCAGCTGTTCGCATTACCCACATGCCAACCAATATCGTTGTTCAATGCCAGAATGAGCGGAGTCAACATAAGAATAAGGCGACTGCAATGAAGATGTTGCGGTCTAAGTTGTACCAACACGAACTGGAAAAACGCCAAGCAGAAGCGGATGAGGTCAATGCCAACAAGAAGGCCATCGAGTGGGGTTCACAGATTCGTTCTTATGTGTTGCACCCATACCGGATGGTGAAGGACCTCCGCACCAATGTTGAAATGGGTGATACGGACAAGGTGTTGGATGGAGAGTTGATGGGTTTTATGGAAGCGTGGCTGGTGCAGCAGTCCGCGGTGGAGGTCGAATGAAGAAGCTCCTTCCCCTGTTGTTGTTTGGGTGTGCCAAAGAAGAACTGCCTCCTCCGTCCATTACGGGAACGATCACGTTGCAGGGAGAGACGCACTCGGCCGATGTGAGCTGGGAGCAAGCTTTCATTCATCATTCGGATGGGCGAATGATCGCATTCGTGACCGGGGCTGAGGGCGCGTCGTGCGAGAAGGCTGCGGCCTTTCTTCGCGATGAAGATGGCCCATTGGACAAGACAGGAATTCTCGAGCCTAATGGCTGTGTCATGACCTTGGTGATCGATGAATGGGATGGGGGCTTTACAGGCTCGTGGCCCGATGAGTCTTTGGCATACTCTCCTGCCTTGAGTTCCAATATTCGCTGTGATTTTGGCCCCGGTGAGTATGTTCTGGAAACCCGTGGTGGTGAATACGAAGACTACTATTGGTCGGGGTTGACCTGGTCGGGGATGCCCACTGTATTCAAATGGACACTCGATACTGACCGGCTTGAAATGAAGATGTCGTCCTATGATGGATCGTTGCCTTACGAGGCAGAATTTGAGTTGATTCCTGCCACAGGAATTTTGGACGGAGCCGTAGATACGGAGCGATGTGACGCCTTGGCGGAAGCACCCATCTTCTAGTTTGGCCTACAGTTCAATCCGGTGGCCCCTCCCTCACTTGATGGACCTAAGAGGGTTTTTTCCCGGGTTGTGATTTGGCTTTGGCGGCGAGTGCGATCTGATTTGAGAGTTCGGTAAATAGTGGATCATGTGCGCCTACCATTTTGTTGAGTTGGCTCATCAGGATTCGAGCGACCCGCAGTTCTCCACTGGCCGTTGAGTACTCAATTTGTATACCGAGACATTCGACAAGCAGCCGGGTTGCCTTGGCAACTTCGACGCCATTTTCGATGACCGATTCAAGTGCGAATCGACACTTGTGGGAAATGTTCATCATGTGCGATGAACTGTCTACGTCCATTTTGCCCGCAGAGTTGATTTGGCGCATCTCTTCCAAAGTGTCCTGCGCTCGTTTGAGGTGTCCCAAAATAAATCGATGTCTAAGATACAATTCGATGGCAGCCCGAAAATCGGAAGCGTTGGCGTAGCGGTCTTTTGGGTTGTGAGCCAACGCCTTGCGGCAGATGGCTTCCAATGCTGGAGGCGTGTCTGAGTTGAATACAAGGTGGGCGGGTTGTCTGATGTTTTTTAGCACTTCGGGGATGGTTGTTCCTGTGTGAGGTACACGTTTGGTCAGGAGTTCGTACAGAACACCCCCCAGCAAGAAAATATCGACCGCTGGACTCAACGATGAATTGGGTACTGCCATTTCGGGAGCAGCCAAGCACGGTGTCCCAA
The DNA here is from genome assembly GCA_002707085.1 of Deltaproteobacteria bacterium. Taxonomy (GTDB): domain Bacteria; phylum Myxococcota_A; class UBA796; order UBA796; family UBA796; genus UBA796. The sequence continues at coordinate 22,086 of PALY01000043.1, forward strand.
TGAAGTTGGAGGTGCTGAGTCTTTGGTTTGGGTCCCGCAAGTCCACCGAAACTCCCCAATCGATCAGGTACACCTGGCCAAAGTCGCCGACCATGATGTTGTCCGTTTTGATGTCCCGGTGAAGCAGTTCTCGGCTGTGAGCATGTTCCACGGCGTGGCATACTTGAATCAAAATCCGCAGAGAGTGAACGGTTCGACTTTCATTGACCTTGCTCCACCTGGGGTGGTCGGGGTTGTCCAGAACACTGCGCCAGTTGTCTCCCTCGATGCGTTTCATCACCAGCACAGCATGGTGTTGGTCATCTCGGCCAATCATGTGTACTGGAGGAATGTTGGGATGGTCGAGGCGTCCGAAACGACGCCCTTCTGCCACTACTGATCCGAAGCTGGGTCCAACACCGATGGCTGCATGACTGCGTTTAACCGCCACTTCTCTTTTCATGGCCACCTGGGTGGCAACGTGGACTTGCCCCATACCACCACTACCAAGAGACAGGCCGAGTTCTATGTCTCCTTTGGTCTGATTGAATGGGGTATCACCACCCAGTATTAATTTTGGCAGGATCTCAAACGTCTCCGTGTTTAGCGATGCGGCTGTTTTTTCGAGCTTGACGGTCATGCTCAATGTTTGCCGCGGATTTGGGTCATGTTCGTGATTCATGGTTCTCTCTTCAACGCCCACTAATTTGTCAGCTTGGTCGTCGGAAAGATCTACGTCATTTACGGATAGTTCCATTGTTTTACCCAGTGCAAACAAGTGTGTTGGAGGTGGTTTACGGGGACCCTACCCAGCCTGTATGCGCATAGTGTCGGTTGTCGTTCCTGTATTCATTAGGGGCTGGGGCGAGTTTTCGGATGAACAAGACCTGATGTTGGTGGCAAAAAGGTCTACAACCTCCCACTACTTGTCTTGGTCATCCGTGTTACCCGGGCTGCCTGTGCCTCGCGCGCGCGAGATGGAGATGTCTAATGTACGAGTTCGATACCGATCGTTTGGATAAGGTGGAAGGCCTGCGAGAAGAGGGGGTTGCGCCTTACCCTCACAACTTGTCGGTCACCCACACTGCCGCTGAGGCCGTGGCTTTGATGGGTGAACGAGACAATGAGACTCTGGGACAAGACGAAACCGTGGTCACGGTCGCGGGTCGGTTGATGTTTCGGAATCTCATGGGAAAGGCGGGTTTTGCTCGCATTCAAGATCGCACCGGTCGCGTACAGGTCTATATAAAGAAAGACATCGTGGGTGAAGAAGCCTTCGCCATTTGGAAGAAGTTTGATTTGGGTGATCACCTTCACGTGTCGGGTACGTTCATGCGCACCCGAACAGGCGAAGCCACGATTTCTGCTCGAACGATTTCTTTGGCTGGAAAGTGCATTGCATCGTTACCCGACAAATACAAGGGAATCACGGATATCGAATTCAAGAGTCGTCAGCGGTATGTTGACTTGTTTATGGATTCAGATTCGGCGGAGACTTTTCGTCGTCGTTCAGAGATCATTCGGTACACCCGCGAGTTCTTCGCCAACCGAGATTACTTGGAAGTCGAAACACCCATGATGCATGTCATCCCGGGAGGTGCGACGGCTCGTCCGTTTACGACGCACCACAATGCGCTGGACATGGAATTGTATATGCGTGTGGCACCGGAGTTGTACCTGAAGCGCCTGGTTGTCGGTGGCTTTGAACGTGTATTTGAGATCAACCGTAATTTTCGGAATGAGGGGGTCAGTACCAAGCACAACCCCGAGTTCACCATGCTCGAGTTTTATGAGGCGTACCAAACCTGGCATGGCTTGATGGAACTCACTGAGGACTTGGTGAGTGGTATGGCTCAGCATGTGTGTGGAACTGAAGAGGTCGAATACGGTGATCTTACCCTGAACTTTGCCAAGCCTTGGCGCCGTCTCAAAATGTCGGATGCCATTGCTCAATACGCTGGGATGAGTGCTGAAGAAGTCACCCAGCCTGATGCGTTGCGAGAGCGTTGGCTGAAAGACCACCCCAAAGATGCGAAAGATCCCAAACTGCCAACCACAGTCGGTAAATGGTACGAATGGTTCATGGATGAGTATGTCGAAGAGAACCTTCAACAGCCTACATTCATCACTCATTTCCCAGTCGAAATTTCGCCATTGTCTCGCCGCTCAGAAACCGAATCGGGAATCGCTGAGCGATTTGAGTTGTTTATCGCTGGGCGAGAGATTGCCAATGGCTTTAACGAGCTCAACGATCCTGTAGATCAGGCGGGCCGATTTATGTCACAGGTGGAGTCGAGAGAAGCCGGTGACGACGAAGCCATGTATTTTGATTCAGATTACATTCGGGCCCTTACTTATGGTTTGCCACCCACCGCGGGTGAAGGCATCGGGATTGATCGTCTTGTGATGTTGCTGACCAATCGGCAGAGCATTCGCGAAGTGATTCTGTTTCCCACTTTGCGACCCGAAAAGACATTGGGTTCATCCGCGGAACCTGAAGAGAGTTTAGACGACTGATGCGTTTTGCTCTTCTCGTAGCCTTGTCACACCTCAAGGGTCGCCGGCACACAGCCGGGGTTAGCGCCATTGGATTGGTGTCTGTGATCGGTGTGACCGTGGGTGTCACCGCATTGATCATGGTCTTGGCGGTGATGGAGGGCTTTGAGGTCGATCTGCGACAGAAGATTTTGGGTTCCAATGCCCATGTCGTTGTGCTTCACTACGACGGCTATTTTGGCGATTATCGAGAAACCCAAAACGTACTGAATTCCGTTGAGGGTGTCGCTGCAGTAGCACCATTTGTCTACACAGAAGCCATGATTCAGGGTCGTTTCGGGTCAGCGGGAATCATCGTGAAAGGGATGGATCTTGGACTCACAACCACGGTGACGGATGTACAAGAGAATCTTGTGCTTGGTCCTCGTGGCGCACTGACGACTGAACAAGAAAAGGCTGCGGTGATTCGTGATTTACGAAACCCTCCAAAGTCAATTGCACAATCGATAGAAGACACAGATGATTTGCCTGGAATCATTGTCGGTGTGCAGCTTGCGAATCAGCTGAGTTTGTTTCCCGGTGATCGCATTCATGTGATCAACCCTGTGGGTGGCGGTCAAGGTCTGATGGGCGCCCCAATGCCGCACGTGAGGCCATTTCGTATTGCCGGGATCTTCAATTCTGGCATGTACGAATACGACACCAAGTGGACCTATGTGGCCATTCCAGATTTACAAACCTTCTTGAAGGTTGATGACAAGGTCACCGGCTTCGAAATCCGCGGCCATGACATAGAAGATTCAGCCGCCATCAAGGCCAGCATCGATAAGACCGTTGGCTACCCTTTTTACTCAAACCATTGGAAGAGTTTGAACAAGTCACTGTTTGAGGCATTGGCATTAGAAAAGGTCGTGATGGGTCTCATTCTGAGCCTGATTGTGATGGTGGCAAGCTTGAACATCGTGGGAATGTTGATTTTGGTTGTGGTGACCCGTACTCGGGAGATCTCGATATTGAGGGCCATGGGGGCTTCCGCTCAGCGAGTGCTTCAGATTTTCGTTTTTGAGGGGGTCATCATTGGGTTGTTGGGTACAGCCATTGGAACTGTCTTGGGCTTGGCAGGTTGTGAAGCCCTTCGAGAATATAAATTTCCATTGGATACCGATGTGTACTACTTGGACACCCTACCCGTTGTGGTTCAGTACGACACCGTGGGTGTGGTCGCCTTTTCGGCCGTAGGAATCTGCTTTCTGGCAACGCTCTATCCTGCCTTGATTGCTGCCCGGATTCGCCCTGTTGATGGATTGAGGTACGAATGACATCGATTCCACCAGCAGCGTTGAAAATACGCAACCTTGAAAAATCATTTTCGATGGCCGGGAACTCTTTGCCTGTTTTACGGGGAATTGATCTGGATGTTGCGGCGGGAGAAAAGATCGCTATCCTTGGTCAGAGTGGATCGGGAAAAAGCACTTTCCTCCATGTGATTGGAACACTCGATGAGCCAACATCCGGGCAGGTTTGGATGCATGGTAAAGATGTCTTCGCGCGCGCGGGCAAGGAACTGGATACGCTGCGCAACCGCCACATTGGCTTTGTCTTCCAATTCCACCATCTTCTTCCTGATCAGGACGCTGTGCACAACGTGATGATACCGGCATTGATTGGTGGCATGCCATCGGCTCAAGCTCGTGAACGGGCCGTTCATCTACTGGATCGAGTGGGCTTGGCAGATCGCTTGGCTCATACGCCCGGTGAGCTGTCGGGTGGTGAACAGCAACGGGTTGCGCTTGCGCGGGCAATGGTTCGTGGACCGAGTTTGCTATTGGCCGATGAACCGACTGGAAACTTAGATCCTGCCACAGCCGAAGATGTTTTCAATTTGATGTTGGAACTCAACGAAGAACAGAACACGACATTGATTGTGGTCACTCATTCCGAACAACTGGCGAGTCGCTTCCCCCGCCGGCTTCGCTTAAACGCAGGGCGTTTTGAGGAAAGCACATGTTCGGCTTGAATATCGCCCTCGCTTTGTCCTTTCTGGGTACTCCTGTGTGGGCCCAGGAGACACCTGTGCCAGTGGCAGACGCACCTGTGTCAGCGGCAGACGCACCTGTGCCAGTGGCAGACGCACCCGAACCTGCTGTGGTGGAAACCGTCGCACCGGTTCCATTGGAACTCCGCGGAAAAATCACAGAAATACAAATTCAAGGTCTTCGGCGAGTGGAGGAAGCTGCGCTCATGGCGTCCATCGGTCTGCGGACGGGTGAACTCATCGCGGGCTGGAAGGTTCAACGGGATCTGATTTCGATTTACCAGACCGGCTTTGTAGAAGATGTGAAAGTCGATGTGTCTCCTGCTGAAAACCAAGAAGTCAGCGGTGATATTCCTCCTGTGGTGGTCACGTTCATCATTGATGAGAAACCAGCCATTCGTGAAGTGACGATTAGCGGCAATAAGAAGATTGACGAAGATTCAATTCGGGAAGTGATCGACATCCCCACCTTCGCTGTTTTGAATCAATCGGAAATCAAAGACAACATCGCCCGAATCCGAGAAAAATACCTTGAAAAAGGTTTCTATTTGGCGGAGATAGAACCCAAGGTTCATGTGGTCGCGGATGACATTGTCGAACTTGAGTTCGCGATAAAAGAACACAAGAAAGTTCGGGTGCAGCGCATCGATATTGTCGGCAATGAGAAGATCCCGGACCATAAGATCCGCAAGTTCATGCAGACCAAGCAGGCGGGCATCGTACCGTGGTTGACCAACTCCGGTGTATTCAATGAAGCCATTTTAGAGGCCGACACTCAGATTGTTCGTACGGTGTTTCTGGAAGAGGGCTTTGTCGACGTGAAAATCGAGCCGCCGACAACGTATTTGTCGCCGGACAAACGATTCATCTATGCAACGATTCATGTGACTGAAGGTCCCCAATATACGCTGGGTCGTATATCGGTGGCGGGTGACTTCACTCCGGAAGAAGGTTTGACGAAAGATGCGGTTCGCCAAATTATTGCCGGTGAAACCGCCAAGAATGTTCGTCTTCGCTACACCAAAGCAAGAAAGAAAGAACAGCGCCGTCTCGATGATGAAAATGCCACGGCTGCTGCGGGGTGGGAGACTCCTAAGCGGAAATCCTGGCTGGATTTTACCCCCAATCCACCCATGGAAACGGGTGAGACTTTCAAGCTTACGACCATGCAGATCGCCATGCAGCAGATTGCTGATTTGTACGGCGACGAAGGCTATGCTTTCACCAACGTGGTTCCGCAAACAGATCCGCACCCAGAAGAAGGGGTGGTGGATATTCGGTTCGACATTGGGAAGGGCGAGAAGGTGTGGATCGGAAAGATCGACATCACAGGTAACGACCCCACTTTCGATAAGGTTGTACGACGAGAAATCCCTCTGAATGAGGGAGAGCTGTACTCCACATCGAAACTCAATGAAGCACGCGCTCGCTTGCAGCGTCTGGGCTTTTTTGAAGAGGTCAATATTTCCACACCGCGAGGTTCAGACGACAAGACTTTGGACATGAAGGTGGATGTGGTCGAACAGCCAACGGGGAGCTTCTCGGTGGGCGCTGGGTTCTCGAACCTTGAAAACTTTGTTTTCACGGCGAACATCTCAAAGAACAACTTCTTGGGGCTGGGCTACATCATGAGTTCAGCGGCCAATGTGAGTTCAAAGCGCCAACAGGGCAACTTCCAGATATTCGATCCTTACTTTTTGGACTCTCGTTGGACTTTGCGCCTTGATGCGTACTCCATCTCTCGGCAGTTCATTGAAGACGAGTATCAGCGGGGTGGTTCATTCGCGATTGGTCGGTACTTAGACGCACGTGATGACACACGGCTTGAAGTGATCTACACCATCGAGGATACGGGACTCACCAGTATCGATCCGTACAAGGCGCTGTTGTTCGGTGGCCAAATGTACAAGAACGGGCTTGCCAGTTCCGGTGGGTTGGCACTTAATGTGGACAAACGAAACAACCGAATCAACGCCACTAAGGGTGTGTTTGGGTCATTGAGTTCCACGTTGACGGGTGGTTGGCGTGTCGATGACGAACACGAGTTCAGCATGTTCGGTGGCGACTTCAACTTTTATGAACTGAAGGCCAATGTCCGTACTTATTACCCTCTGGTGAAGTCGGAAGCATTGGTGTTCAAGTACAACGGAACACTCGGTCATTTGGGTTCTACGGATGGCCGTATGATTCCGTATATTCACCGGTATCGGGCGGGCGGTATCAATTCCGTTCGTGGGTATGACTGGTATTCCTTGGGTCCATCCATTCGTGCGACGGGGTATCGCCAAGGCCAGCAAAGCACCTATTGGGTGGGTTCGGACGATCCGACCGCACCCGATGACCGTCTGGTGATTGGTGGTACAGAAACCTGGATCAATAACTTTGAGATTGAGGCTCCCATTGTAAAGGCCGCAGGTATCTCAACAGTGGTGTTCTTTGATGCAGGAAATGCATTTGGAGATCCTTGGGGAGAAGGAACCATTTCTCCACTCGGTCTTCGTACGGCTTACGGATTTGGATTGCGATGGTTCTCGCCGATGGGGCCACTGCGTTTTGAGTGGGGTATCCCAATCAACCCGCGCGAGGATGAACGCCAAGTTGTCTTTGACTTTTCGATGGGTTCGCTGTTCTGACATCAATCAGCTACAGGCCACATCACGCCCAATGGAGGTTTCTCATGTTTATTCGTACTCTTGTTCTTGCTGCTCTCGTGAGTGTGCAAACCGCCATTGCCGGCGGAATCGCCGTTGTTGATTTCAACAAAGCAGGCTCCTTGGTCAAGGAAGGCAATCGTATTCAATCTGAACTTCGTGTTCTTCAAACCGAGCGAGAAACACGCATAAAGGAGATGGAGACACAGATAATGAGCATGCGTGCTGATTATGAAAAGCAGGCCATGATTCTGAGCGAAGACACGCGCAAGCAGAAAGAAGCTGAGATCATGCAGGCCACACAGCAGTACCAACAAGCGGTTGTTACCGCTCAACAAGAGATGGCTTCTGCTTACGAAAGCAAGGCGAGCAAGCTCTTTGAGAAGATGAAAGTGGTCTGCGAGCAGATTGGTAAAGAAAAGGGCTACGACCTGATTCTTGAGACCTCGCAGGGAGGCGTCGTTTATTCAGGTTCTGCTGAAGACATCACATCAGAGCTTGTGACGCGCTTCGACGCAGGGAGCTGAACGTTGGCCGGCCCATTTACGGTCGGTGAGCTTGCGGTAGCGCTCGGTGGTGAAGTCCGCGGTAATGCGGACTTGCTACTTACAGCGGTGCAGCCTTTGGCGACGGCGGGTCCATCTGCGATCAGTTTTTTGTCCAATCGAAAGTATCGTCGTGTTGCGGAGTCATCGGAAGCTGGGTGTCTCTTGGTGGCGCCAGATGTGGATGTGTCGGGCGAACGAACCATGATTGTCTGTGACGACCCCTATGTGGGTTTCGCTGAAACAATGGCACTGTTTCATCCGTATACACCACCAAAACCAGGAGTAGATCCACGGGCATTTGTGGACCCCAGTGCGTGTGTTGAAGGCGCTCGAATCGAGGCTTTTGCTTGGATTGGACCGGGTTCTAAGATTGGTTTTGGCACATGGGTGGAGTCCGGTGCCGTTGTGGGGGCCGGCTCGATTGTGGGAAACAATTGTCGTCTCATGCCCAATTCAGTGGTCATGGACGGCTGCCTCTTGGGCGATAGGGTTTGGCTGAACCCGGGGGCAGTTATTGGCGGTGAAGGGTTTGGATTTGCCCCAGGCCCTCAGGGGCACACCAAGATTCCACAGGCTGGAGGCGTACAGATCGGGAATGACGTCGAAGTGGGTTCCAATAGCTGTGTGGACCGAGGTGCCATGGAATCTACTCAGGTTCGCGATGGTGCCAAGCTAGACAACTTTGTGCAGGTGGGCCATGCTGCTGACATCGGAGAGCATGCCTTGATGGTTGCCTATTCAGGGGTAGCGGGAAGCACCAAGTTGGGGAAAGGGGTCGTATTGGCTGCCAAGACCGCTGTATTGGGCCATTTGCAGATTGGTGATGGGGTGCAGGTGGGTGTGGCGAGTGTCGTCTCTAAAGACCAGCCATCTGGAGCCAAAGTGACAGGTGTACCCGCAATCGAACATCGACGTTGGTTGCGGTCGGCGACTGCTTTTTCCGACATTCCCGAGTTGCTCACCCGTATTCGAGAAATGGAACAACGGATCGCAGACTTAGAGGCCAAGAAATGATCGATATAGAAAAGATATTGGAGCTGCTACCTCACCGATACCCATTCCTAATGATTGACCGTGTGGTTGAGTTGAGTCCGGGAGAACGTGCGGTGGCCATCAAATGTGTGAGTATCAATGAACCCCACTTTCAGGGTCATTTTCCGGAACAGCCCATCATGCCTGGGGTTCTGCTTTGTGAAGCATTTGCGCAGACTGCTGGTATCGTGGCCTTGTCCGCGAACGAGGAAATTGCGGGTAAGGCTGTCTATTTGCTGGGCTTGGATAAAGTGCGATTTCGCAAACCTGTCAGGCCTGGGGATCAAGTCCGAATCACAGCTGAAAAGGAAACCGAAGCGCGAGGAATATGGAAGTTTCGCTGTGTTGCAGAGGTTGATGGTGTGAAGGTAGCGGACGGCGGACTCATGGCAACGGTGGCAGATCGGTAAGTGGAGTTGTTTGAGTAGTAGATCATAGGGTCCAGTTCCCGGTAGGATGTGACAGTACGAACGATGTGAGGAATTGTGACCAAGGATGGCCGTCCAGACCAGGGGGCTGAGAATCCCGAGAACGCGCGGGGGATGCGCAGTCCTGTGCTTGTTCCTGGCACGCTCATTGGCGGTAAGTTTCGCATCCAGAACCGCATTGCACGAGGTGGGCAAGCATCGGTGTATTTGGCACACCAAGAACCGTTGAATCGACCTGTGGCGCTGAAGATTTTATCGCCACCAAGTCATGAGGCCACCCACGAAGAAAGAGAAGCCTTTGAACAACGTTTTTTGTTGGAAGCTCGCACTTTGGCCAGTTTGGATCACCCCAACATTGTGACCATATTTGATTATGGTGAAACGGACGATGGCCGGTACTATTTGGCGATGGAGTACATCTCCGGTGGTCGTTTCCTCGATCTCTTGAAGTCGGGGCCTTTGGAAACAAGTCGTGCGGTGTATTTGGTCATGCAGGTGGCACAAGCACTTCGGTATTCACATAAGCGGGGTGTGGTTCATCGAGACGTGAAGAACTCCAATGTGTTGGTTCGTCAGCTTGATTCGGGAGAGGAGCAGGCAAAGGTTGTGGACTTTGGTCTTGTAAAACTCTCTCGGATGGATTCCAGCATTACGCAGACGGGTATGATTTTGGGGTCGCCACACTTTATGGCACCTGAACAAGCAACGGGCCAGGGTGTAGACCATCGAGCAGATATTTACGCTACAGGGGTGCTTTTGTACTGTGGGTTGACTGGGAAATACCCATTTGACGGACCTCATGCGACGGCAATCATTACCTCTCACGTCACCCGTGATGTGCCGACATTTGCATCTCTTGTACCCGATCTCGTTGTGCCTGACGGTCTTGAGTCGATCGTTCGACATTGTCTTGAGAAGAAGCCATCTCGTCGATATCCGAGCATGGATGCATTGATTGCGGACTTGGCTCCGTATCATTTGGGTACTGCATCGGAGGGATTGTCCGGTGAGTTTCATACGCTCACTGCGGGCCATATGGTAGTTCCAAAGCGGGATTGGACCACTGTAGCTGCGGCTGTCATCGCAGGAGGTATTATTGCCGCATTGTTGGGCATGTTGTTGCTCACACTGTTTGTGGGTTGGACCATGCAAGAGAAAGAAGTAGAACGCATGACGCCAACAGTTGAAGCGCCCCAATCGCCCCCTCCTGTGCAGATCGCACAGCCAGCTGTGCCGGAGGTTGAACCTCCACCCGCCAAGAGAAAAGTGGCACCCACACCCAAGCCAGAAGTGGTGTCCCCTGCACCGAAAAGAGTCAAGGCGGCTCCTGTGCCCAAGGCCAAGGCCCCCGCTCCAGTGGAAGAAATCCGCACGGAACCACCACCAGCGCGAAAACCACCTGCTGTAAAGAAGGCCGATTCGTGGGATGATGTGCGTCCGTTGGATGAAACACCCGATCCTTGGGCCACAGATTAATGATTCGAGCGCTGCTCTTTGCCTTTATTTTTTTCGCCCCGCCTGCTTTTGCGCAGTCGCAGGGATCTGAGGCGGACCAGCAGGCGCGGGTTTTGTACAAGAATGGTACTGATCTCTTTGATGAAGGTCGGTACGCAGACGCCATAGCCGCATGGGAGATGGCCTATGTTTTGAGTCCGCGGCCACTTTTGTTGGTGAATATGGCTTCGGCTTTTGAGCGACTTGGCGACAATGTGGCGGCTTTGGATAAATTGTATCGATACAAGGCCTTTGCTCCGCCCGATGAACGGTCTACGATTGAGCGGCGGATCCGAAGTTTAGAGGCCCGTATGGATGAAGACCGGGCCATAGAAGAAGCGCGAGCAGCGGCTTCAGTGCAGCCTGAGTATCGACCCAGCACGGTGACCAAACCGGCTCCTGAACCGATACAGTCTCGGCCCGAACCCAGACAGGTTTGGACGGTCGGGACAGGGCCGGTTGTGATGTATTCGTTGGCCGGTGCAGGAGCAGTCTTGGGTACAGTGTTTGCCTTTAGGGCCGATGCAGCACGCAAAGAAGCTGCTGAATTGTGCAGCGCCGATGATGCCGTGTTTTGTCCAAGTTCAGCAGGAAGGTCGCTTGCGATCGACAACAATAGTTCAGTGATTGCAGACAGTGGTTTTGGGTTGGCTGGTGCAGCGATGGTTGCAGGTACAGTTTGGATGTTTGCTAAAAACGGACGTCAGACTGGAGCTCGGCTGGCTCCTGTTGGGCATGGTCTTGGCATCCAGGGGGCATTTTAATGCCCAGTATTCGCTTCATCACGGCCGCCCTGTTGTGTGCTTCGACCTTGAGTTGTTCCAGGAGTCGGTTTGCCTACACTCCTTGTACAACCAATCAGCAGTGCAGAGATGCATTTGGTTGGGGCAATGTCTGTGAGGAGCAGTTGTGTGCAGAAGTCGCACCTGAACCTCGCTGTACCGACACCTATCCACCCGACCTGATTCAACGGAAGAGTGAGTTTCAAGACGCGATCATTATTGGGATGCAGTTTGATCAGTCTGCGTTTGAAGCAGAAATGGATGCAGCGGAATTGGCGATTCGGCAAGTCATGAAAAATGAAGGCTTAGATGGCCGATCGTATGGCCTGGTCAAATGTACCAATGAAGAAAGCTCGTCCTTTGATGCTTTGGACCAAGACGAAGCCAATGTGTTGGTCAGCGAATATCTGGCCAATGACATCGGTGCTGTGGCGATTATCGGTCCCGCTACTTCTGATCGTGTGGATGCAGCCTTTCTCGCTGTGGAACCTTACGGCACATTGCTGATGTCACCGACGGCGACCAGTCCGTCTCTTACCCCTTTGGATGGTTTGACTTCGTCTTACAACAATCCCGGGCTGCTTTGGCGTACAGCACCTCCAGATGATTTGCAAGGGAAGGTGTTGGCCCAATTTATGTCTTCACAGGGCGATAGGAGTGTTGCAGTCATTGTAGAAGAAGGTCCATATGGGACAGCGCTGGGCGTCGTTTTCGCGGGTCACTTTGAACAAGATGGCGCTACCGTCGATCAGTTGACCTATGAAAGCAACAATGCAGCCAGTTTGGCTACCCAGTTGGATTCCGCAGCATCAGCAAGTGTGGATGCGGTTCTGTTCATCTCTGCAAACAAGGACGACATTACAGAGTTTCTAACTTCGGTTGCCACATCTGGATTCGGTTCCAAGAACATATACTTGGCCGACGGGGCGAAGGATAAAGACATCTTTGAAGATATTCCTGGTTTGGAGGAAGCTGAACTGGAACGCATTTTTGGAACTGCACCAGCGCCGGCCTCTGGTCAGGTCTACGAGAACTTCAAGGATGAGTATGTGAACAAATATGGTCGGCCTGCAGATCAGACACCGTTTACGGCCTATGCCTACGATGCGGCGTGGTTGGTGTTGTACGGAACGGCATGGTCACACTACAACGAAGGCCTGCTTACAGGGCTGGGTGTCGCACGCGGCTTGAGAATGATCAGCAGTGGTTCAGAAGTGGACATTGGTCCAAGTCAGTGGAATTCTCTCAAAGCTCAATTCAAAGAAGGGCAAACTGTGGATGTTCGAGGAGCATCTGGAGAGTTGGATTATGACTCGGAGACTGGGGAGACATCTGCGCCCATCGATGTGTGGGGGGTAGAGTACGATTCTGATGGAAGAATCGACTTTCCAACATTGGAAACCTACGACCCCTAGCGGACCCGTCCTTCCACGAAAGGCACCTCGATGACTTTCTCGTGATGAATGGGTCCATGGCCGAAATACCCATCTTCACCAAACAGTTCTCCATGATCGGATGTGATGGTGAGCCACGTGTTGGGTGGGAGTGCATCAATCAATTCTTCAATCACTTGATCGACCCATTCGACGGTATGGACTTGTCGGGCGCGAAGTTGGTTTAGCTTGTCCTGGTTGAAGCCCGCCTCTGCTTCGGTAAGCATGGAACCCCCACCCGCTCGCTTGAAAACTCCATGGACACCATGAATCACAGGCCATGAGCTTTCCGGCTCGTCTGGCGTTGCGTAGGGGTAATGAGTTTCCCCAGTGTTCAGCAGATAAAAGGTGGGTCGNTCTTCNGANAACTGCAGCATGGGAATCATGGAACGAAGGTCGTTGTGGTGTTCNGCCAGNTCCCAAGAGTCGAAATCTACATTGAGCGGTGTGTGACCATTGAGGACCGGAAGGCTCACAATCGCTCGGGTGTAATAGCCCAACTGATTGCGTAGATAGTGGGGTAGCCAGAGCCTTGGGACCATGTCTACAAAACCCATCTCTGGAAGACCAAGGCGCTGTGCTAAGGAGCCAAGTTGTTGTTTGTAGTAGGTCGAAGCGAAGACGTGTTTGGGTGAAGAATGTGGCAATAGGCCGAGAAGTAAATTGAAATGACTCGGTGAGGTCCAGGTGGCATAGCTGTACCTTCTTTCGATGTCTCCGATCTTTCCCATCACTTTGGGCGCTGCGGCCATAAAGCTGTCGTATCGACAAGAGTCCAGTATCAGCAGTACGAAATTTCGTGCGGTGTCGGGCGCTATGGGTCTTTCTTCATTCACTCAGAAAGACTAACCAGCCTGAAGGGTATCGATCCTGTCGAACCAGCTTTGAGCCCGAACAGAATCACCATGAAGTTGAAATGCTTCACCCACCAAACGCCATGATCCGGGCCAAGTGGGAAGTGCTTTCAATATGGGAAGTGTAGCTTGTAAAGCGGCTTTCGCATCTTTTGAGCGAAGGGCTGAACGGGCTATTTTTATGCTTTGAACAAGTGGGTGAATGCTGCCTCTAAGACCCGGTCGTGTCACAGTTGGTGTCGGCCAATCCAGAGCGGCCGACGTTGCAAGCACAGCACTGATGGCGTCCAAGTCGGGGAGCCACCGTTGGGACATCAGCGGTGGTGGACTCCATTCAGGTGCAGATGAGAGTCGGATATGTAGGGGAAAGGGGCCTTGATACCACTCATTCAGTTGGTCTCGAACGGTGTACTCTCCTTGCCAAAACAATCGGACATCGCCGAGGGGTTCGCGAGGGACTTCAAGATTGACCCATACAGATCGGTCTGTGGCATGGGCTGCCAATGTGGCTTCTAAGGATCCGGGGTCGCCATCATCGACCACAAGAAGTCCTTCTTCGTACTCTCTAGGCGTACTCTGAAGACCCAGTTGTTCACGAATCCATTGTTCTCTTGGGCTGTGAGGTCCGTCCCACCTTCCCACTTCTGTGAGGGCGAGATCGTTGCGTTGTCTGAGATGAAGGCCCAGCGCCCAAGCATAGGACATAAACCGGTTCTCTATGGGGGATGCGGCTTCAAACCGACGAACGAATACAGGGGTTACACATGCCATGAATCGTTCCTGATGTGTGGCATGGTCTGACTTTTTCCATTGGCCAGAGGCAGAACCCCGGAGTTCGTCATGGGAGCGATACCAAAAGGTTGGGAGGGGAAGTGCTTCAACCCCGCCCACTTGAGACAGTCGCAGATACATGTCCATGTCTTGACCCCGAATGAGCGATGGGTCGTATCCACCGGCTGCACGCTGGCTTGACATCCGGATCAGACTGGCTCCTGGAAGACCCGGCATTTGCTGAAGAACAGCGGCTTCTGCTGTGCATGCGGGGATCCGAAGTGCCGGGATGTACTTGGTTGGGGTTTCTGTGGAGTCTTTGAAGACCATGGTGTCGGCAATCACACAACTGAGTGATTCATCGGCAAATAGGGCATGGCCCAAAACGTGAAGGGCGCCGGGAGCAATGCAATCATCATCATCCAACACGAGGACGGCTTCGCCTCTGATGGCCGCTAAACCGGCATCCAACGCTTTTGGTTTTCCGCCATTTTCTTGATGAATGACCCGAATCCCTTCCATGTCGTCCAGGAGAGTGCGGGTTTCATCCGTGCTTCCATCGTTGACCACCAATATTTCTGTTGGCCACGTTTGTAGTCGAGCAGATTTAATCGCTTCATGCAGCAAATGGGCTCGGTTGTATGTACAGATGAGAATGCTGATGAGCGGTGGACTCCCGTTTGGCGTGGGGAGGGGTCCCGTGGCGGGTCGTGTTGTGCGATCTAATTTGAGATCAGGTCCAACAATGGCTTNCGGTTTCTCCTGAGACAATGGAGGCAANCCCATNCGTTGGAGAAACTGNNTTGCTTGTGTGGCGTCGGANTCGTTGACCCAGACGGGTTTTCTTCCAGACACCCACAGTGCGGCACACAACCACCCATCGTCNGGCGCACCAATGCCCACGACCTTGGGGGCCGTAGCGAGGATTGTCNTCAGCTTCGCGCGTTCGCTCGCGTTGCGCGGCCGGATACCGGTAGGGATTGCCACACTCCCNTATCGGACGAAAAGAGCCGGCCTTTACCCCATCCAGGCGCCACCATTGATATCGATTCCTTGGCCGGTCAACCCAGNGGCGTCATCGCTCATCAACCATGCNACCGTTCCGGCGATATGTNCGGGTTTACCCATGCGGCCNACAGGTACCGCTGACATCGCAATTGCGTGGGCTTCATCNCGACTGACNCCCATCCCTTTGGCCATNCCGTCGATTCCTTCCTGAGCCATATCGGTGTCCACCCATCCAGGACAGATGGCATTGACCATGATGTTTTCGCTGGCAACCTCNAGTGACAAGGCACGAACAAGNCCCANGATTCCGGTCTTGGAGGCACAGTATCCGGTGTATCCGGGNACCCCGAACCGCCCGAGGATGGAGCTGACGGCGATCATNTGTCGTGCTTCTGGGCCTGTACTNAGATGGGACTGTGCGGCTCGAAAGCAGTGGTAGGTTCCGACTAAATTTGTGGCGACTAAATCCCCAAAGCGGTCATTTTCGCCAGGATGATTGGCGCCACCGATTCCTGCATTGGCAACAAGGCCAGAAAAAGGACCAAGGGCTTGGGCTGCAGCAGAGAAAGCCTCTTCGACTTCGCNATGGTGGCGGATGTCGCAGCCATGAACAGTGACGGTTGGCGCCCCTGCAGTCCTGGCTTCNTTGGCGGTGTCTTCCAGCCTTTCANTNTTTCGGGCCATCAATGCCAAACTGTGACCTTCCGCTGCAAGGCGCAATGCAATGGCCTTNCCGATNCCCGTNCCAGCTCCTGTAACGACGGTTGTTTTGGGNCTCATTTCTTACTCCTGGATTGTCACAGGTATCTCCACTTGGCGCGAGCCTACCTGGTAGTGGATGNTGCCTGAACCTGCAGCGNCGAATGTGATGATGGGGTCCGTTGGGTCCAATGTNCCCAAGTGACTTGGATCTATTCGTAAAACCGAAGCACCCAACATGAGNGTTTCGTCACAGTACATGAGAAGGNACCAGCTTTCTCCGACAACGGGGTCAGATAGGTCTGCTACGTCAACGGCGTCCACTCGGACTGAAAGTACACAAGGTTCGGATTCTTCGGCAGTATCGTCTTGCGGTAAGGACAGAGGATCACTGGTATCGACTGAACCTTTTTCCGGTGTGCATGCACTGAGGGCGGCGAAAAGAAAGAGATGAAATGGCTTCATGGTAGCACCAGGCTCACGCTCAGACCGTCTCCTGTGGGAAGGATACTGGTTTGAATGCGAGGGTCATTGAACAGTTGTTGGTTGAATGATTGAAGAGCGGCGGTACCCTCATCGTCGGGGTCAGCTTGGCGAGCGGTTTTACCGCCCCACAAGACGTTGTCTGCCAGAATGAGGCCACCAGGACGGACCCGTTTAAGCGCAGCCTCCAGTGCTTTCGGATAATCCACTTTTTCGATGTCGATCAGGGCCACATCGAAGTCTCCAGTTGTGGAATCGAGAATATCGAATGCTGAACCCTTACGGATATCGATGCGATTTGTGAATGGGTGATCTCCATACAATCGCTTGTGATCATCAAGTTCCCACTGGTCGAATTCACTGCCGATAACGGTCCCGTTGGAGCCGACTGCTTTTGCAAAGAAGTATGCCGAAAATCCGAATCCGGATCCGAATTCAAAGACCCGCTTACCTTGGATGGCCCGTGTCAGCAGTTCCAGCCATCGCCCAGAGGTTCTGCCGATGAGTGGGAACTCACGATCTTCAGCGTGTTGTTCCAGCCGATCCAGCAATTCTTCTTCAGGACCGGAAAGGTCATCGATGTACTTCCCTATTTCAGGTGTGAGAATGGGAAGGCGTGCATCACTGGGACTGCTCATGTTTACCTCTTAACGACCGCCACCGATTGTGCAGCCACAGCCAGCTATGGGGGTGTTGACGAATCTTTTCTTCGTAAAAGTGTTGGCTGTATTCGGTCAGGTAATCGATGGCTTCGTCTGTGTCTGTTGGTGGGGTTGGGTTGAGTGTTTCAAAACGCAGATGGTGACCTTGATCATCTCTCCATTGCCAGGCCCCAAACAATCGTGCTCCGGTTCGGTTGGCGATCCGACCAAATCCACGGGAAGTCCAAGCGGGTTTCCCAAAGAAGTCAACAGGTATGCCTCTGTTGTGTCTTTGATCTTGTACAAAAACCAATACTCGGCCCTGACGGAGTGCATCGTATGCCGCTTGAGATGATCCAGATGGAGGGAGAAGCTCGATTCCAGCGCGGGTCCGCGCCCGGGTAATGAACCATGCTGCGAGACGGTTCGATGGAGGTTTGACGAAAATGGTGATGGGTAAATGTGCTGCTGCAGAAATCAGTGCCAAATCCCAGGCGCCGCCATGCCCTGCCAAACAGATTCCGCCACCGCGCATCAACTCGAGGCCCTCAAGAGTTGCCCGGCGACCCATGGCCAGTTCGACATAGCTCCAGACCATGTCTCCAACGGTATGTCGCAGTTCCGTTGGTGAGTGTTTCGGGAATGCGAAACGATAGTTGCGGATGGCCATCGCTTTTCGAATTGGAAGAATGGTCCACCAAACCCAGCCCAACAGCCAACGCACTACACATGCTCCTGGATTGCAGTCAGAACGGCTTCGGCCCCCTGGACTCGTAGTTTCATTTTCAGAACCCAAACATCGGCATCATATGGAAGTCGGGCAGCATCTTTTTCCGACATGACTGTACCGGGGGGGACAGAACCCAAATCACCATGGTCAGCCACAGTTCGAAAAGAATTCACCTGCAGACCCATTTGGATGAGTGCGCATAAGAAACGTTCAGGTTTGGCGATACCGATGATTGCATCAACAGGCCCTTGTACGGCGTTGAGTGGATAATCCTTTCCTTTGTGAATCCAGCCCACCGGTTCTAAGGTTGATCGCACGACTGGGATGTGGGGAGGGAGAGGTGGGATGGGCATGCTGGCTCTATGGTTGTGGAGCCAAATGGTGTCGACACCTTCCAAATAGGACCAAGGGTGCCGTGATGACCCCATAGGAAATGCGCCGCGTCCAGATGGTGAAAGAACGTCGATACAGCAGATCCTAAAAGCTTGGTGGAGGCTGGGGTGTCCCAACCCTCCGTCGATGATTGCAAACTTAGCCTCTTTGGCGGCCGAGATACCATCCAGTCTGTTCGGGGCAGACACCACATGCAGGCCTTGTCTACGCAGCATTTCCAGTTCATCACCGAGGAAAAGATCGGGTATGGAGTCGGGGTGTCCTATCCGAACTTCTGAACCGCTTCCGCGTTTGTACCCAGAGCTGATGACCCAGGCGTCCTTGAGT
>PALY01000044.1 GCA_002707085.1 Deltaproteobacteria bacterium
CCCTGGACCAGACGCTGCCGCAATAGGTTTTGTTCANTTTCGCTGNNTGGTGTAGCAAATTTGGCGATCTGGAATTGAATCTCAGTTGTTTGTACGGGTTCTGAGAATAGACCGCGTCCTCCTGTGCCTGTCCCACGGGTGACTTCAGCAATTCGATCCCGCGCGGTGCGTTCCGGCGAGAGGAATGAACGGGCGGCCCAACCTGCGGCGAGGACAGATATAAATACGGTGGTGCCGACCAGTGGAATGAGGAGGTCCATTCACACCTCAACTTGCGCAAGGCTGCGCATGAGGAGGATTCCAGAACTGAACAGCAGGCCTGACACCATGAGCATGGATCGACCCAGACTGTCTGTGAACAAAGGCGTCAGGTAATCGGGGCGGAGGACGAGCAATGCTCCCGTCACAAAGAAGGGCAGGGTGCCCAAGATGAATGCGCTGGTGCGTGCCTCTGCAGTCAGTGCGCGAACTTTCCCTTTGAATATGAACCTNGCCCGTATGGTGGCAGAAATGTTGGTCAATATTTCAATCAGGTTTCCACCTGTTTCTCTTTGAAGGAGCGTCGAACTCACGAAGATGCGAACATCGAAATTGTGTGGGTTGCGCTCTGCCAGCTCGACCATGCATTCTCGAAAGTCTCGTCCAAGATTATGTTCTTCGTATACTTGGCCAAACTCCCGAGCGATGGGCAGCGGCATTTCCTCTGCACACAGCCGCATCGCATCTGCGATTCCATGCCCTGCTTGCAAAGAGCGTCCGACAAGNTCGAGAGCATCTGGCAATTGTTCAGACAACTGAACGGTGCGTTGTGCAGCTTTAGAGCGAATCTGTAGCCAAGGTATCAAGCCCAACAACAGCCCAGCAATGCCAGCCCTGAACGAGAACATCACACCCAAGCTCAGTCCACCCGCCAAAGCGAACAATGCGATTCTGATCGCCAGGCCGCTCGCAGGGTAAGGGGCGCCGGCTTGACGGACCAGTTTGTGGAAGTGCTGACCCACCAACCCCAAGCTTTCGACCAAAGGTTCAGAACGTTTGATCTGAAAAAGGTTGTTTGTCGCATCGTTGCCATCAGCCAGGGTTCCCAGTCTACGAGACAATGAGCGGGCTCGGGCCTCACGTTTTGAGGCGATGGTCCANTATACGAAGCTTCCCGCCAGCAGCATTCCGACGAATATCAGGGTGATGATGATCACCAGTACGGATGGACTCACGGCACATCCTTTCGAAAACGGAACAGTTCTGGAGGGAGTTGGATGCCAATTCGCTGCAGTTTATTCGCGAAATGGGGCCGTACACCCGTTGCTTGGAAGGCTCCTATCACTTTGCCTTCTGCGTCAATTCCAGATTGTTCAAAGCTAAATACGTCTTGGGTGGTGATGACATTTCCTTCCATCCCAAGAACTTCGGTGATGGCCATGACTCGGCGCGAACCGTCGGGAAGCCGATCAAGGTGAATGATTACATCCAAGGCGCGTGCAATGACTTCCCGAATGCGTTGATCGGTGACGTTGGTCATTCCCATGCCCACCATGGTTTCAACACGACTGAGTGCATCCCGGGTTGAATTGGCATGGACGGTCGACAAGGAACCTTCGTGTCCAGTGTTCATGGCTTGAAGCATGTCTACAGCTTCTTTGCCACGAATCTCACCAATAATGATTCGGTCCGGACGCATCCGGAGGGCATTTCGCAGCAAGTCCTCTGCCTTGATTTGTCCTTCTCCCTCCAGGTTTGCAGGGCGTGTCTCCAGCCGGACCACGTGTGTTTGCTGTAGTTTCAATTCAGCAGCATCTTCGATGGTCACGATTCGGTGGTTTTCTGGAATGTAGCTACTCAACACATTGAGCATTGTGGTTTTACCAGAACCGGTTCCACCGCTCACCAGCACATTGAGTCGCGCTTTTACGCATGCATGCATCAAGTCCATGAATGGTTTCGGCGCTGCACCAAGTCGGATGAGGTCTTCGGCCATGATGGCTTTGTGCCCAAATCGACGAATCGACACCATGGGTCCGTCTAGGGCGAGCGGTGGAATGATCGCGTTGAAACGACTTCCGTCACGGAGTCTTGCATCGACCATCGGGTTTGATTCATCGATGCGTCGACCCACTTGGCTCACGACTCTATCAATGATTTGCATCAGATGTTCATTGGAATTGAAGGTGCAGTTCGCGCGCTCAAGTCGTCCTTCACGCTCTACATAGACGGTATCCGCACCATTGATCAATATGTCTGTGATGCCTGGGTCGCGGAGCAAGGGTTCAAGGGGACCCAGCCCTGTGATCTCATTGAGGATTTCTTCGACCAAACGGTCTCGTTCCGCACGATTGAGGGGCAGCTGTCGGGTGTTTATGGTGTCGGAAAGGCTTTTCCGTAAGCGATGCTGAAGTTCCTCTCTGGGAATCTGGTTGACTTGTTCAAAGTCGAGGGAAGCCACCAATTCCTTGTGCAGTTCGCCCTTGATACGCGCAAAGTCTTCCGTGCCAGAATCGGCACCTTGGGCCTTCTGTTGTGCATTTCGGACGCGATCTATCAGACGAGATGACATGGGATATTTATTCTTCCTTTAGGGGTGGCCTACTTGAACAGCCATGACAATGGTGAATCACTCTTCACCGGTTCGACGCGAGTTGCCCCCTCAGTGATCAGAGACACCATGTTCGACAAATCTCTGCCTGCGGGAGAGCGCCTGTCTACGTCCCGCAGTAGTGCGCCAATGTTGATGGCGTGATTGCAGCGCTGCGGGTCATTGGCGATTGTGGCGGCGACTGGGATGCCCAGGTTGGATTCGATATCCAGTTGAGTCAATGGGGCGTTTGCATTCCATTTGTTTACGACCAAACGGACGGATTGCAGGTCAACGCCTTGNCGTTCCAGCAGGTGAAGTCTGCGCCATGCATTCTTTACGCTTGGCACATCGGGTGTACATAAAAGGATGACTTGATCTGCCACAGTGATGGCCGTTCGTGTGGCGTCATCCAAGCGGCCACCACAGTCCACGACAAGGTAGTGGTACGCGTCGGCTGCAGCGGTAAGAACTCGCACAAGGTCTTCGCTGCGCAGAAACTCTGTTTCGACCAGTTCAAGCGGCTGTGCAATTACGTGCAGTTGGCTTGGATGGACGCTTACCGAGCCTGCAACCATCCGTTCATCCAAGCGGTTCAGGTTTGCGAGAAGGTCGTGCAATGTACTGCTGGGCTGAAGGTCGAGGAAGCTGGCGACATCGCCCATGGAAAAGTCCATGTCGACCACGCAAACACGGTGTACCGGTGCCAATTCCGCTGCCAAGTTCACGCTGACGAAGGTTGACCCACACCCCCCTTTTGCCCCAATTACGGCGACGACGTGCCCTTGATCTGTAGATGTGAGCGTTTCTCGGGGTGCTTCCCGGACTGCTCGTCGGAGGAGGTCGGTATCTTCTGGAAGTACAACAAAGTCTTGATATCCCGACCGCATGGCTGCGCGAATGCGCTCGGGATCTGCGACCGATGCATGTGCAAACAGCACAAGGTTCGGGTTCTCCGCTTTGAGTGCAGATCCCAATCGAATCGCAGCATCAAAATCTGTATCAAAGCCCACGATGACCACTTGTGCGCGGTGTCGGCGGACGGCATCCGCAGCGTCGGAATAGCTCAGATTTTCATTTGGAATCGCAGCTTCTGTACTCAGGCATTCCCGAATCAGTCCCAGGCCGTGTCCGTCCACGCCGATGACAAGGACAGTTGCGATGGTGCGATTGGTGGTTGAGCGCTGCATGGTGTTGCCTCAGCGTGCCAGACCGATGGGGCCTGTGGGTGCTGTTGAACGAGATTCTGAACGATGGTCCATACCGAGTAGGAACAACTCGAAATCATTGGGGTTGTTGTCTTCGGTGACACCAGGAGGGGCTGGAACTTCGCCGGGAGCGATGGGTCGGACCAATCGTGGGGTCACAAAAATCATCAATTCTGTTTCATCTCGACGATGTTGTACATAGCGGAACAGTGAGCCAAGAATTGGGATGTCACCGAGCAGGGGAACCCGTGCATAGGTGGCTCGAACAGTGTCGTTCAACATGCCTGCCATTGCGAAGGTATTGCCTGACTTCAAGCGCAGGTGCGATTGGGTCTTTCTGCTCACAAAACTTGGGATTTCGATTCCCGTCAGACGAATCGAGTTTGTGTTGTCTAAATCCGAGACTTCCACATACACCCGCATGTCGACCACATCGCCACCCAGCACAGTGGGGACAAAGATGAGTTTTACACCATACTCTTTGAATTCGATGGTGACCTTGTTGCCGAACTGAGAGACAGGAATGGGTACTTCTCCACCGGCAAGAAACTCTGCTTGTTGACCGGAAAGCGCCACAAGGGTTGGCTGTGCAAGAATCTTAGAGATGTTGTTTTGGCTGAGGACGCTCATGATGGCCGAAAGGTTTACATCGCCACCCACCGCACCGAGCAGACGAAAGGCTTCGGACGAAGGAGAGAGGACCGTACCGCCATTGATCAGTACATCTTTGGAGGCCGTTGCGACTGAACCCGTGGTGGTCATGGGGCCTTCGATACCCAGCCCCAGTGCGCGATTTCCCCAGATGGCATTGAAGCCAAGTTCTCGGAGCGCAGACCGATTGACTTCTGCAAAAACGACTTCAAGTTGGATTTGGTGATCACCTTGAACGGTCATCAGGTTGATGAAGTCTTCGTCATATACACGGGCGACATTGGCAATATGTTCCAAGGTACTCAGGTCGGAGACGGGGCCTTCTAAGACCAGCCGCTCACGCAGTGGGTAGACCTTTGGAGGGGTGCCATCTACAAGTTCGTCGATTCTACGAATCAGATCCGACAGGTCTTGATGAATGGTCAACTGGTAATGTACCGGCGCATTCACTCGACCTTGAAACCAGACCCAGAGGTCAGTACTGCCCACGGTCAAACCTCGGATTTGGAACTGTCCGGCTTCCAGAAGTTTGACTTCAGCGATTTCTCCATCGGACACCAAGACGCGAGAGATGGGTCGCTTCTCCTTGTAGATAAACGATTGCCCTACGCCGACGTCCAACCACTCGGAAGGCGTGTCTGCGGTTCTGCGTGGTGGCGCAGAGCCTGCAGCCTGGGCAAGGGGAATCCAAAATAGGAGCGTGAGCAGCAGGGCGCACAAGGACTTCATGGAGGCTCCGTTAGCGTTCAATTTTTTTGCCTGCGCGATCAAATCGCGCTGTGTCAGTTCGAGATCCTTGAATGACTTCAGCAGTTCGGAAAGTTTTTCGGCCCATCCGGCGTGGCGCCTTGTAGCCGATGAGTTCCGACGTCGAGAGTGGACTGGTGGTCTCTCCGTCGACACTGGTGATGTCTAAGTCGCCTCGCAGCACGAGGTGAATGTCCCCCTTGGAGACCGCCAAGGCGAGTTTTTCTGTTTGATCGGTCGTCAATTCCAGCGTGACGGAGGGTTTTCCACGGCGTGTGGTTGCCCGTCGTTTTGGTTCGCCATCCTTGCTTTCTTCGACTTTGGGTTCCCCGGTGGCCACAGTCAGGACGGGGATACCTGACAAGATTGTTTCGGTGGCCCACTGAGAACGGCCCATCTGATCGTCTGGTCGGATCGTTACGATGACGTCAACGTAGTTGCCTGGTTGAATGAACCCACCAACTCCCGATTGCTGGTCCAAGTTGACGGTCATTGCACGCATGCCTTTGCGGATCAGTGCGTTCAATCCAACACCTGCATCGGCGGCAGCCAAGCGTTCTCGGCGGACCATCTCGTTTACGAGAATCTTGGAGCGAGGTGTTCTACCCACGACGATCTCGGAGTCTGTATAGACTTCGTCGCTCGGTACCATTTCTGGAAGAAGATGACGGATGGTGACATCTTCTTCGGTAATGGTCAGGCCCATATCAAGGTTACGGGTAGCGATGACGACCGGTATGGTGCTTGGCCCTTGGCGGGCTGCCTCAACTTCATCTTGTGCGGTCTGAAGAACGCGAAAGACAGCGTACGCAGCAATGATTGCACCAATCAGAGACACACCCATGATGAGTGCGCCTCGTGGTTGGCCTGTTGTCGCGAGTCGGGCCATGTGGCTCTCCGTGTGTGCGCGCGGGAAAGATAGTGTATCGGATTGGCGAAGGGATTGGGGAATAGTATTGCATTGTCAATACTTTTGGGCCACCCCAATCGTCATACAAAGGGGTGGGTTAGCGCCCATGTCGCAATAGCCAAGGGGGCTGCGACGGGAAGTTTCGGAGTCGTCTGTACGGTTCGGAAACGCAGGCTAGCCCAGTAGATGGCGGAAAATAGGCCACAGCCCGCGGCGGACCAAAGGGCAACTTTGGCGACGCCCGTGACCCCCACAAAGCCGCCGACCACCATGAGTGCTTTTACATCACCGCCGCCGAGGATGCGGAGCGCAAACGGTATAATGCCGATTCCAAGCGCGACCCCGATTCCAGCGAGAGCATGCAGCCAATTATTGGTCATGCCCGCCCAAAGCATGGAAAGAAGCAGCCCAACCACAATCAGTCGATTTGGAATTCGGCGCGTTCGCACATCCCAAAACGCAGCAATACCCACCCACGTCCAAAGAACGGGTGCGATGGGTGTGGCCAGTTGGATCGGCTCAAAAGGGTCTACGGACCCGTTGTCGCACCATCAACTTGTGTGGCGACGTCCGAAAATAGATTGTCGAGTGATGTGCCGAGCAATGAAAGTGCAGTAATGATTGCGACGGCTACCAGTCCTGCGATCAGGCCATACTCAATGGCGGTTGCGCCGGACTCGTCTTTAATGAGGCGTTGAATCAGGTTCATGGAACCCTCCTTGGAGTGTAGGGAGGATTGTACGGCCTAGCCATAGGCAGGTGCAAGCCGGTCTATGTCAGGGGTTCGCAAGGTCGTGTTGGTGGGGGCCAGCTTGTAATGGTTTGGTCCCAAGCAAGACGGATTCAAAATTGTGCCCGCGTCGCCTGACATTTTCGATCAGGATTGTGCCTCTTTTCTTTACAAGGCGCGATGGTTGGGTCATGCTTCATTCAGCCGTTTTGGAGGCCAATACATGCGTTGTTTTTGGGTGATGTTCGTTGCTGCGCTGGCAGTAGGGTGTTCAAGTAAGTTTGATGAGCAAGATGGGGATGTGAATTCGGGTATTTCCTCGGATGCAGATGCGGACGCGGACGCGGACGCGGACGCCGACGCCGACGCAGATGCAAGCTTGACCCTGAATCTTGATACGGATGTATCGACCGCTGGAGATCCTGTTGGGTTTTCAGTCGCTTGGGTGGATGCGGATGGCGAAACCGAAACGGTCTCAGAGTTTAGTTTGGTGAGTGATGCGGAAGACCCGCTCTCCATTGACTCTGGTTCTGTGCTTCCGACTGTGGCGGGTTTACACACGATCACGGCTACAGCAGACATCGATGGTGTGAGTCATGAAGCCACCGCTGCTTTGCAGGTTGACGCATCTACGCTGGATAACTTTTCGGTTTCTATGGAGTACATCGACGTGATGGCCGGGCAGGCCAATACGTACTCGGTGACCGCTACGGATGAATTTGGGAACGAATTGGAAGGATTGGAACAAGTCGTTTCCTTGAGTTCCGAGAATGTGACCCAAACGGGGTTTGAACTGGTTTCAACCGTGTCGGGTAGCTATGAAATCAGTGTAGAAATTGAAGGCATGGTTCGTGGCCAAGGCTGGACAGTGTCTCCAGCTGAATTGGCATCCATCACATTGGTACTGGATGAAACAGACCTGGAGATCGGTGACGACACGGATGCCGAAGTCTTTGTGGCTGATGAATATGGCAATGAACGTTCAGACCCTTTCACATTGGGTGTGGATGGTACGGGTGCCGTCATTGATGAAGATGAAATCACCTTTGAAGAAGAAGGTCTATTTGTGGTCTGGGCCCAGGTGGATGGAACAGACTTTATTGATGAAGTTGAAGTGTTGATCGATTCAACAGGTCCTGAACTGAATGTGGTGACACCGCNTCGAGGCACGTGGACGACATCTTCTTCGGTCATGGTTTCAGGCACCGTTGAGGATGTGCTGTCGGGTGTTGACTCGGTGACGATCAATGGGGACGAACCCGACGAGTATTTCGAAACCGTGTTTAATCACGACATTGCTCTGGAACATGGTGTCACCATCGTCGAGACGGTGGCATTGGATGCCGAGACACCGGAAGAAGGCAACCGCAGTTCGGATGTGCGCGCAGTTCTCCATGCAGACACCTTCTATTCGGCAAGCGCATTGATGAATGATGGCATCGTGATTCGTCTGTTCGAAGACGATGGTGGTTTGGGCCGTCTGGAGAGTTTGGCGACAGGTGCGATCAGTGAGTCAATGATTTCAAGTATGTTGGTGGGACGGATCATTGCCGAGTCCGGCTGTGCCCCTCCATTTGGTTGGCCTTGCTACAACCTTGAAGTGTTTGTCGACGCCATTAGCTACGACTCGGTTGAAATGGACATCGATGCCCGATCTGCGGGGGATTTGCTTGTGACCTTCACCGTGAACGATGTGGCGGTCAATTGGAGTTCTGATACCAGTTTGGGAGACCCAACAGGAACCATTACTGCCAGTGCCATTGAGATACAAATGGTGCTTGATCCGTTTGTGAGTAGCGGTGGCTATCTGTTTCTCAGTCTGGACTCAGTCTCAGCTTCTACCGTAGGTTTTGCCTTCGATATGTCTGGGCCTCTTGATGATGTCGCAGATTTCTTGGGTATTGATGTGGATGGACGGGTTGAGTCCGCGATTACCGGCGCAATTGAGGACACAGTGGCGGACGAAGTTCCTCCGTTGATCGAGAGCGCTTTGGACGGCTTGCGAATCAGTCAAGACTTCTCGATAGCGGGCAACACCTACAATTTGGATGCACGGGTTCAGGCTGCAGAGGTTGATTCCTCAGGAATCACAGTGACCTTGCGTACTCGTATGACTGTGGATGAGGAGATCGGTGGCGGCATCGATGGGGGACCGACCGGTTTTCCATATGCTGACTTCACTCCTCCTTCCTTTGGACATGTGGGTTCCGGGACCAAGCTGGCGCTCAGTACAGACTTCGTGAACCAAGCACTCTACGGTTTTTGGGTGGGCGGTGTTCTTGATCAGGAACTGAACGACGAAGACCTTGGTTTGGATA
The DNA here is from genome assembly GCA_002707085.1 of Deltaproteobacteria bacterium. GTDB lineage: Bacteria > Myxococcota_A > UBA796 > UBA796 > UBA796 > UBA796. The sequence continues at coordinate 9,134 of PALY01000044.1, forward strand.
TGACGACCATCAGTTTGTTGATGCCAGGGTTGACGGAGATGACGATGGTAACCACGCCAATGCTTCCCCCAGTCGCTGTGCCATATGATGATGGTGATGGATCACAATTCCAGCTTCAGTTGGGTGATTTACATGTTGCCATCTACAACGGTGAGATCAGTGAATCGTCTCGGTATATGGAACTGTATGTTTCAGCGACTGCTCCGCTGACCTTGGATGCGACAACAGGCAGCAGCATCGCGTTGGAAGTTGGCGAACCCGTGGTCCATGTGGATGTGAGCTACACGTCCCCAGACTATGGTGCGACCGACGAAGATACAGAAGTGCTGTTTGGCGATTTGATGCCGCTGTACCTCCCAGAAATCACAGGCGCCCTTGGCGAGATTCCTCTGCCTGAAATTGAGGGCTTTGGCCTTGAAGATGTCACTGCTACCATGGATGGTGGAGGCAGTGAACCTGCATATTGGGTACTCTCAGGGAGTCTGGAATAATCAGATAAAGAAGGAGACGGCATAGCCGATGCCCAACGAATCAACCCGCCCTCATTTGGTACCAGTATATGCCCGTTCGGGTGGTGTCTTGGATGGGCCAGCGGTTGGGGTGGATGTCGGCACACTCGCGCTGGGCAGAGACAGTGGCGCGGGCGTCTTGGCTTTTGATGGTGATGTCTTGGTGTCTCGGCGACATGCGAAGATCATCGTGACGACCGACCCTTGGCGTGTTGAGATCCGTGATCTGGAAAGTAAGAACGGCACGTTCGTCAACGGTCGCAACGTAAACCAACAGTTTTTGGTGGATGGGGATCTGATTCGATTGGGTGAGTCATTCTTTGTGTATCGAATGTTGGAGAAAGCTGAATCAGGAGCTTCCGACATTCCAGGTCGAGCGCCCCAAATGCGACGGATGCGAGCAGCGATTGATGGCCTGACCCCCCATCACCGTCGGGCTTTATTGCTTGGGCGAGTGGGTGCGGTTTGGACAGCACCAGCAGAGGCGATTCACCGACGGATAAACCCTGAAGGTCATCTCACTCGGTTGCGGGCGGGGANCCTTCGTTGTGATGNCTTAGANACNGCACTTCAAGATACCAATACAATCTTGCTTGAAAATGTAGAAGATTTGGACCCAGCAGCACTCACAGTTTTGAGGGACGTGCGCGGTATGGCGCCTGTGATAGCGGCATCGGCTCAGGATTTGGTGCAACTGTCCCAAAACGGAAGATTCGATGCATCGATTCTGGAGTCTTTTGATGATGCCACGGTGCGAATTCCTTCTGTTCGGGAACGACGCGAGGATGTTCTCGGTTTGTTTGTGGGTTGTTTGGGCATTGGCACACCACCGTTGTCGATTGATTTGATTGAAACATTGTTGCTGTATTCCTGGGATGGGGACATGGAGGAAATGAAGACTGTGGCCTCCGATTTGAGAGTGCGCGGTTCGGGTCTTGATGCCTTGGTGACCGAATTGGTGAGTCCATGGCTTCGTGGTGGGAGTACGCCCGCCCCAACGACCGAAGACTCGATGACCCAGGTGGAAATCCGTCGTCCTGTACCGGCGAAGCCCGACTTGGAAGGGCTGTTGGCACTGCATGATGACGACATCGATGTTGTGGCCGAAGCCTTGGGTCGGTCCCGGATGCAGGTTGTGTCCTGGCTCCAGCAATATGGGTTGGACAAGCCTGAATGATGGGCAAGATGTTGGCGTTGCTCTTGGTGTTGTGGGGCAGCACCGCGTTCGCCGATACCCCTCCACGATTGGGCCTAAATTTCATGCGCTATCACTGGGATAAGCCGGGAGAGAAGGCGTTTGATAACGGTGAAATCGCATCTTTATTGGCGGCATTGAATGTTGATGCAATGCGTCAATTGGTGCGGGCAGATTTGGTCTGGCGGGATGTGGAACCGCAGAACGATGAATGGAACTTTTCACGTGCAGACTCCGTGCTTTTGGATGCGCCCGTTGCCCCCATCGTTACTTTGTTTTCCCTGCAGTACGCCTCGGGGTCTCCACCGTGGGAACAGGGGCCGGGCGCTTTTCGCCCAGGACTGGGTGTGCATGCGAAAGATTATGTTGAAACAGTGGTCAAACGGTATGCGGACAAAGTCACGTATTGGGAGATTGGCAATGAGATGGATCACTGGCGGGCTGCCGATCCGGGAGACAGAAAGCGACCGCCTGGTCGTCGGCCTCCACACTCTCCACCAGGCGGGTATTCCCCAGAAGCGCAAGGTCGTTTCGTAGCTGAAGTGGCTGCATTGATTCGGACTCACGATCCGGATGCCGTCATCTTGATGCCCGGGATGGCGGGCTTGAGTCCCTATGTTTTAGAGACTTGGTTGCCGGCATTTGTGCGTGGAGCGGGTCCACGTGGCTTCGATGTTGTGAACTACCACTTTTATGGTGACTGGCGGCAGTTTGAAGCGCGTCGCGATCGTTTAGCGCAAGCCCTTCGGGATGCAGGGCTTGATGACAAACCGGTTTGGTTGACCGAAACAGGGTCCACCAGTTCCATGGATTTGACCGTCCGGACGAACTATCCGAATTCGGAAAATCAACAGGCGGCAGATGTTTTCCGCCGTTCGTTGTTGGCCTGGGGCGAGGGGGACCAAGCTGTGTTTTGGCATACCTTTGTTTCCTCTCCTGAACGACCCAGGAATCGATGGCGCGGGTATGGGTTGTGTCGAGCAGATGGAAGCAGGAAGCCTTCGTTTGGAACCATGCAATTGCTTGGTGAACACGTGCGCGGTTTTGCTGACATTAAGGAAATGAAGGGTTTGGCGCGGGGGCAGTATGGCTACCAATTGACCATGCCCAATGGCTCAGAGCGCTGGGTTGTTTGGGGCAAGGGTACGACTTCGATCCCCAGAGCCAAAGGGATGACCAGTGTGGTTCCAAATACTGAAGGCAGACACCCATTTAAGGCTGTGCCCGAATCGATACCGTTATCGGATATCCCCACACTATTGCGCAATTGAACAATGGCGTTTCGTTAAGGACTCTATGAATTACAGAGTCAGGGAACGGGACGAGAGAGAAGCAATCAAGAAGTGGGTTGCCTCGTGGCCCAGGTGACGATGATACCTGGACCACGAAGCAGAGCCCGGCTGCGAAAACGGAAAAGGAAAGGAGACCCGACCGCAGCCATTTGAAAAATTCTTCTCTACGCCTCCGGTATGGTGGCGTATGACAAATCGATTTGTGTGGATTTGCGATGTTTTGCAGCACCCCCCACGATTTGTGCGAACTGTTGAAAAACATCATCTGGAAGCTGCACCAAGGTGCCACCAAATTGCAGAAGGACGCCCCAGTCAGTGTGGTGAACAGTAACAATTGGTCTGTTTGGACAACCCATAATCAATCCCCGTCATATTTGATAATGACTTTCACTTTCAATAACAGCTGGGGTCCAGATGGAGCAAGTGATCCAGCTCAAAAAGATCAATATTTCTGGTTTCTGATGAGGCCAGGGCGACACAATTTAGCGGATGGTCGGTCCTGTTTCGTCAATGAAAATGCTGGTTGAACCTTTTAAAAATGCTTCCAGAT